>CAZCXP010000033.1:0-19206 GCA_964502665.1 uncultured Dehalococcoidia bacterium | reverse complement strand
ACTATTCTACACTGATTAATGGAGCTATTCAACGCTACTTGCGTTTGATTGTGCCTGATCAAGAAAAACGGGGCAAAAAGCCTGCAAGTGTTCACCATTCTGTCATTCCCGCGAAAGCGGGAATCCCTCTCAATAATTACGACATCGAGATAGCTACTTTCATGGCAACTGTTCAACTTTCTGGACTCCTGCTTCCGCAGGAGTGACATCTTCCTCAGAATGACGAGAAGCCGAAGCTCTGAACGCAGTGAAGAGGAAGGGATGAGGGTGAATCCTGCTAGACTTCCTCCTCCCTGAGGGTATTGACTATGTACTGAATCTCCTGCATGGTCAAGCCAAAGCGGTGCAGCGTATGGCGGATGACCTCCAGTCCGGCCTCTAACTCTGGGCGCACCATCTCGGCGACTCCAAGACTCCGCAGCACCTCGGTATCCTCATCCCGGTGAACCCGAGCCACTATATCGAGCCTGGGATTGATCCGGCGGGCGTTGGCCACCGCCAGTTTGGCAGCTATCGGATCGGGAAGGGTAACCACCAAGACCTTAGCCCTCTCCAGCTCCGCCCGAGCCAGAATGTCAGGATTGCTGGCATCTCCGTAGATGCAGGGTATGTCCCTCTCACGCGCCAACTCGATGACTCTTGGGTCTATGTCGATGATAAGGTAAGAGAAATTCCTGCGCTCAAGCACCTGCCCCAGGCTCTTGGCCATTCGGCCATAGCCACAGACCACGGCATGGCTGGAAAGCTGCCTCCCCTGGCCTGATGCCACTGGATCAAGCCGGGCAGCCAGGAAATTCGAGACTCTCTGCCCCTGGATGAGCCGGTGGTAGATTTTTGAGGTCAAGCCCATGCCAAAGGGAGTCAGCAAGATAGTGATAACTGCTGCGGCCAAGGTCAAGGAATACAGATTGTTGGAGATGATATCCATTTCGAGGGCGAGGGCAGCCAGGATAAAGCTGAACTCCCCTATCTGGAAGAGCCCGCTGCCGGCAAACAGGCTGGTCTTGGCGCTGTAACCAAAGGCCCAGGGGACGAGAGCCACGATTAAGAACTTGCCCAGCACAATGGCCGCCACAACAGCACCTACCTCTCCCGGGTTCTCTGCTACAAAGCTGGGATCGGCAAGCATCCCCAGAGAGACGAAGAAAAGGATGGCGAATATATCCCTCAGGGGCCTGATGTCGGCCAGAGCCTGATGGGCATATTCAGATTCGCTGAACAGCAGCCCAGCGAGGAAGGCACCCAGTGCTGCCGAAAGCCCGACGTAATCGGCGCCAAAGGCTGCCCCGAGGGAAAGGCATACTACTGTAAGTAGGAAAAGCTCCCGGGAGCGCCCCCCCGCTACCCTCTTCATAACCTGGGGAAGCACCCAATAACCCAAGGCAAATACCACCGCTAGAAACAGGACTGCCTTCAACACAGGCCAGCCCAAGGACCCCCAAACCCCTGTCTCCGGCTCGCCCAGAGACGTAAGAATAACCATCATAGGAACCACGCTGAGGTCCTGCACCAGGAGAATGCCAATCATCACCCGCCCATGGGGGCTCCCCAGTTCCCCACGCTCCATGAGAGTCTTGAGGACAATGATGGTGCTGCTCAGCGCAATGAAGAAACCGAATACAACCGCCTCCGTAAGCGACCACTGGAGCAGCCAGCCCACCATCAGCCCCAGCGCCACAGTGACCACTATCTGGGCGGCCCCACCTAATATGGCAACCTTGCCTACCTGCCTCAGCGTTCTAAGAGAGAACTCTATGCCCAGGGTGAACATCAGAAGTACGACTCCGATTTCGGCCAGTGTCTCAACGTCCCCTAGCTCAGGAACCAGCTTCAGCCCGTAAGGCCCGATGACAATCCCGCTCAGGAGATAGCCAAGGATGACGGGCAGCCTCAAGAGGCGCGCTGCCATACCCCCAACAAGCGCAACCCCCAGAACAATTGCCATGCTCGCCAGTAGGCTTAGCTCCCCCATCCTTCTCCTTCCCCAGGCTGGAAATTCCTCAGGTAACTGGGCATGTACGGATTATATATGCTCAGAGCGTACTAAGTACAGTCATTCGCTGACAGCACAAAAAGCCGCTCGGCAGTTCAGGTGAAAAGAAGGCTGATGAGGTTGTCTTATGTCGTTGGAGCAGAGGAGCCGGAGGGGAATCAGATTGCTGCCCGCCCTTGATTGAGAGAAAGCTGAAATTCGAGGGCAGTTGAGACAAAATACTGCTATTATCGCCAGAGCCCTCTACGAGCCTCTGTTGCCTCCTCCTCGAGCTGCGCCAGGCGTTCCTGGTATTTGGTGTCCGGCGGGTACGGAATAGCCCGGGCGTAGCCAAGGCGTACCAGCTCCCCGTTGACGAAAAGACCGTCGACATAAACATAGCGAAGCAGCCTCCCGTAGACGTCTGTTTCTGATACATCTTTTTCCAGTGTCACCGTCTTCTGCTCCACCAATTCGATGTTCTTGGCCCAGGCCTCCAGGCCGTAGTACTCCGTTTGCGGGAAAACCTCCGGGGCATCGATACCGATATATCTGACTCGGGCACCCCCCTCGATCTCGATAGTGTCGCCGTCGATAACTCGAATGACCCTCACCTCACCTTCGATGTCAGGGGCAACGTTTCCGGCGTCAGGGACGCAGCTAAGGAGAAAAACAGTGGTCACTATCAATAGAAGTATCAGAGGTCGCTTCATTGGCTTATCTGCTGACAGGCTCCGTTGTCATTGCGAGCCCTTCGCTTTCTGTCATTCTGAGGGGCCCTGAGTGAAACGAAGGGGACCGAAGAATCTAGCTCAGGGTAAACTCCGCGAAGCAATCTCAATATCCCTTTCCTGTGCCCCATTCGCTGGATTGCTTCGGCACCTTGTGCCTCGCAATGACGCCTATCCTGCCTCGCGGATTGCTTTGTTTGCCGAGGTCGATTCTCAAGATGAGGGCAGAAAGTCGATAATGTTGAGCTGCAGCAGTTGCCTTCCGCCCCAGTCCTCTTTCTCCAGATTATAGACAATATCGAGATGGGAGGACAGCTTTCGGTCGCCAACGTTGAAGGCGATGGCATCCCAGACAACATTTCCATCGCGCAGCTTCAGCTTCAGATGATCTGCGTTGCTGCCGACGCTGCGCGAGTCCATCACCTTCACATTTCGACTGAGAAAAGTGGGGACCTGATTGGCCTGCCCGAAGGGCGCCAGAGCGCTTATGAGCTTGTAGGTTTCTCCACTCAACGCAGACAGCGGAATCATGGCATCGATGTTTATCGCAGGCCGAAGGTCGACCCCGACCAGTTCCCGGGCTGCTATCTCCAGAAGCTGCTTATTAAGCTGATCTAAGTTGGCGCTGGGCGTGATGAAGCCCGCCGCCTGGCGATGTCCCCCGAAGCGGGAGAGCAAATCCTGGCACTCGGTGAAGGCGGCAAAGATGTCGAATTCGGGGATGCTGCGGGCGCTACCCCTGGCTGTCTCACCAGCCAACTGGAGCACAACAGTCGGCCGATAGAACTCATCGGCCAGCTTGCCAGCGACCACTCCCGCCACCCCGGGAGGGTAATCGGGTCCGCTAACCATCAGCAGCGGCAGATCAGCCCCCTCGCGAAGCAATGTCTCCTTCGCCTTGGCAAAGAACTCCGCGCTCAGCCTCTGGCGCTCGCTGTTACTGGACTCAAGCGCGCTCGCAAGCTCACGAGCCTTCGTTCGAGAAGATGTAATTAGCAGCTCATAGCTGGTGACAGCGTGATCCATTCTTCCGCTGGCATTGAGCCTGGGCCCCAGCATATAAGAGATGCTCTCTTCATCGAGTTTGCCCATCTCCAGGCCGGCACAGAGCACCAGCTCTTGTAAGCCAACCCTTTGACTTCGGTTAAGCACCTCGAGCCCACGTTTTACCAGATATCGGTTCTCTCCTTCCACGGGCACCATGTCGGCAACAGTTCCCAGAGCAACCAGGTCCAGAAAATCATCCCACTCCCCATCCCTGTGAGTTGCCCCAAAAAGCGCCTGCAGGAGCTTAAATGCAACCCCTACGCCCGCCAGCTCGGAAAACGGGTAACCAGAGTCAGGACGTTTGGGGTCGATGGCCGCCAGGGCAGGGGGAGGCTGGTCAGGAGCCACATGATGGTCTGTGATAACGATGTCCAGGCCCAGTTTTTGCCCCTGCTCTACCTCGGAGAATCCACGGATGCCACAGTCGACGGTCACTACCAAGCTAACCCCCGTCTCTCTCAGGCTCTTCAGGGCAGAGAAGTTCAGCCCGTGACCTTCATCCAGGCGGTGAGGAATGTAATGAACGACCCTGCCTCCCATCTGCGAGATACCTTGGACCAACAGAACAGTAGCGGTAATGCCGTCGGCGTCGAAGTCGCCATATATGGCGATGAGTTCGTCTCCGAGCAAGGCGCGGAGGATCCTGGTCACAGCCTTGTCGATATCTGGGAGGAGGAGGGACGCATGTGCCAGCCTCTCGTCAGCAACGAGGAAGGGCTCGAACTCAGCGGGATCTACGATTCCACGATTATGGAGCAATTGGACAAGTAACGGGGTTATCTTCGGCAGTTTGGCTGACAAGCCGTCTTCCTGATGCCGCGAAAAAGGTTCGTCCCCAAGCCGCTGCGCCAGCACGTTATCGGGAAGCGGGGGGCAGATTTGCCATCTTTGCCGGGTCAAGCGTCACTCCTGACAAGAGAAATCCTAAGTACTAATTCCTAAGCACTAAACAAATTCAAATATCGAATATCAAAATGCAAAAGTAAAGGCTGCACAGCAAAACTCATAATAGGTAGCGTCGTGACTCCTGTCACGACGAAGAATTCGTTGCCACAGGTAGCGTCGTGACTCCTGTCACGACGAAGAATTCGTTGCCACAGGAGTGGCAACGCCACACTTGAGCTTTGAATTGTAATTTTGCTCCTTTTATCTTTGGGTTTTGATATTGTCTAGGATTTCGTGCTTGGGATTTGGTGCTTAGTTACGGTTGACGCGCAGCTACTTGATGCGTTTCGTATAGCCCGGGCTTCATCAAAGTGTACACCGCTTTTTGGCCCTGGTCAATTCTTGTTCCTCCGAAAACAGAGTTAAATCCGTCCGCCCTGAGCCCGTCGAACCACGAACGGCTGGGTAGGTCGCCCGTCCTACGGCCCAGGCTCACCACGAACGGCTGGGTAGGTCGCCCGACGTCGGGCGACCTACCCTTGGTCAAATAGATAAGGCGGGAAATTCCCGCCTTATTTGCCACATTACTGAAGGCAGCATTGGGGTCGTTATCACACCTCCCTGAATTCGCCCTCCACAGTGCCTTCATCGCCCTTGCCTGGTTCCTCCCCACCTGCTTCCTCCCCACCCGGGGGAGGTGGAGGAGCACCCGCCTGCTGATAGACCGCTGCGCCCACCTTCTGCAACGCCTCAGAAAGCTCCTGGCTCGCGCGCTTGAGTTGCTCTATGTCGCTGCCCGATAGCGCCGACTTCACCGCTGCTATTTTGCCGTCAACTTCCTCCTTCAGGTCAGCGGGTACCTTGTCTCCCTGCTCTCTCAGCGTCCTCTCCGCAGTATACGCCAGGTTATCGGCCATATTGCGGGTCTCAACCTCCTCACGTTTCCTTGCATCCTCAGCAGCATGTATCTCGCCCTCGCGCTGCAAGCGCTCGACCTCCCCCTTGCTCAGCCCACTGGAGGCGGTGATGGTGATCTTCTGTTCCCTGCCAGTGCCCTTGTCATGGGCCTTAACACTGAGGATGCCATTGGCATCGATGTCGAAGGAAACCTCGATCTGAGGCATCCCCCGTGGCGCTGGAAGGATACCGTCGAGCATAAAGCGACCCAGGGTCCTGTTATCGGTAGCCATAGGACGTTCCCCTTGGAGCACATGGATCTCCACGCTGGGCTGGTTGTCAGCAGCCGTACTGAATATCTGGCTCTTCGATGTTGGAATGGTGGTATTGCGTGCGATGAGAGAAGTCATTACCCCGCCCAGAGTCTCGATGCCCAAGGTAAGGGGAGTGACGTCGAGGAGCAGCACATCCCTGACATCCCCCTTGAGCACACCACCCTGAATCGCCGCCCCCATGGCGACAACCTCGTCGGGGTTGACGCCTTTATGCGGCTCCTTGCCGAAAAATTCCTTTACCTTCTGTTGAACTAGGGGCATCCGGGTCTGTCCGCCTACGAGTATGACCTCATCCACCTGGCTAGCGGCGATGCCAGCATCTTCAAGCGCCTGACGGCATGGGGCCATGGTTTTCTCCACCAGTTCCATCACCAGTTGCTCAAGCTTGGCCCTGGTCAAGGTAATGTTCAGATGTTTAGGGCCCGAGGCATCGGCGGTGATGAACGGAAGGTTTATCTCGGTCTGCGCCACCGTGGAGAGCTCGCATTTCGCCTTCTCTGCACCCTCGTTCAGCCGCTGCAGAGCCATCTTGTCCTTCCTGAGATCGATTCCCTGATCCCGCTTGAATTCGTCGCACAGCCAGTCCATGACGCGCTGGTCGAGATCGTCGCCGCCCAGATGGGTATCGCCACTGGTCGATTTGACCTGGAAGGTTCCCTCGCCCAACTCCAGGATCGAGATATCGAAGGTGCCACCGCCGAGGTCGTAGACGGCAATGGTCTCGTCCTTCTTCTTGTCCAGGCCGTAGGAAAGCGACGCAGCGGTGGGCTCGTTGATGATGCGTAGCACCTTCAAACCTGCGATTTCACCGGCGTCCTTGGTCGCTTGTCTCTGGCTGTCGTTGAAATAGGCAGGCACAGTGATGACCGCCTCGGTCACCTTTTCCCCAAGATAGGCTTCAGCATCGGCCTTCATCTTCTGCAGGATCATCGCCGATATCTCTGGAGGACTGTATTCCCTGCCTCCCATGACCACCCTTACCTCCCTGTCGGGTCCCTCGACTACTTTGTAGGTCTTGCGGCCGGCGTCTTCCTCCACCGGTAGCTCTCGCCCTGCCGGTTCACCCCACTTGCGCCCCATAAAGCGCTTGATACTGTAGACAGTGTTTTCGGGATTTGTGATCGCCTGTCGCTTGGCAACCTGTCCCACCAATCGCTCCCCATTCTTGCTAACTGCCACTACGGAGGGTGTAAGCCGGGAGCCTTCAGCATTGGTGAGCACCACTGGATCCCCGCCCTCCATCACCGCCACCTCGCTCATGGTTGTCCCCAGATCGATACCGATTACCTTGCCCATATCCAACCTCCCTGAAGTCACATGAATTTACTCTCGCGCCTCGTCGGATTCAGAACTCTCCTCCTTCCCCACCTTCACCTTGGAAGGGCGGAGCAAGCGATCGCGAAGCCTATAGCCCTTCTGTATTTCTTCGCAAACCTTCCCCTCCTCGCCCTCCACGCACATCACCGCCTCGTGGAAATTGGGGTCGAAGTCCTTGCCCTCAGCCTCGATCCCCAGAAGCCCCTGAGCCTCGAGAACCGCTTTCAGCTTACGATAGATGAGCCTGATACCCTCAACCCAGGTAGGCCCATCGAAGTCGTCGGAAACGTTTCCCAGGGCCCGCTCCAGGTCATCCAAGACGGGAAGCAAGTCCGAGATGAGAGTGGCGTTGGCGAAACTGGCCATCTCACCTCGCTCCTGCTCACTGCGCCTCTTGTAGTTAACAAAGTCTGCCTCCGCTCGCTGCCAGTTGGCCAGATACTTCTCTGCCTTCTCCTTTGCCTCCTCAAGGGCTTTCTTGAGCGATTCCAGGTCCTCCGCCTGCTCAACCTCCGCCCTGTCAACACCTTCCTGATCTGGCGAGAAGTCCATCTCTTCGTCGGCCAAACTATATCACCCCTCTTAGATCGGCGTTCCTGGCGTTCTAGGTTCTAGGTTCTAGGTTCTAAGTTCAAGGTTAACCTAGAACGTAGAACGTAGAACACTGACAAACTCTACCCGTACAGCTCGGCCACCATTTCGCTCATCACCGTGGACAAGAAGCGGACAGTGGGAATAGCGCGATCGTATTGCATTCGAGTTGGCCCCATCACACCCAGGGCCCCGCCAACCTCGCCAGGAATACCGTATCTGGTGATGACCACGCTACAGTCCTGCATCACGTCCTGTTTGTTCTCCTTCCCAATGACCACTCGCACTCCCTCTCCAGTCAGCACCTGGGGCAGGAGCGACTTGAGCAGGCTCCTCTGCTCAAACAACTCGACAATTGCCGCCAACTTGCTCCTCGAGAAAAACTCGGGCTGGCTGAGGATATGGCGCAAGCCATCAACGCAGGGCTCTTCATAAGCCTCACCCTCCTCAACCTGCATCATCTGCACCACAGCTCCCACCACCTGCTCCTCCAGAAGGGAAAGCTCCAAGCACTTGGTGGCTATCTGGGAACAAGTCAGCCCAGCACAGGCAGAGTTAATTCTCTGGGCAGAGGCACTAAGCTCCTCCTGAGAAACAGCCTCCTCCAGGGCCAGCACTTGCTGCCTGAGCTTGGCTTCCCTGAGGACGAGGACGAGCAAAGCCAGGAACTCTTGAAGGGAAACAAGCTCCAGATGCTTGAGCCGGGGCTCGTGAGGCTTGGGTAGAGTAACGATGGCTACATTACGCACTGCGCGTGAGAGTATAGCAGCAGCAAGATGGGTCCATTCCTCGACCTCACTCTCTACCTGGTGAAATTGGTGCCGGATCAGGCGCTGTTCGACCAAAGAAAGTTGAATATGGCCGATCATGGACTCTATGTAATGGCGATACCCCTCATCCGAGGGGATGCGCCCCGCCGAGGTATGAGGTTGAGAAAGGTAACCCTCTTCCTCCATCTCACCCATCTCATTACGTATGGTAGCCGGACTCACCCGCAGCCCCCTGCGAGCGACGGTATCCGAACTCACAGGCAATCCAGTTGAGATATACTCAGCGACTACAATGTTGAGGATAGCCGACCTTCTCTGAGTGAGCATTCCCCTCCCCTCGATTAGCACTCTTAGCTTAAGACTGCTAACACATAATTAACTCTATCACCTCACACTCAATTTTGTCAAGACGTTTGACCTCGACTGCCAAGTCTGCTATACTTTCCTTCCGACAAGCGCTAAAAAGAAGAGGCCTCCTTGGCTCGATATGCACGGGTTATAGGTTGGGGCAAATACCTGCCTGAGAAAGTGCTCACAAACCAAGAACTAGAGCAGCTGGTCAATACCTCAGACGCCTGGATTTGGAGTCGTACCGGGATCAGGGAAAGAAGAATTGCTGGCGCTGACGAAACAGCCTCGACGATGGCAGTGCGTGCCAGCAGAGAGGCTCTCGATGTTTCCGGAATTCAAGCCGATTCCCTCGATCTGGTGATAGCGGCAACCTGCACCGCGGATCATATCTTCCCCGCCTGCGCCTCCCTGGTACAGGACTCGCTGGGTGCGAGAAAGGCAGCTGCCTTCGACATCAATGCCGCTTGCAGCGGTTTCATTTATGCCCTGGCAACAGCCTGCCAGTTCGTTGCAACCGGAGCCTACGATAATGTTCTGGTTGTGGGCAGCGAGGTTTACTCGCGGATTCTGGATTGGCAGGACCGCAATACCTGTGTCCTCTTCGGCGACGGCGCCGGAGCGGTGGTGATACAGGCCAGTGATTCGCTACCAGGCTCACTCAGCTTCGTCTTGGGCAATGATGGCTCCGGGGTGGATACTCTCTACACCCCGGGACCCTGCGGCCTAAATGACGGGCGCTACTTTCTCACCATGAAAGGACCGGAGACATTCAAGTTCGCCATCAACATTATGTGCCAGGCGACCAAGGAAGTTGTTGCCGCCGCCCACCTCGAGCTATCAGACATCGATCTCATCATCCCCCATCAAGCAAATACCCGCATCCTCAAATCTGCAGCCAGACTGCTCGGCATCCCTCTGGACAAGTTCTTCATCAATGTAGACCGCTACGGCAATACCTCGGCAGCCTCGATCCCCATTGCTCTGTGTGAGGCCATAGAGGATGGCCGGATCAAGGATGGCGATAATCTGGTCCTGGTCGGGTTTGGGGGTGGCCTTAGCTGGGCAGCCATGGCGATTCAATGGGGACCGGGAGCAAGAACATCGTGAATAGAGAAAGGAGATAACCGATGAATGGTCTAGCAACAACCACTACCATGGTGGATACCCTGTTGCTCAAAGCAGGAGTGCGCCGTAACCTGGCAGTCGATCTGGCGCTGATTGTGGGCTTCAGCTGGTTTATTGCCCTCTGTGCCCGCATATCTTTTCTCATCCCGGGAACGGCGGTTCCGATTTCAGGGCAGACCTTCGCGGTATTGCTCACCGGTGCTCTTCTGGGCAGTCGGCGGGGGTCACTGAGCATAATAGCCTACCTGGCTCAGGGTGCGATGGGGTTGCCGGTGTTTGCTTTCGCTGCCGCTATGGGCTACGGCGGGGGCCCTGCTCGCTTCGCTGGTCCTACCGGGGGATACCTCATCGGGTTTGTAGCTGTTGCATTCGTCGTGGGATTCCTTGCCGAGCGGGGCTGGGACCGGCGTTTCTGGACTACGGCGCTTGCCATGCTCTGTGGCAACGCCGTTCTCTACCTGTTCGGTCTTCCCTGGCTGGCACGCTTCTTCGCCCCAGAGTGGCTCAGCGGCTGGCAGCTGGATTTCAAATTCCTTGACCCGACTAACGGGGTGCTCTTGGCTGGCCTTTATCCCTTCATTCCAGGCGACTTGATCAAGCTGGTTCTGGCGGCAGTGGCACTGCCTTCGGGGTGGGCGCTGCTCTCACGCCTGAGAGGATAGCATGGAAATCGTCTGGCTGGGTCATTCCTGCTTCAGAATAAGGGGTAAGGAAGCTACGATCGTTACCGACCCCTTTGACAAAACCTTGGGCTACCCTGTGAAGAAGCTCACAGCAAACATCGTCACTGTGAGCCACCATCACCCCCAGCACAGCTTCTCGGAGGGTGTTGCCGGCAATCCCAGGGTTATCAGCAGGCCGGGCGAGTACGAGATCGCCAACGTTTTCATCAATGGTATCGCTACCTTTCACGATAATGACAGGGGAGAGCATCGAGGTAAGAACACCGTTTACCTTGTGCAGATCGAGGAGGTAAGCATCTGCCATCTCGGGGACCTGGGTCACGTGCCGACAGCGGAGCAAATCGAGCAGATGAGCGATACCGATATCTTGATGGTGCCCGTGGGAGGAGGAGCTACCATTGGCGCAACGGCGGCGGTCGAAATCATAAGCCTACTTCAGCCCAAGCTCGTAATACCGATGCACTTCAAGACGGAGGTGGTGAAGATGGACCTGGAGCCTCTAGAACACTTCCTCAAGGAGATGGGTCTGAAAGAGGTCTCTTCCCAGCCAAAGCTCAACATCAGCAAATCGACCCTGCCCGCAGAGACCAACGTCGTAGTGCTCGACTACCATTAGATGTTCTAGGTTCTAGGTTCTAAGTTCTACGTTGTAGGTTAACCTTGAACTTGGAACCCCAAAAACATGATGCTACTGGGATGGCGAGCGTAAGGGCCTGCCCGTAGCCCATCGCCCCAGGAGATAGATCAGGCCACCAGCAAGCCAAATCAATATCGAGCTTATTGGAGCCAGGGGAATAATGGGCTGATAAGGTAAGAACGTACCATCCTTAGCGGTATCTGAAGGTATCAGGGCCACGATACCTAGGATAATACATATCACTATTGGGATCCACCAGAATCGCCTGACCTTCAACATGCTGTCACTCCGGCCTTCAGCCCATAAGAGAGCCAAGGTCTCACAGTATTCACCCTTCGTCTGGCGCAGACGCCGTCAAACCCGCAGGCGCCTTCACATGGTTCAAAGTCACGCCCAGTCTGGGAATTTCTGTGTAGCCTGAAAGCATCACCATACCAGCCACCGTGTCCCACCCCCGGATCGGACAGTCTCCCCCTCTAACCTCGGGGGTGGCTATAGAGCTTTCCAGCCAGCTCTTGGCATGGGAGAAGCCCTCCATATTTAGCTCGTCTGGCGGCCCGGCAATGATCATCAATGCCTTCCTGGCTTTCCTTATGTCGCACTCGCCGGTTAACCTCAGGGTAGCAGCGTTCCTTATAGCGGTATAGCACCTCATAGCTGGACTCAGTTGGTCTATGGAGGTCTTTCTCCTGAAGAAGAAGAACCTGTCACGCGCCTTCTTGGCCTTCATCTCTGAGTATCCGATATAGGTGAACCCTTCCCAGGAGTTCACGATGTCAGAGGCATCGATCACCTTTATGCCAACCTTGTCCTTCTCCGTCTCACCGGCACCCAGCATTAGGGGCAATGGCTTCACCAGCTCGTAGTTCATCATGTTGTAGCTTGTCTCGAGCGGGAGCCCCTCCTTTTTCCAAACGTCGTTGTCAAAAAGGAGCATGCCATTGACCATTCCATCCAGCTCTTGCAGGCACTCTATGGCGTTCATGGCCATAAGTTTGCCCTCATCCTCACTGGGAAGAACGCCTATGAGATAGATCGGCTCCTCGTAAACCTGCCTGAGCTTAGAAATGACGACCCCTGCCCCTCCAGACCCGGTGCCACCACCAAGACCAGCAACGACGAGGAAGGCATCTACATGGTGAATAGTCTTCTCCGTGACCGCGTGCATGACCGAATGGAGCCCATGCTTTGTTACCTTCGCCCCTACCTTGCGATTCAACCCCACCCCATGCCCCTTCACCACCGTCTGTCCGATAAGAATTCTGTCCTTCTTCTGAATCGTTTTCAGTCCCAGGAGGTCAGCTTGCGCCGAATTCACAGCCAAAGCAAAGGGGACGATACCGGGGTGTCTGCCCCACAGACTGTGATAGGTCAACAGGTCCGCAATCCTACCGCCGGCCTGACCGAGACCGATAACTCCAACCCTCATTTTTTCACCTCCAGATTGCCTTTATGCCCTTTTCTTCCGCGTCCGAGTTTAACATAAGAATGAAATCGCCGTCAACACTACTTTCGGCAGCATCTACCACTACTTTCGTCAGCGTTTGGTAATGCTTCCCAATCCTTTCAACCTCCGGCCCCTCAAACCATCGCCGCCGAAAGCATCTTAGCCCATGCCCTCGCAGTTGTCAATAAGGAAGCCACATTTCGCTTAAAAGTGAACAGAATACGTTAGCGTTCGGCTATCGGCGGCCTTTCCCAGCGAAGGATCCTCTTAACATAAGACGCATCAAATAACTGCGCATAAACCGTAGTAAAGCACTAAATCCAGAGCACGAAATCCCGTTCGGCTCTGAGCTCCTCAAGGTCGAATACTAAACAATATCAAAACCCAAAGATGAAAGACGAAAGTTACAGATCAGAGTTCAAGCGTAGCGTTGTCACTCCTGTGGCAACGGATTCTTCGTCGTGACAGGAGTGACGACGCTACTCTACTCATTTATGCGCAAGTTATTTATTCGTCGTATATGCTAAAAAAACGCCCTGGGCCAGCAGCCCAGTAGCCCAGTAGGGGGCAAAAGCCGTCCGCCAAAAGAGACGGACGGCTTTATCGCTTTTTCTTAAGTACAACCTTTGATCAAGCGCTTTATACCTTGCGCCGCATGCTCATAATTGCCACGCCGCCTGCAATGACAGCGATGACCAGCGCAACAATCGGCAATGCTATTCCACCGGCAGCGTCTTCTCCAGCCTCACCCTGGGGACCCTGTGCACCTGCCGCACCTTGTGGGCCTTGGGGCCCTTCAGGCTGCTCGCCGAGGTACAGATAGAGCGTATTACCTAGGACTGTGGAGTTCCCTTCGCTCCAATACACTACCACGTCGGTGATAGTCCCAACCGGTCCCGGCGCCTCGCCGATGGTGAGGTCCAAGGCTTTGTTGTCGCCAGCCTCAAAGGTGCTCGTCTGTCCTGCGGAAGCGCTGCCTATCATGAAGGTTACGGTCGTTCCCTCATCATATCTTGTGTCCACAGGAGGCGTTATCTTTATGGCATACGATGATGGGCCATCAGACGCTGTTGTCGCGGTGACAGTGGTATACGTATCTCCGGCTATCGTGGCCGTTATGGGAGTGCCGTCAGCTACATCGGCGCCCTCTACCTGCACCGTGCCGTGGAACCGACACGGAAGCTGAGGCCCCTGGGCGGAGGCCATAGCCGGGAAGAGGAGAAGCGCTACCACTGCCAGCAAGACCACTACTCTCAGTTTGGTCATTATTTCTTTCCTCCTAATTTCAGTGGCCCCTGAGGGGCCGCTGTCGCGACCCCTCAGGGAAATCTCGCTATCCTCTTACCCTTGCCAGCCGATGTTGTTCCAGCCGTCGTATAGCGTATAGGCGTGGACGCCCCAGACCAGCTCGATGGAATCCACTCCCTCTGCCAGATCGACCTTGATCCAGTAGGCTCCGCCAGCCTCGAGAGTTTCCAGATCGCTGCCTGGATCGGCCGGGTCGAAGAAGAACCACTCTGCATCTTGGTTATCGTAGTGCCAGACAATGACCACATTGTCCATGATGCTCGCGAGGGCAGTCTCCACCGTCTCTTCCGGCTGGGTGACCACGAAGAACGTTGTTGCAGTGGAGAGACCATCGGTTGCACTCAGCACTGCAGACCCTGGTGCCACACCGGGAATCGTAGAGGTAAAGGTGAAGGCACCAAGGGAACCGCTGAATGCCGAAGTGGGGAAAGTGTACGGGGCAGACGCACCAAATCCGGTGATGCGGACAGTGATGCCGGTATAGGCGCCAAATCCGCTACCCGTTATAGTGAACGCACTTCCAGCGCCTCCCTCTGCCGGGTCAGGGTCAGTCACCTGAATGGCAGCACCGGGCACTGTGAAGATCGCGGTCAGGGCCGTGTTCCCGCGGTCATCATTGGCATCAACTCTGTTAGCACCTGGGTCCGCCGCCGCAGGAATGTTTATCGCGGCCGCGATGTTGCCATTGGCATCGGCCATCGCACTGGTCAGGATAACATCGTTGAACCAGAGTGTGACCGTGCGGCCGGGAACCCATCCGCTCCCCCTTATTGTCACCATTGTGCCCTCTGGCCCCGTCGCCGGGGTCACGCTGAGCGTCGGCCGCGTCACGGTGAAGATGCCAGCAGCCTGGAGGCCACCCGGGGTGTCTGTGAGCAGCACAGTGTTGGCACCCGGTATGAGCCCAGCCGGGACAATCAATGTTGTGGGGGTCAGCGCCCCGCCGGTGGTGATCGGTATCACCGCCGCCGTATTCCAGTTCTTGGTGCCGATATCCAGATCATTTTTCTCTACGGTACCATCCGGGGTCAGATTGGAGGCCATCACCATCACAGAGGTTCCCATAGGACCGCTGGCCGGGGTCAGGCTCAACGCGCGCGCTATCACGGTGAAGGTGGTCCCACCCGCGATGGTATATTCAGGCTCAGGAACACCGCCTATGTTCACAGTTTGGCTGCCCGCGATCGCCATGCCGCCGGCAGGCGTTGTCGTCAGAGTCACAACCTCGGTCTCATCTATGACGCCGCCGGGCGCCTCAACGGTGACCCAGGCTTGTC
The DNA here is from genome assembly GCA_964502665.1 of uncultured Dehalococcoidia bacterium. Classification (GTDB taxonomy): domain Bacteria; phylum Chloroflexota; class Dehalococcoidia; order SZUA-161; family SZUA-161; genus SOKG01. Next base: position 3,833 of record CAZCXP010000033.1, on the reverse strand, counting down.
CGCCAAAGGTCAGAGTAACATCGCTGTTAGTTGCCACGTCTGTATCCGCCCAGCCGGAACCGGCTATCGACACCTTGATGCCGGCCAGCCCGCTGGTGGGAGTCACTGCAAGGTTGGGAGTCACTGTGAATGGAACCGCCGCGGTCGCCTGGAGGGAAGCGCCATCTATGGCAACAACGGGCTGAGGACCGGCCATCAGGCCCGCTGGAATCGTGCCGGTGGCCGTGAAGCTCCCATCCGCGTTAACAGCTACCCCGGTGGCGAACATCGCGCCACCTACCGTGACCATAGCAGTGACAGGAACCGTTGTACCGAATCCGCTGCCGGTTACCGTCGCTGAAGTTCCGGAAGGCCCGGTTGTCGGGGATATTTTCACCGCTGGCACCACCGCGAAGGTAGCCGTGCACTGGGTGGCGGCAACGGTAACGGTGATCGTGTGAGGTATTCCTCCGACGGTTGCCGGGACTGCGAACTGGCATGAAGCGTCACCATATTCGTTGGCGGTCACCGCCGCCGGCGAGGTCGCCACCGCATTGCCATCGAATGCAACAGTCACCGGGTACCCTTCCCAGGTGTCTGGACCATTTACGGCGACTGTGACCGGCGCCCCCACTGTCCCGCTGACAGTGCTGAGTGTAACTTCGGGACACGTCGTCGGCTGCTGCGCGACAGCAGGTACGGCGACCATCCCGGCGAGGGCGACCACCATCGCCAGCACCAGCAGCACCCGCAAAATACTAGGGTATTTCTTCCTCATCTACTCTCTCCTTTCTCGGGCGAATCATTACATTGCCCTGAATAGCCATGTCCTAATTCATGTTCAATCACCGTACTCATTCCATATAACCACCTCCTTGAAGTCGTATATTACCCCGAAAATAGCCAAGTCAGTTCATTGTAAGCACCTTTCATCCCGCTTGTCAAGCCTTTTCCATAGGAAAATCGCCAAAGTACCCCGCCACAGGGTGCCTGTAACAAAAACTTAATTTATTTGACGCCTGCGACAATGAATAGGCATCTACTCGAGCCCAAAACTCCACGCCTGTTGTATCCCTTTTCCCTCTGGATGGACTAACGGACTACCGCCCGCCTTGGTATCAGCCTGGTTAGTCCGCTAAGTCCTTTTTCACACCTTGCCAAAACGGACTGTAAAGCTTTTACCACTTTTTCTGGAGTTTGTCAAGCCCCCTGCGTGCTTTTCTCATTTTCTTCAGCTAAATTGCCAGCACTTAACCATCAAAAAACAGCCTGATCTGCGCATACAACATCTCCATTGTCATTGCGAGCCGAAGCCCTGACCCTAAACGAAGTGAAGGGGAAGGGGCAGCGAAGCAATCTCGTAATTCTTTCAGGGATTGCTTCGTCGCTGCGCTCCTCGCAATGACACGCAAGCGTATGCGCTCGAAGATCTAGCGACGACCCGAGAACTGCCCTTTTTGAATGTGCGCTCAGGGATTTGGGAAAGGGCAAGTCGATTGCGCCCTACCCCGTGATATGGTATAATGGCTGCCGAACGGCCTGGAGGACAAATTGCAGGTAACGCTTATCGGTTGTACCCGCGATTCCAAATCGACCTTCCCCGCCGCAACTGAATTTTCCACTTCCACCATTGCCACCAAGCCGGGCCTCGTATCTCGATACCACGAGGTCCTTTTCCAACTCCACCGTCCCATCTTCATATGCGCTTGGCCAAAATGCGGCATACGGAGTGGGAAGAGGCAGCATTGGTCAATGCCCTAGGTGACAATAGTTTCATTAAAGGAGGCCAGAGGAAATGGCTGCGGAGATAATCTCAGGGACTCAGGTAGCAGCAGAGATCCGCGAGGAGCTGAAGGAGAAGGTAAAAGAGATCAAAGAGAAAAAAGGGGTGACCCCGGGGCTGGTCATCGTGCGCGTTGGCGAAGACCCGGCCTCGGTATCCTATGTCACAGCCAAGGGCAAGGCCAGCGAGGAGCTGGGTATCTACTCGGAGACAATAGTTTTCCCCGAGGACGCCACTGAGGAGCAGCTTCTCGCCAAGGTGGAGGAGCTGAACAAGGACCCCAAGTTCCACGGCATACTGGTCCAGCTCCCCCTGCCCAAGCAAATCGACGCCGACAAGGTTCTCAATGCCATTGATCCCAAGAAAGACGTTGATGGTTTCCACCCGGTCAATGTGGGCAAGCTCTTGATCGGTGACCCCTACTTCATGCCCTGTACCCCGCACGGCGTCCAGGAGTTGCTCATTCGCAGCGGCAACAGCCCCGAAGGAAAGCACGTGGTTGTCTGCGGGCGAAGTAACATCGTGGGCAAGCCGCTGACGGCCATCCTGATGCAGAAAAAGAAGGGTGCCAATGCAACGGTGACAGTGGTCCATACAGGGACAAGAGACATGGCGTCGATAACCAGACAAGGGGATATCGTGATCGCTGCCATGGGCAAACCCAACGCAATAACAGCGGACATGGTTAAGGACGGAGCGGTGGTAATAGATGTCGGCGTAAACAGGATCCCGGACGAGACCAAAAAGAGCGGCTTCAGGCTGGTGGGCGATACCGATTTCGAGGCTATCAAGGAGAAGGCCAAGGCTATCACTCCAGTGCCGGGTGGAGTGGGGCCAATGACAGTTACCATGCTGATGGCGAACACGGTCAGGGCTGCTGAGATGCAGTCACCATGAATAATAGGAGCTAAATCCTAAACTCGAAATCCTAAACAAACTCAAAATCCGAATAACCAAAACTCCAAACCTCTGGAGTATTCGAACTTTGGGGCATTTGGTATTGTTTAGAGTTTAGGAATTAGTACTTGGAATTCCCGAACACCAAGATCAGTTAAGGAGGTTTCTGTGGCTTACGACGCGACAAAAATGAAGGACTGGCAAATTTCAGAGGCGGCCGAAGAGAACATGCCAACCCCTGAGGAATGGCGGGAGAGATTGAACCTGCAGAAGGATGAGATCATCCCCTTCGGTAGACTATGCCGGCTCGATTTCATGAAGATCATCGAGCGCCTCAGGGACAAACCCGATGGCAAGTACATCGAGGTGACCGCCATTACTCCCACGCCGCTGGGGGAAGGCAAAAGCACGACCGCGATGGGCCTCTTGGAGGGGCTGGGCAAGCGGGGGGATAAGGCCGGCGGCTGCATCCGCCAGCCCTCGGGTGGCCCCACCATGAATATCAAGGGGACCGCTGCCGGCGGCGGCAATGCGCTGCTCATTCCCATGACCGAGTTCTCTATGGGCCTTACCGGCGACATCAACGACATCGTCAACGCCCACAACCTGGCCATGGTGGCACTTACCTCCAGAATGATGCACGAGCGCAACTACAATGATGAGCAGCTGGCCAGGCTCACCAGGATGCGCCGCTTCGACATCGACCCCACCAGGGTGGAGATGGGCTGGATTATGGACTTCTGTGCCCACAGCCTGCGCAATATCGTCATCGGCCTTGGCGGCCGCATGGACGGCTTCACGATGCAGTCCAGGTTCGGCATCGCTGTGAGCTCCGAGCTCATGGCCATGCTGTCCATTGTCCGCGACCTGGCGGACCTGCGGGAGAGGATGGATAACGTCACCCTGGCCTTCGATAAGAGTGGCAAACCGGTCACCACAGGAGACCTGGAGGTGGGCGGCGCCATGACCGCCTGGATGCGCAACACCATCAACCCCACACTGTGTTCCACGGTGGAGTATCAGCCCTGCATGGTGCATGCTGGCCCCTTCGCCAACATCGCCGTGGGGCAGTCATCCATCATCGCCGATCGCATCGGACTGAAGATGTTTGACTACCACGTAACCGAGAGCGGCTTCGCCGCCGACATCGGATTCGAGAAGTTCTGGAACGTCA
>CAZCXP010000032.1:0-19328 GCA_964502665.1 uncultured Dehalococcoidia bacterium | reverse complement strand
TGCGGAAGCTCATCTCCACCGGCATACCTACCTCAAGCGAATCAAGCTCGCAGTCAGTCAGATCAAAGGTATACCTGCCCCCGCCCTCAAAGGCGACGACGCCGTAGATTGCCGGCGGGCTGGGACTGGGGGCCAGAGCATCTCCCGTATAGGTGAACAGGTGCCCCTTCTTGTCGGAGAAGCGATAGACATCCATCTCACCAACAGCTCCACAACTGGGGTTGGCGCATACCACCTGGCGCGGATATTGTGGGGTGCCGCAGCGCCTGCACCTCGAACCGCAGAGCCCCAGGACCATCCTGCGTTCCCTCCACAGCGTTGATAGCTGGGTGGCACCGATTTCCTCGCCACGCCGCCCGGTATCCACGGCAAGCAGATCGCGGAAGGTAGCATATTTCTCATAGCTATCCAGCTCTCTCTTCGAAGACAGGTGTCCTTTTATTCCCCTTCTGTCCCTCACCCTCTCTATTTCGCCGGTTACCTCCAGGAATAGGGCATCACATCCATTTCCGTAACTGACAACAAGGATCTTGTCCCCAGGTTTGGCATCCTCAAGTGCCGCCACCAGCATCATCAGAGGATAAGCGGTCCCGGTATCGCCTACCGTGGTGAATACCTGTTCCTGAATTTGATCGGGCTCAGCCCCGAGCTTCTTACCGATGGCGGCATGCTCCCTGGGATAAAGGCTAGGGTAAACCACCCTGGCGAAGTCTTTGATGCTCAAGTTGTACTTGCTCAGCAGTCCTGAGATAGCTTCAGGGATAAACTTGCTGTAGCCGATGTCTCGGATCCACCTATCCTCCCAGCTCCTATCGAACCTGTCCCCCTCAGTCCTCCAGTAATCGACGAAATCATAGGAAAGGGAGTAGGAGCCCTCCAGGGTGGCAATAGCCTCGCCATCCCCCAAGAGAAGGGCAGCAGCGCCATCGCCGCAAGACTGCTCCTGAGAGCCACCGGCTTTCCCCTGGCGGCAATCAGAGGCACAGACGAGCACGCTTTTTGCCGAGCCTGCCTTGATGGTGTCAAACGCAGAGAGGAGGGCAGTAGTCCCTGCCTTGATCGAGTTGCTGAAGTCAGCGGTGCGAATATCAGAACGGAGATCAAGGGCGGTGGCAACTATAACCGCGCCTTGCCTCTCTCGATATGGTGAAGTGGTTGTGGCAAAGTACAGGTCGTCCACAATTTCTCGATCGGTTCCACCCAGACAATCCGCTGCCGCGGCAACTGCCATGGTGAGACTATCTTCATCATAATTAGCCACCGCCTTTTCTCCGGGTAGACCGGTTGCCGACCCCAACCATCCCGTAGCTGCGGAAATGGTCTTGCGGCTTATCCGCAGCAGTGGTATATATGCGCCATAAGATGTAATCCCTACCATAATACCTAATCCTCTCTACATTGCTTTCATCAAAAAGCCCCCTCCAGCCTGCTCCAAGTTCCAGGCCAGACGGTGCCGACTACGCCGGGGACTGGTAAAATCGTATACCATCCCTCCCCGCCAAGTCAAGGCGCTCGACTTCTTGCTATTCCGGGATTTGCAGAACGACCGGGCATATTCCAGGGGCATGTTGACAACTTGGTGCCGAACAAATTAGATTGTTTAAGAATGGAGAAGAGGAGATGTCAGCAAAGAGGCTTACCAAGCTGTTTGAACCCATCAAGATTGGAAACATTGAACTGAAGAACAGGATAAAGTTGCCTGCGATGGGCATAGCGATGGGAGAGGGCGACGTAACCGAGCAGGCGAAAGCTTTCTATGCCGCGCGGGCAAAGGGTGGTGCGGCATTAATAGGAATAAGCTGCACCCCCACCAGGCTGATTCAGGGCCCTCTATTCGGGATATTCGATGACCGTTTTATCCCAGGCCTTAGAGAGCTGTCTGAGGTAATTCATGCCAATGGCGCCAAATCCTATGCGCAGATGGGGGCGGGCTACAGCTGGGCATTCGGTACTGGCCCCGTTGAGTATATTAGCCCTTCAGGCATCACACCTACGGGGCGGCCGGGGTCAGCTTTTCGTGTGGGGGGGCCTTCTGAGCCCACCATGCCCAGAGCTCTCAGCGTTAATGAGATCCACCAGATGGTGGACGCCTATGGTGATGGAGCCCTCAGAGCCCAGCGGGCCGGCTTTGATGCCGTCGAAGTCATAGCGTCGGTCAGCTATACTACATCTCAATTCCTGTCCCCGCTGACCAATAGGAGGACAGACCAATATGGCGGCAGCCTGGAAAACAGAATGCGATTCCTTCTCGAGATCATCGAGAACATCAAGAGCAAGACTGGTGAGGGCTATCCCATAACGTGCAGGCTTAGCGGTGCCGACTTGATGGAGCCGAAGGGATATGACCTTGAAGATACGAAGGAAATGGCGCGCATATTAGAGGAGGCAGGAGTTGTCGAGATTGATGTAATGTCGGGCTGGCACTATGCCTCGGTTCCCATAATACAAACGCCGGTGCCCCAAGGGGCCTGGGTCTATCTCGCCCAAGGGGTTAAGAGCGCAGTGAATATCCCGGTAGCTGCAGGCACCCAGATTCAGGACCCTCTCGTTGCGGAGCGGGTCCTGGTTGAAGGCAAGGCGGATATGGTCTATATGGCTCGGGCACTGGTTGCCGACCCCGACCTGCCGAATAAGGCAAGGGAGGGACAACTTGCTGACATCAGACCATGCATGAACTGCTGCCGCTGTATCTCAGCAGTAGACGATCCACCCGTGTTTTGCAGCGTCAATGCCAGAATGGGGAGAGAGGCAGAATACCCCTCTGATAAGCCCGCAGCAAGCAGCAAGAGCGTGCTTGTCGTTGGTGCGGGGCCTGGTGGTATGGAAGCAGCCCGTATAGCTTCCATTCGAGGGCATAAGGTCACGCTGTGCGATCAAAATCCAAGGCTAGGCGGAGCCCTACTCCTGGCGTCAGTTACCAACAGGCGGATAGAGCCTGTCCTCAACTACATGAAACGGCAAATCGAGAAGCTTCCGATCAAGGTCAAGCTGAATACGCAGGTGACGCCTGCCCTGGTTGAGGAGATGAAACCAGAGGTGGTCGTTCTAGCACTGGGTGGGGCTGCTTCCTCCCTGGAGGTGTCAGGCAGCAGCGGTAATACTGTACTTGACCGGAATGATGTGCAAGCCATCTTCGGCGGCCATGCGAGCAAGAAAGGTGGCTACCTGAGGAGGTTTGTTTCCTACATGGGTGCCCTGTTCATCAGGTACTTCTACAAACCATCGGTTATAAGGTGGCTTCTGAGGTTCAATTGGCCGTTCAAGAAGTGCGTTGTCGTAGTGGGTGGCAATTTCGCTGGCTGTGAGCTTGCGGAAACGCTGGTGGATCGAGGGAAGGAGGTAACGCTAATCGAAGAATCCAGGCGATTAGGCTCGGATATTGAACTCACTCACAGGTGGGTGTTTCTGGATAAGTTAAGGAAGGCCGGTGCCAAGATGCTCAAGGAGGCCAAGGTAGTGAAGATAACCAACAAAGGGGTGGAGATCATGCACGCGGGTTCCACAGGCTTCATGGAGGCAGATACCGTGGTAAACGTGGGAATAACAACTAACACCGGCCTTGCTCAGGAGCTGGAAGGAAGAGTTCCAGAGCTTCATCTCGTTGGCGATTGCGCTGAGCCCGGCAAGCTTATGGAAGCCATCGCATCCGGATTCCTTGCCGGTCAGAGAATCTAGGCAGTGGGCTCATGTTTTCTACAGGAAGGGCAGGGAACAATCAGAAAGGAGCGAACCAGAGTGGGAAAGGGAAACAAACGTTTCGCTGAAGAATATGATGTGGTGGTAATAGGAGCAGGGATCGGCGGCTTAACATGTGCTGCCTATCTAGCCAGAAATGGCAAGAGGGTCAGAGTACTAGAGCAGCACTATGCGCCCGGAGGGTGCTGCACCTCTTTCTCAAGAAAGGGATTCAGGTTTGATGCTGGGGTTCTGCACATAACCGGGGGCAAGGAGAGTGGAGCTTTCCAGCGGGTGCTATCTGCCCTCGACATGGAAGGGGAGATACAGTTCAAGGAACAGTTCCAGCGCTTGATTTTCCCTGACTTATCACTGGACAGCTCCCGAGATGTGGAATACCTGCCTAAGAAGCTAAAGGAAATGTTTCCACAGGAAACAGAGGGAATAGCCGGGCTGTTCGATACCGTAAGATCGATTTACGAGGATGTTAAGAAGCTTCCAGCCTTGTCTCCTTTGCTGACGAAGTATAAGAACAAGTCCTTTCAGGAATTGGTTGATGAATACATCGAGGACGTCAAATTGAAGGCCCTGGTCAATGCCAACTGGCACCTTTGGCACCCCATGTGGAGGAATTCAGCGATAGACTATTCTGCTCTGATGATCACTGAGCTACTTCGTGGTTATTACTATCCCATGGGAGGGGTTCAGGCGATACCCGATGCCTTTGTCCGGGTATTGAGAAGATATGGTGGTGACATCGAGTTTAAGACCTTTGTTGACAAGATTGTTGTGGAGCAAGGGGAGGCAGTAGGTATCGAAACGAGAGGAGGGAAGCGTATTCGGGCGGCGCATGTTGTCTCTGGTGCGGCGGCGAGGTCTACCTTTTTCAACCTGATAGGTGAAGAAAACCTGCCCTCAGATTTTGTTGCTTCCTTGAACCGGCTGGAGATCAGCCTGTCATCCTTCTATGTGTATCTGGGCGTGGATATCGACCCCAGGAATGCAGGCATCGATGCCGCTGAGACCATAGTATATGAAACTTACGACAACACGAGGGATTGGGAGCTTCTGCTTCGGGGGGAGGTATCTATCCCCTGTTTCGGAATCGCCATTCCCACGTTTGCCGATCCCAGTCTGGCTCCGCGGGGCAAACACATTGTGATCATTATGACTATGGCCCCCTACCATCTGGCAGGGAAAAGCTGGAGGGAGGAGAAGAAGAGGGTTACCCAGAAGTTAATCGCTAAGGCTGAAAAGCTGATTCCCGGTCTTTCTCGACATATCGTAGTCCAGGATTCCGCTACTCCCCTAACGTACGAGAGATATACTCTAAACTCCTTGGGCGCTGCTATGGGGTGGGCTTTCTCTCCTCAGATGTTTCTCAAACGTCTCGACCAGAAGACGCCCATTCCGAATCTGCACCTGGCGGGACACTGGACAATGCCGGGTGGAGGCGTTCCAGCGGTGGCCCTTTCTGGTCTGCGAGCCGCTCGTATGATTCTGGGGGAATGAATCCCAGCTTTAAGGTGCAGTGGCTTCTCCGGGCGTTTGTTGACAGTCGGGTGTGCCCTTGCTAAAATGCTTACGGCCTCGCTGCTCATGGGGAGAGCTGCTCCCACTTCTTCGAGGTGCAAAGGCATAAAGCTCAAGGGGCCCCAACCAGCCAGACTGCGCAGAATCCACGGAAAGGAGAGAATGCATGCCCGATGAAAACAAGGTCGCGAAACTGAGCGACATTACCGAGATCATCAAGGATGGGGATAAGGTTGCTGTAGGTGGTTCCTGGCTGGGCAGCCATCCGATGGCAATAATACGCCAGATCATTCGCTCCGGAATTAAGAACCTTACCGCCGTAACCGTGGTGGGAAGCATAGACATCGATATGCTCATCGGTGCTGGCTGCTTGAGCAGGCTGATGTTTTCCTTCGTCAGCATGGAGGCATTCGGACTAGCGCCCAACTTCCGCAGAGCGATCGAAAAGGAGGGCCTGCCGTACGATGAGATTACCGGCCTTGCCGTAATCATAGGGCTGGAGGCGGGCGGAAGGAATATTCCGTTTCTTCCCTACCGAGGCCCCTTCGGCTCCGATCTGGTAAAGTACAGGCCAGGGTTCTACAAGAACATAAAGTGCCCCTTCACCGGGGAGGAGTTGATAGCTGCGGCCGCCATCGTGCCGGATGTGGCTATCATCCACGCAACGCGTTCTGACCATGCCGGCAATGTCCAGATCGAAGGCACTTCCGGAACAGACATAGAGATGATGAGGGCTGCCAGGAACCGCATTGTCTCGGTAGAGGAGATAGTGACCGATGAGGAGATACGGAAGCATCCCGAGAAGACCAAGATTCCGAAGTTCCAGGTGGATATGGTCATCGAGGCCCCACTCGGAGCTCACCCCTGTTCCTGCGCGCCTGACTACGTATTCGACCCGTGGCATATTATGAAATACATGCAGGCGGCAACCAGCCCGGAGACCTTCAAACAGTATCTGGATGAGTATGTAATGAAACCGGAATTTGAATACCTTGAAGCCATAGGAGGCATGAGGCAGGCGGCGATACTTCGAAGACTGGCACGGGAGGTGAAGTTCCTATGACACAGTATGCGAAAGATTATTCCATTGGCGAGTTGATGTGCGTGACCCTGGCCAAGGAGATCGAAGATGGTGATGTTGTAGTTCTAGGCTCATTCACTCCTCTTGCCTACGCCAGTTACATCCTGGCAAAGATTACACATGCTCCCAACATCACCTTGCTGGCCTATGCCTCGGTTGATACCAGGCCATTCCAGCTATCGTTTACCAGGGCAGAAGCAGCGGCAACAAGAGGTGCAGCCCTTATGTGGACTATGCTGGAGGACCTCAACTCCGTCCATCTGAAAGGAAGGGGCGATGTCGAGGCGATATCGAGCATCCAGGCGGACCAATATGGGAACATCAACCTCTCGGCGATTGGAGAGTATGACAAGCCCCTGTTGCGCGGGCCTGGGGGAGCGGGAGCCCCTGAGGTGATTAAGATGCATCGCAAGATGATCGGGTATTTCCCAAGTCATACCACGAGGACTTTCGTCCCCAAGGTCGATGTGATAACAGGTACCAGGTACGTCATTGGAGCAAAAGAGCGAGTGGAATCAGGCTACAGGCCCGGCCCCATAAGGTACATCACGAACCTTGCTGTTATCAGCAAAGAGGAGAAAGATAAGCCCTTCAAGATAGACTCCTTGCATCCAGGCGTCAGCGTTGACCAGGTGCTTGAGAACACCGGGTTCGAGCTAGAAGTCCCCAGGGATATACCGGAGACTGAGAAGCCAACGGCGGAGCAGGTCAGGCTGCTGAGAGAGGAAGTTGATCCCTACGGGACGATAGCATTTGACTTCAAGCCGGGCAAGGAGAGGCTGGGATACTTGAACGAGATTCTGCAGAAAGAGCTCGAGTCTATCGGCTATTAGGGCTCAAATCAGGGACTTCCCAGGGTTCGCTTACAGACCAGGGAGAAAGGAGAACGATATATGAAGTTCCAGACCATATTGCTGGACAAGAAAGACCAGATAGCCACCATCACCTTCAACCGCCCGGAAAAAATGAACGCCGCCAGCCCCGAGGTGTTTAGCGAGCTTGATGCCGCCCTGACCGACATCGAGAAAGACGGTGACATTAGAGTCGTGATTCTAACCGGGAAAGGCGAGGCCTTCAGCGCAGGGGCTGACGTCGGGTCGTTTGAGTTTGACAAGGTCATCAAGGGCATTGAATTCATAGAGAATGTTGCGCGGCCTTTCATGCACTTTGAGTACCTGCCGATACCTGTTATCGCGGCTGTCAACGGGTACGCCTATGGTTTCGGCACCGGAATTACCCTCACCTGTGACATCGTCATCGCCTCGGACAAGGCCAGGTTCAGCACCAGGGAAGTCAACTGGGGACAGATCCCCATTGAGACGTTGCTCCGTGGCGCCGAGATCCTGGGCAAGCGCACTATCGCATATATGGCCCTTACCGGGGCCACTTTCAACGCTGAAGAAGCGAAGGCCGTCGGTCTCGTGAACAGGGTAGTTCCTCACGACCAGTTGATGGAAGAGGTAGGGAAGGTCGCCGAGCGACTGAAGAACGGCGCACCGCTGGCACAGAAAATGATAAAGAAACTGCTCAACCGCAAATGCCGCGAGGATTGGGACTGGACGGTAGCAATGATGCCCACCCTTTTCTCCAGCGAGGATGTGGCTGAAGCAAGGGCAGCGTTTATGGAAAAGCGAAAACCAGAGTTCAAAGGCAGATAGCGGCCGGAAGAAAACCCCGTGGGCGAGCGCCTACCAGCAAATGATGAGAATAGATATTCGCGAATCCGTTCGTGGTGAGCTTGTCGAACCATGAACAGCCCTTCGACAGGCCCCTGAGTAGATCAGGGGCAGGCTCAGGGCGAACGGAAAAAAGCGTGTTGTCGAGGCACATGAGCAGCCGTTCGAGAGTTTGGGTGGGTTGCCCGACGTCGGGCAACCTACCCGGGTAAACCAGCAACGTACCCGGGTAAACCAGGGCTCAGGGCGAACGCAAGAAAGCCCATTTTGCAAGCACAGGAGGTTAGGAATGTTTGACGAGAATACTCTGGAAGCAGCGCGAAAGCATCAGGAGCAGTGGGATCAAGCCCTCGCCAGATACGAGGGCAGAGACTTCTCCTCAAAGACAAACTCCGGCATCCCGATAAAACCAGTCTACACGCCCTTGGATGTACAAGATATTGACTACGAAAACGATATTGGGATGGTGGGTGCTTTCCCCTACATGAGAAGCAATTACCCCATTCACTACCAGTTCCAGCCCTGGGTAAACCAGCCAGTGCATGGTTACGGATTGCCTGAGGATACCAGAGAACGAATGGATGCGCTAACCAAGGCTGGGATGGAAGCCTACTTTGGCGCAAGAGCCTACAACCTGGTATGGGACTACCCGGGATACTTTGGCATCGACCCGGATGACCCCGAGGCTGAGGGTTACATAGGAAAAGATGGGGTGTCCTGCAACACGGACGAGGATTTTGCGCGAATGCTCGACGGCATAGATTTGGCCAAGAACAACATCGTGCTCATAAACGGTGATACCCTTCCCATGTTTGCCATATACATCGCCTATGCCGAGAGCCGGGGTATACCTCGATCCGATCTCCGCGGCAATACCATGAACTGGGTATTCACAGCCTGGTATGCCCCCAACTTCATGTGGGAGACTGAGGACGCACTGAAACTGGCTACCGACAACATCCATTTCTGCGTCAACCAGATCCCGCGGTGGAATCACACGAACATTCAAGGGCATGCAATCTCGGAGACGGGTGCCGATGCCATCCACCAGATGTCCTTCTGCCTGGCTACCGCTATCGCCGTTGCCGACTCCTGCAAGGCCGCCGGCCTTGACCCCAATGCGTTCATGACCGGCATAGGTTTTCAGATAGCACAGTGTAACGATTTCTTTGAGTATATCTGCATGTTCAGGGCATGGAGAAAGCTGTGGGCTACGATTGTCCGCGAGAGATATGGCTGCACCAGGCCCGCCGCCATGCACCTGAGAACCCACACCAATACCTCCTGTTTTGAGTTGATTAAGCAGCAGCCGTTGAACAATGTAATCCGCAGCGCCTATCATGCCCTGGGAGCAGCGCTCTCGGGCACGACTGCGATGCAAATCCCAGCATATGACGAGCCTATCGGGATTCCCACTGAGGAATCGGCTATCTTGACGCTGAGGACACAGCAGATGCTGGTCCACGAGACAGGGGTTACACGGGTTAGCGATCCTCTGGCGGGGTCGTACTACGTAGAGTGGCTGACACACAGGATGGAGGAGGAGGCGAAGAAGGTCTTGAAGGAGATAGAAGACGCAGGCGGGTTTGTCAAGGCTCACAAGGAAGGCATGCTCGCCCGGGTCCTGCGGAAGGGTTGTGATCAGTGGCGCGAGGAGATTGAAACTGGCAAGAGAATAGTCGTCGGGTGGAACAAATACGCGACAGAGGAGACATTGAAGGTGAAAGCCTTCAGGCCTGACCCGGAGGTAGCCAGGGTCTCAGTAGAGCGAATCAAAGACTACAAAGCGCGAAGAGACCAGGCGAAGACAGAGGCGGCCCTTAACGGCGTGGTAGCAGCATGTGAAAGGTTGAAGAAAGGTGAGTGGGGGCATGTGATGCCGGCATGCATTGAAGCTGCCAAGGCCAAAGCCACCGCTGGAGAGATATCGAAGGCGTTGAGGAAAGTCATGAGGTGGGGGCCGGAATACAACGTAATGCTGAAGTATTAGGAACAACCGGTTCAACGAACTACCGCGAAGGGGGGAGCAGAAAATTGGCCAAGAATGGAAAACCGAGAGTCCTGCTGGTCAAGCACTGGATCGATATCCACGATCGGGGCCTGAGGCTGATTGCGTCTCGCTGCAAGGATGCGGGCTTCGAAGTGGTCTATGCCAGTTACAGTCAGCCGGAAGAGGTGGTGAAGATGGCCGTGCAGGAGGACGTGGACGTTATCGGCATGAGCTTTTTCACCAGCGCTTATGAGGCGCATCTGCCCAAGGTGATGGACGGCTTAAAGGAAAACAAAATGGAGGGCGTTATTGTAGTCCTTGGAGGGGTCATCCCCGATGAGGACCACGACATGCTCAAAGCGAAGGGTGTCAAAGAGATATATGGAGCGGGATCGGACGTAAACCAGTTCATAGAGATGATAAAAAGGGAGGTTGGTAAGTAGGTAGCGCGTAGCTTCCCGTACCGAATCAGTACAAGGGGGATATAATGGCGTTTGAGACGATCATCTTGGAGAAAAAGGACCGGGTGGCCAGGATAACCTTCAACAGGCCAGAGGTATTGAATGCGTTCAACCCCAAAATGTCCGATGAGCTTAAGGAAGCGGTAAAGGACATAGCCGCTGATAAGGATGTCAAGGTTGTAGTTATCACCGGGGCAGGCGACAGGGCCTTTATGTCAGGGGCGGACATCGACAAGACGATACTGGCGTGGGTGGAGATGACAAAGAAGGGCGGAAAAGTCCTGGACGATCACAAGACATACTTCTCGCCAACGATGCTTGAGGAGCTGCCCCAACCGGTCATAGCGGCGGTCAACGGCTTCGCCATGGGCATGGGCTGCGAGATTGCATTGGGCTGCGACATAAGGATAGCCGCGGACAATGCTCAATTTGGCCAGCCGGAGATAAGACTGGGGATCATGTGCGGCGGCGGCGGCAGCGTCAGGTTGACGCGCCTGGTGGGAAAGAGCAAGGCCATGGAGATGTGCCTCACCGGAGACCCCATTGATGCCCAGGAGGCGTACCGCATCGGCCTGGTCAACCAGGTGGTGCCCGCTGCAGAACTGGATAATGCCGTCAGTGCCATGGTGAAGCGGCTGATATGGAAGGGTGCTGTAGCCCTGGACTCCACCAAAAAGAGCGTCAACGCCACCATGGAGATGGGAGTAAAAAAGGCCATCGAGAACGAGGCGAAGCTGTTCTCCGATATCTTTAAGACCGAGGATGCACAAGAGGGAGCAAAAGCCTTCCTCGAGAAGAGAAGGCCTGAGTTCAAGGGAAAATAGCAGACCATCTGGGTAGGTTGCCCGACGTCGGGCAACCTACCCAGATGGTCGTGGTGAGCCCTTCGGCTCCGCTTCCTGCGACAAGCCTTGGGCCTGGCCAAGGCCAGGGCTCAGGACAGACCCGTCGAACCATGAACGGCCCTTCGACAGGCTCAGGGCGAACGGATCAAAGCAAAAGTAGGGTGGGTGAAGTGAAACGAAACCCACCACCCTAAAATGTGGGCTTCAATGAATAGCAGGAGCATTCTTCCGAAGATAGACTCCTGATATGCTTGGCCAGGCCATCCCCCCCTGTCATTCCCGCGCAGCTTGCGCCTGCGAAAGAAGGTGGCGGGAATCCACCTCCACCCCTTTTTGGATTCCTGCTTCCGCAGGAATGACACCCAGAATGTGGGCAACAGACAAAAGTACAATCGCCACAAGTGAAATAGGTGGGCCAGCAATCGCCTGGCCCACCTGTTACAGGTTTACCCTCTAGTATTAGCGCCTACACTCTGAACTCTTTGAAGTACTCGTCCTCGCTCTTCCCTGTAATCTCCTCGAAGTACCTGTCTGGCCTGATACCGACAATCGTCTCAGCGATCTCTTTCTTGCCTTCGAGGTTGCCTCGCCTCTGGATCATTATCTTCTGTGCCATCGGGGAGCCGGCGCCGTGCAGCGCCTCCGGCAGACCCGCCCCCACCGCCATATTCTCGATCAGCCTTAGCATGTGCATCCTATCCCAGGTCGACGTGCCTGCCTTGCCCCCGAAATACTTTTCTATGTATTTTCCAACGTCGGGGTTCTTGTAGTCCTTCTCCGAGGGCATGGTTATTATCAGGCCGCCAGCGATGTCCTGCGCCAGGCGCATCCACTCATACGTCATGCGTGTTATGTTAAGTTTTACCACGTTCGCCAGAAGTGGATTTATGGTATAGGCTCCGCAATTCGTCTTGCTGCCTTGATAGGAGCAGGCTAGCGAGCACGACCAGCATGTTTCCGCCATGCTGACCATCTCCGCCATCAAGTCCCTGAGATAGGGTGTCTTCTCAACCCCGTTATTCTCCGCCACCCAGAAAGCTGCGCCTGTTACAACATCAGCCAGGCCAACCTTGCAGCCTCCGTAGTTGCTCCTGTGGAAACCAGCGAAGACCTCCACCAATTGCCCTGTGAAGTCGTACTCGCCGCACATGAAAACTCGCTCCCGGGGGACGAAAACGTTGTCGAAAACTATCAAACATTCGCCGCCAACGATGCCGTACTTGGCATTGCCTGCGTCGAGTTCTCCATCCAGTCTCCTGGTGTCATTGGTCTGCCGGCCAAATACCAGTGTGACCCCCTCAGTATCGACAGGGACAGCGAAGCAAACAGAATAATCCTTGTCTTCTTCACGCATAGTCCTTGTAGGCATCGCCAGTATCTCGTGCGAGTTCACTGTTCCAGTTATGTGGGCCTTGGCACCCCTGACCACTATGCCGTCATCCCTCTTCTCCACGACGTGCACATACATGTCAGGGTCTTCCTGTTGATGCGGCCTCAGGCTCCTGTCCCCTTTGGGGTCGGACATAGCTCCCGCCAGCATCAAATCGTTGTCTTGAACGTATTTCAGGTACTTCTTAGCTCTCTCGTGGTAGTCTGTCCCATACTTCTGGTCGATGTCATAGGTGGTAATGTAGACAGCGTTGAGGCCATCGAGTCCCACACACCGTTGAAAGCAGGTGCCCGTCTTCTGCCCCAGCAACCGCATCATTCGCACCTTATTGACAAGGTCATCTATGCTGTGGTGGACGTGGGTGAACCGGTTGACCTTCTCCCCCGTCAGATTGGAGGTAGCGGTCATCTCCTGCTCGAACTCAGGGTGATTGGCCAGCTCGTAGGTCATGGCCGCTGCATTTATGTGCGGCTGGAACATGGGATAATCAACTACGCTCTCCACCCTTTCCCCAAAGGCATATACCCTGGGCTTCAGTTTCCTTAGACTCTCTATGTACTCTTTCCCTGATTTAATCGCCATGTTATCTTCCCTTCCTTTCCTGCTCTACTAATCCTAGTTTCTTGCAAGAATCTTCCCCATAGATCCCTCTCCCTTGAAGGGAGAGGCTAGAGCCTGTCCTGAGCCCTGGCCTTGGCCAGGCCCAAGGCTTGCCGAAGGATGAGGGTGAACTCCCCCTCCCTCTAGCTCCCTCCCACCAGGGGAGGGAGAACTTTGAGGAATTCTCCGATAAACGACAAATTGGACATATCAAGGTTTTTTAGATGAACTTCGACGGGCAAAGCCTACTTAGAGTAGTCATAGAAGCCTTTCCCCGTCTTCCTGCCCAGATGCCCGGCTCGAACCATTTGCCTCAGCAACAGCGGCGGACGGTATTTGGGGTCGCCATAATCCTCATATAAGTTTTCCATAACGTGGAGGAGAGTATCCAGCCCGACCAGGTCAGCTAATTCCAACGGACCCATGGGATGATTCATTCCCAGCTTCATACCCGTGTCGATATCCTCAGCGCTGGCTATGCCTTCGGCAAAAGCATGTATCGCTTCGTTCTGCAAGACCCCAATAAGCCGGCTCGTGGCAAAACCTGGCGTATCATTGACGAGTATCGAAGTCTTGCCCATCTTGGCAGCCAGATCGCGTATCACGTTCACGGTCTCCTCACTTGTGTCGTAACCCTTGACAATCTCCACAAGCTGCATCATCGGGACCGGGTTGAAGAAGTGCATGCCGACAAATCTATCGGCTCTCTTGGTGACGGAGGCCATCTCAGTGATGCTCAAACCCGAGGTATTGGAAGCGAAGATAACATCATCGGGGCACGCCTTATCGATTGCAGCGTAGGTCTCCTTTTTCAAAGCCATATTCTCCGGAATAGCCTCAATCACTATGTCGACGCCTTTCACTGATTCAATCAAGTCCGTGAGCCCTTTGATCCGAGCCACGGCGGCATCCGCATCAGCCTGAGTGATTTTCTCCTTCTTAACGAAGCGGCCCAGGCTCTGCTTGATGGCGCTCATTCCGCTCTCGATGAACTTATCTTCGATGTCCCTCATCTTCACATCCAAACCAACCTGGGCTGCCACCTGTGCGATGCCTGCGCCCATGATCCCGGCACCTAACACGCCTACCGTTTTTATCTCCACCTGAAAGACCTCCTTCTATTTTGTAGCTGCGGGAATGTTCTAGGTTCTATGTTCTAAGTTCTACGTTCTAGGTTCTACGTTCTACGTTCTGGGTTAACCTTTACACCTAAAGTGCCAGCCAGCCGCCATCCACAAATATCGTCTGCCCTGTTATGTAATTCGATTCATCCGAAGCCAGGAAAACGGCAGCGCCGACAACCTCCTCAGGCTGGGCGAACCTTCCCAGAGGATTCCTCCCCATGAGGTCCTCATATATCGCTTTGTTGGCTCTCAAACCGGCCGTGAACTCGGTTTCAACGTAGGAAGGGCCTATGGCATTGACAAGTATGTTATGCTGGGCCCATTCCGCAGCCAGCACTTTCGTTAGCGCCACGATGCCCGCTTTGCTGGCACAATAGGCGACCAACCGGGGCAAGGCGACTTCTCCACCAACCGAGGTCATGTTGATGATCTTGCCGCCTTTCTGCTTGATCATCACCCGGCCCACGGCTTGCGCGCAGAGGAAAGCCCCAGTAAGGTTGGTCTCGATAATCTGATCCCAGGCTTCCTTGCTCGTATCCTCGGCCCGCTTCCATATCGGGCTGATACCAGCATTGTTGACCAATATGTCTATTCTGCCGAATTGCTCCCCAACCTGATCGACGACGTGCTTTATGCTCTCACCGCTGGTTACATCCAACCTCATGGCCACTGCTTTGCGGCCCTGCCCCGTCAGATCAGCAGCAAGATTCTTCGCCAGGTCCTCTGATCTACCGCACACAACTACTGTGGCTCCTTCGCGGGCGAAACCGATGGCAATAGCCTTACCTATGCCCTTGGTAGAACCTGTTACTATGGCAACCTTATCTCGCAATCTCACAAGCCCAAGCCTCCCCTTACTTCAAGGTATGAGTGCAAATCTTTGGCGAAATTGCCCCGATTCGGGGCCACGAGGCGACAGATGCCCGAGGTTTCTTGTGATCCTATTGAGCAATGCTCTCAAAAATATACTACTCTCTTCCAGCAGGCATTTCAAGAGCTTCACATAGTCGTGTGATGAGCGAATCCTAGCCTTGCCATCTGGGAATCAAGAAGATCACCTAAACTTCTTACCCCCAATTGCCAGACATGAAGTCTAGTTGTTCAGCTTCAGAGTTTTGCACTAGCCATAAGTGATTAAGGATGGACCAATTCATATACTCTCTTTATGTATAGTGACTTTGACCGTTAATGTATGCAGTTGCCTAGCTTGGGGTGAGAGGTTTGGTAGAAAATCTTGTTAGATATGAAATATCAACTGAGATTAGCTTCGGGGAGAGTTTCGCACATCCCTACTTACCTTTGGTCACATTTCTTACCCTTACGTCCGTTTTCTTTCATGTTCCTATCGCAACCTCCAAGGAGGATGGCAACAGCGAGAACCTTGTCTCGTGTTCTTACCGGTTTGCGCCCAATGCCAAAGCCCGACTTCTGCGGCTACCCACCACGGGGGTGCTCCGACCTCTTGACAGACCCCGAGAAGGAGGATAATCTTGTTGAAGGCTACCACAGCTTAGTCGTAGGCGAGATACTTTCTTCGGTGTACGCGAGCCAAAACATCAAATCGTACCACTGGGGTTGACATTCAGCTAGCTAAGACCGTATAATATCGAGCAATCTTTCACTAGTAGAGCGTCGATATCGTGCATGGAGATGCTGAAGACGGCTGGGTTTGATTTTGGCTAGCATGGGAGCAGCGGGGCTATGAAACGATTACTGTTGGCGATTGCAATTGGAATGATATCGCTCGGGCTTGTCGCTGACGGGCAGGAGGCGTTGGCGGTTCGGCCATCAGCCACCAATGTTGAGCTAACTCCCAACTTGCCGTCCGGGCAGCTCGTGGGCACGACGATTATCTGGATGGCGACTACCGATTCGCCGGACCCAATGGAGTACCGTCTCAGCATAGGTCTGGCCGGGGACTCCCTAAGGGTTATGTATGACTTCAGCCCGAGTAATGTATTCACCTGGACACCGATTGACGATGGTACTTACGACGTGGTTTTGTCGGTGAAAGAGGCTGGTTCCGACCAGGTAACACATGCAGCGACGACCTACGTGGTGACGTCGCGAGTGGATAGTACTCCAAAGGTCAGCCCCACCCAACATCCACTTGTCGCTCTCTACAGTGCCCCGCCCATCGACTCTGGGAAGATGCGTGTGGTGTTTCGCCGACGCGGTAGCCTGGTCGCGTATTCCACTAATTGGAAACCCTCAAGGCCCGGCCACAGTATGAATTTCTATATTGCTGGTATGCGAGCGGACTCAGTCTACTTGATGCGTCACGAGATCGCCGACGATGATGGTGTCATTGTAGAACGAGGACCAGTAATGCTATATCGAACTGGTAGCCTGCCGTTGGATTTCCCAGCCTTCCAGGTGATCCATGGCCCAAATCGACAGACCAGCTTTGATGATCCTGTACTGCTGTACTCGCCGGTAAGCATGGAAACTGGGGGAGCGGCAACATATCCGGTTGCCACGGACTTCGCCGGTGAGGTGATATGGTATTACGAAGCCCCGCAGGGTACGTGCCTGTATCGGCCTGTGGAAGGCGGAACCATGTTTCTAGTAGCGCGTGGGGAGTCTCTCCCCAGCCAGAGACTTCTTGAGGTGGATTTGGCTGGCAATACTGTGAGAGAAACCAATGTAAGCCGTATCAACGAGCAGTTAGCCGCCCTCGGGCAAGATCCAATCGGCAGCTTCCATCATGAGTGTGTGCGTTTTCCCAACGGGCAGACCCTTGTTCTAGCCAAAGTGGAACGGATAATGACGGATGTTCAAGGGCCCGGACCTATTGATATTCTTGGGGATATGGTGATTGCTCTGGATGATAACTGGCAAGTGCTGTGGGCGTGGAACGCATTCGACCACCTGGACGTTACCCGCAAAGCCACGCTTGGCGAGACCTGTGGCCCGGGCAAGGTGTGTCCTCCACTATTCCTCGCCGAAGAGGCAAATGACTGGCTTCACACAAACTCGATAGCCTACTCCCCCGCGGATGGCAACCTCATCATATCCATGCGCAATCAAGACTGGGTGGTCAAGATCGACTATCAGGACGGTACTGGCAGCGGAGATGTCATATGGAAGCTCGGCCTTGAGGGAGACTTCACCATGTTATCCGATGACCCGTATCCTTGGTTCACTCACCAGCATGATGCGCGATACATTTCGGACAATCAGATCATACTGTATGACAACGGAACGTTGCGGTGTATGACCAGTCCTAACCCGAGGGCAGACTGCTACAGCCGGGGGCAGGTGCTGAATATCGATGAGGAGAACCTTGTGGCGAGTCTAGACCTGAATGTCCATCTGCAGAACTATTCACCTGGCTTTGGTGCTGCCCAAACACTCTCGAATGGGAATTTCCACTTCTCATCAGGATACAACTATCCGAGAATGTTCGGCACATCAGATGAAGTGCTCGCTGATGGGACAAAGGTGTATTCTGTTAGGACACCGGAATTTCTCTTGTATCGCTCATTCAGAATGAAGAGTCTGTACACTCCGTAGCGAGCTGCCCCCCGAGAATCGGTCCGCTAGAAGGTTCCTCTTTTGATTCCGCGCTTGCTGGCATCTCCATTAGAAGGCAGTGCTTCATCAGCGAGCGCCTCAACCAGCTCCCCCAGCGGCCCTCCTACGTTTGTGAACTTTTAACAAACATACCCAGGTATACTGCACCATCCAGGGTGACTTCGCCGTGTTGCGTCTCCTTTCCCCTTGGCTTCTTGGTCCAGCTCGAATTTGCGCACGGCATCGTTTCAGGGTCACGCAAAGTATACACCTTCGTGCGTAGCTGCCGATGCTCTCCACCCTATCCCGAAGAGTCCCCTCATCTTGGTTACCGCGCTGTCTTAATACAAAGCCTCTACAATCACCTGGCAGCGCGGACTTGGACAGGCTCTTCATGTAGTACTAATTCCCACCCCCCAAAACGTACTATTCTCTATGCCCAAAAAGCCCGTTTGGGTGATTCACGACTCCTGAGCGCCACCTTAGCATAGTTATGTGTAACGGTCGTGTACTACTGATGTGTCGGACCGGAGTAAGCCAATGCAAGGTGGTTGAAGATGAAGCGACGTTATACTGTCTTACTGGGCGTAGGGTTAATAGTGGGGCTGCTACTGGTGGGGATCATTGTCTTCCCTGCCGGGCGTTCTGATCATGCAGCCGCCACCTCGACAATGGCGATTGACTTGTGGGACAAGATCGATGAGGGCGGCGTGGTACAGGAGGATATCGAGTACAGGACTCCTGGTGGAGCGATCGAGCTGCACCTCACCAGCGGTACCATAGCGCGGACGGAAGATGGCAAGCCGCTGCAATCTATATGGGTGCAAGAAGCTGTGGACGTACCACCACCGCCACCCAGAGCCTACATCGTTGGCCTTGCCCATGACTTCCATCCGGCCGATGCTACCTTCGATCCTCCAATCACCATAACCCTGCAGTATGACGCTGTTCTGATCCCAGAGGGCATCGCCGAGGAGAACCTGGTTGTCGCCTACTATGATGTTGCTACAGGGCAGTGGGTACAGCTTCCTTCTACTGCGGACACGGAGAACAATACCATTACAGCGGAGGTCTACCACTTCACCCAGTTCGCCGTATATGCTGCCTTCCCAGCTCCCGCAGCAACCCCGTCGCCAGCCGCTTTGCTTACTCCTCAACCCACCCGTATTCTTCCTGCAACGCCCGCACTATCACCGACCCCAACGCTGCCTCCTACCCCTACACCGTCACCTAAACCTACACCAACACCGACGTCCACACCTACGCCGATACCCATCACAGGTGGCAGTGCAGGTGGCGGGGGGGCTATACCGCCCACACTCACGCCTACTGCCACGCCTGCACCGCCGCCCACTCCCACTCCTACGCCTACACCGTCACCAACACCTGCTCCTACCCCTACACCGTCACCTACACCTGCTCCTACCCCTACACCGT
>CAZCXP010000031.1:0-19448 GCA_964502665.1 uncultured Dehalococcoidia bacterium | reverse complement strand
CCCACAATGCCAGCAATAGACTGGAATTTCAGTTACTTTCATCTTACCCTCCTTCTTATTGAATCTACCGCGGTGCAGAAGTGGAACGAACCAACTTCTCTGCTCTATTCTAACCCATTCTGTATAATATCATATATACGATTCTGCAAGCTCGAAATACCTCCTGGCGATAGCTAGAGTCCTTGTCTTCTCCTCCTCTGAGATGTGGGGGTCGTCGAGCTTGAAGCCTTCCACCTTTCCCCGGACATAGGCCCGGTAGCACTTGTAGAAATCGAGAAGAGTAGGCAATTCCTCATCACCAGACGCCTTCACGTATGCATCCACAAAGTGCTTCGACAGGTCGGGGCGCCGGTGAAAGTCCAGGTCCATAGCCAGGAAGGCAACCTCACTGGCGACGTCGATGTACCTGAACCTGTCATTGAATTCGATGCAATCGTAAATGCAAAGGCCGTTGCCAAAGCAGATGTGCGCAGCATGGAGATCGCCGTGGCAATCCCTTATCCTTCCCTCCCTCACCCTTCTGGCAAATAGCTCTGCGTTATCTTTGAGGAAGCGATAGCTGTAGTTCTTCTGCTTTTCATATTGCTGCGGGGTGATGGTGCGGTTGACATAATCCTCAGTCTGGACGAAGTTTTCCTCAGTATTCTGCGTCACGGTGTCGAGGCCGCCGATGGCGGCGAGTTGCTCGCTGATTTCCGCCTGGCGGTGAAACTCGGCTAGCCTCTCAGCCACCCTCTCCACCATCTCAGGGGTCACCTGGTTACTTCTGAGTAAGTTGTCCATCATCCGTTGCTGGGGAAGGGCGCGCATCTTCACCGCGTATTCGACCGCTGTGCCGTTGCCCCCTACCGAGAAGCTATCTTCATCCTGGGTTATGGCTACGACTCCCAGGTAGGTATCGGGGCAAAGGCGCTTGTTCAGCGTCACCTCCTGCTGACAGTAGAAGCGCCTTTTGTCTAAAGTGGTGAAGTCGAGGAAGCCGAAGTCCACGGGTTTCTTCACCTTATAGACATAGTCGCCGGCAAGGAAGACGAGGGATATCTGAGTCTGCACCAGCTCGACTTCCTGGGGACTGTGGGGATATGCCTTCGGGGTCGAAAGCGCCTGTAATAGCGCCGATAGCTCTAGCATCGTAGGCCTGACCCTCCCTGAAGCTGAGATCGCTTATCTTGTCTAGCCGCCTTCTTCCGCTGCCTTCAGCGCTTTTCTTCTCCCTTCCAACTTCTTGCGTTTGCGGCGGTGCTTGACTTGTGCCGTTCGCTTCCTTTTATTCATGTTCCCTCGCCCTGCCTTTGTGGAGAGAAGGTTACTGCCACCATCTCACCCGCGGAGAACTTATCTCCGGGAAGCACCTTATGCCCTAGCTTGACCCTCATTCCCATTAGGTCCATTGTTGCCTCATCAGGGTCGACGTCTACAATGTTGCCCATCAGCCACGGTCCCTCGTCGAGTGCCGCCATGCCCACTATATAGGGCGCTTCAAATCCCTCCGGAGGCACCCGTATGACGGTAAAGGTCTGGATTTGCCCCCTGCCGCTGAGCTCGACAACTTCCAGGTCCTCGCTGGTGCATTCCATACAGACCTTTTTCGGGGGCACGGTGTAAGCGCCGCATCTGTTGCACTTCAGACCCAATAGCCTGTTTTCTTTGAGAGCCTCTGTGAACATCTTAGCGGTTAGTTTGTATTCCATCTCATACCTCAGCTCATATTCTGAAGATCATGTCGCAGACCATACAGAGGTCTGCGCCCAGCGTATCTGTCATTCCTACCTTTGCCCCTTCCACCTGCCTTTCCCCACATTCGTCCCTCAACTGCTTCGCTATCTCATAGACCTGGGCAGCACCTGTAGCACCTATAGGGTGTCCTCTTGCTTTGAGCCCGCCGGAGGGGTTTATCGGTATCCTGCCGCCGATCCGGGTCTCGCCTGCTTCCACCCCTTTGCTCCCTTCCCCGAAGTCAAAGAAGCCGAGGCTTTCGGTGGCTGCTATCTCGGCTATGGTGAAGCAGTCGTGAAGCTCACAGACATCTATATCCTTGGGGCTAAGGCCAGCCATATCATAAGCCTGCTTTGCCGATGCCTCTCTTGCCTTAATCCGGGTAATATCCTTCTGGTTGGGGAGTGGCGGCGCGGAGCACTGCCCTACGCCGGCAAAGTAGACCGGCTTATCAATCAGTTTCTTCGCCTTATCCTCCGCGGCTAGAACGACCGCTGAGGCTCCATCGGAGAAGGGACAACAATCGTAGAGTTGCAGCGGCTCAGCAACCATGATGCTCTTATATACATCCTGGATGGTTATCTCCTTTCGAAAGTGGGCCTTGGGATGAAAGGTGCCGTTATGGTGATTCTTGATGGCAACCAGGGCCATCTGTTCCTTGAGCTTCTCCAGGGGAATACCATATTTCTTGGCGTAAAGATGCGCCATCATGGCGAAGACTCCGGGGAAGGTGATTCCGGTGGGGACTTCGTAACGGCTATCGCTGCCCATAGCGAAGGTCCGTGTGGCATAGGGGGTTCCCATTGCCAGCGCCTTCTCAGTGCCTCCAGCGAGAACGATGTCATAGAACCCCGAGGCAACCCACACATAGGCATCCCTGATCGCCACCGAGCCCGAGGCACAGGCACCCTCGAATCGGGTGGTGGGGATGTAGGGTACCCCTATATCAGCAGCGGCGAAGGCCGATATGGTCACCTGACCTTCCTCAAAGCCAGAGAATACGTTGCCCAAGAATAGCGCCTGCATGTCCTTGGGCTCAAGGTTTGATTCGGTGATGGCCTCCATTGCCGCCTCAGAGAACAACTCGACGTTGGTTTTCTCTGAAGGGCCAAATTTAGTCATCCCCACCCCAACTACTGCTACTTCTCTCATCTATCGCTCCTTGTTTTCATGGTGTCCTCCAAGAATCGCCAGACAAATCCCTCTCCCTTGAAGGGAGAGGTTAGGTGAGGGTGAACTCCCCCTCCCCTTAATCCCCTCCCGCCAGGGGAGGGGAATTAGAAGTAATTTCGCGGTTGACTACATAATTGGTGCCTATTGAGCTTTGAAGGCCAGGTAGCATTTCTTGCCTTCCCCTTGCTCCAGAAACTCCACGGTGACAGGGGTGCCGACCTTGATATCCTCCGGTTTCTTGGGGTCAAGCCCCCGTATTCGGCCGCTTACTTTTGGCCCCTCGTCCAGCTCTACGACTCCGACGAGGTAAGGATTATTTCTATCATAGCCTTCCTCTAGCGTATAACTGGGGCCCACCGCGATAGCAGTGAAAGCGGCGAGTTTACCATCACCCTTCATCTCCACCCATTCCATATCATTTCCATAGCACTTGGTACAGATGGGGTGGGGCGGTAGATATAATACGTGGCATTTTCTGCACCTCGAAGCCATGAGCTTCTTCTCAGCGAGAAATTGATAGAAGGAGGCGCTGTTAACTTCTCTTTCCTCAGTCAAGGGATTACCTCCTCTGATAAATATGAACTGCGCAGGTTCCGCCGGTGGCGCCGACGTTATGGGTCAAAGCGAGGCGGATGTCTTTTCCTGGAACCTGCCTTGGACCTGCTTCGCCTCGCATCTGGCTCCATATTTCCACCGCCTGCCCTGCTCCTGAGGCTCCCACGGGATGCCCCTTGGATTTGAGGCCCCCGGAGGTATTGATGGGTTTGGCCCCATCGCGAGCCGTAAGCCCTTGCTCCGTCGCCTTGTAAGCTTCGCCAGGCCTGAAGAATCCCAGGTCTTCGATAGCCATGAGCTCGGCGATGGTGAAGCAATCATGGACCTCGGCGATTTGAATGTCTTCGGGTTTCACTCCCGCCATCTCGTAGGCCTCTCGTGCTGCCGTTCTTGCTGCCAGGATGGACGTCAGGTCTTCCCTTTCATGCAAGGCGTGGTCGCTGCCTTGACCAGTACCGATGATGTATATGGGGTCATTGCAGAAACTCTTGGCCAGGTCCTCGGCAACGAGGAGAAGACAGGCAGCTCCGTCGGTAATGGGTGAGCAGTCAAACAGCCTCATTGGCCAGGCAACCACGGGATTGGCCTTAGGGTCTTTGAGAAAGTCAAGCTCGTCACGCCAGCCGGGTACCGGTTCCCCTTTCTGTTTTGCCTTTTCAATCCTGGAGTTCATGAGGTCTCTGATGGATTTGTTGAATTGAGCCTTTGGGTTTAGGGCTCCATTGTTGTGGTTCTTGATCCCCACTTTCATGAAATGTTCCACGCTAGCGCCATACTTCGCCATATAGGAGGTAGCCATAGCAGCATATAGCCCGGGGAAGGTGAAACCGCAGGAAGCCTCATAGATGGCGTCGCTGGCAGCGGCCAGCGTATCGGTTACCCTTTCCGTGGGTAGGTTGGTCATTTTTTCAACGCCGCTGACGAGGACAACATCGTAGAGACCAGAAGCTACAGCGATTACTCCTTCCCTTATAGCAACGCCGCTGGCGGCACAGGCATCCTCTATCCTGGTGGCTGGCTTGGGGACCAGTCCTACCCAATCGGCCATAATAGGAGCAACGTGACCTTGCCCCTCGAAGAGGTCGCTGGAGAAGTTACCCACGTAGAGGGCTTCGATGTCTTTGGTTTCCATCCCCTTGTCGACTGAATTGGCCATCGCATTGAATGCTTCAACGAACAAATCACGGCTGCTCTTGTCGGCGAAGGCGCCAAATTTTGACATCCCTGCCCCCACCAGAGCCACCCCTCTTCCCAGCTTTGGTGCCCTGCGGCTCATGGTTCCTCCTTCAAAAAGTTCCCAATCCTGGGTAGGTTGCCCGACGTCGGGCAACCTACCCAGCCAGATTCCTGTCAGTTTTGCTCACAATGCCTCTTCCTGAACCCCGCTGAGACCTTGGCCGTCAACTCCAGCGCCCTTTCCGCTGCCTCGGTTGAGACAGACCCCAGCCCGCAGGACGGGGTGATCAGGCACTGGGACCGCATCGTGTCATAGCTGACGCCCTTCTTCGACAGCAGTGCCATCGTCTGCTCCAAGCGGTCCAGCAGGCTGGCTTCGGTCTCCCTGGCTAAAGATGGCTCGTCGTTGGGGATGATTCCCCAGGCGATGACCCCTCCCCGGCTGAGAAAGTCTCTTACCTCGGCGGGATAGAGGCTCAGGGCCTCTCCGTAGTTGTAGGCATCGAAGCTTAGAATGTCAATCGAGGTCTGCAGCAAAACCGACCAGTCGGTATTGCCACAGCAATGGATAGCTTTGAGCCCGGTTATGCCTCCCAGGACCTCCTCAAGCAGGGTTGCCACTTGCTCGCGGGGGAAGGAGACAAACGCTGAGCCCAGCGAGGCGAGGTAAGGCTCGTCGACGGAGATGATGGTATTAGGGAAAACGGCGCTAAGTGCTTTCTCCTGCCAGGCAGCCTTGAGCCTGAGGTGCTTGGCCAGAGCATCGGCGAGCACATCATCGTAGAGCAGCGGACGCTGGTCCTGGTCGGTGACAGTCAACCCGAAGCTTATGGGTCCGGTCACCTGCCCCTTGACTGCCCTTTCACCATCTGCGCCGACCATATCGAGGAAGGCGTGAAAGCCTTCTGCATATTCGTAGCCTATCGCGCTATGGTTCGTACTGCCCTCTAGATAGGCTGCGTAGAGCTGCTCCAGGGGCCTGCTCACGTCCTGAGAGCGATCGACCCAGATGCGTTCCTCCTCCAGCACCACCCCAGGGAAGCCCTCGCTGAACTGGGCATACATGTTCTCCAGAAAGGACCTCTTGGGCAGTTGTGGCCATGCCGGGATCTCGGGGAGGTGAGTCAAGACTGAAGAGCACGCTTCTTGAGGGTCAACATGTGGCATGCTACCTATTGCGGTAGCCAGTCCGTTTAGCTCGAACCTTCCTTTGCTCATTCCAGGTATTTTCCTATCAGCAGAGCCAGCTCCTCCTTTTTCTTAGGGGGAATCAGTTCCCTGGATGTAATGATAGCATCTTTGAGCGCGGTAGCGCAACCGCACTCCCTGTGTCGGGGCAGTTGCCCGGCGGCTTTCTTTATTACCTCCTTTGCTGCATCCACGGTCTGCATCAGGTTTGAGATCACCATATCGATGGTAACCGACTCGTGTACTTCATGCCAGCAATCGTAGTCGGTGACGCAGGCGATGGTGGCGTAGCATATCTCAGCTTCCCGTGCCAGCTTGGCTTCGGGCAGGGCGGTCATGCCGATGACGCTCGCCCCCCAGGAGCGATAGAGGTTAGACTCTGCCCTGGTGGAGAAGAAAGGCCCCTCCATCGCCAGGTAGGTACCCCCGGGGTGTACCCTGGGCACGTGAGTGCCTACATGATAATATGCCGCCTGATAAAGGAGCTGGCTCAGCGTTGGGCAGAAGGGGTCGGCAAAGGTACAATGTACTACGATGCCCTCTCCAAAGAAGGTGTTCACCCTGCTCCTGGTGCGGTCGATAATCTGGTCGGGGATAACGATGTCAAGTGGCTGGACGTCCTCTTTCAAGCTGCCAACGGCGCTAACCGAGATTATCCATTCCACCCCCAGCGATTTCAAAGCCCAGATGTTGGCCCGTACCGGAAGCTCCGTGGGCAAGATGCGGTGCCCCCGTCCATGCCTGGGGAGGAAGGCAACCCTTGTCCCTTCAAGCGTGCCCAGTACGATGGCGTCGCTGGGGTCGCCGAAGGGCGTCTTGACCCTGACCTCCTCGACATCGCCGAGCCCATCTATTTCATAGAGCCCGCTGCCGCCGATTACTCCTAGCTTTGCTTCTGGCATCAGATTCCTCCTTGGTCACATCCCTAAGCTTTCCTCTCGTTGCCACAGGAGTGGCAACGCTACAAAAATGGCACAAAATCTGTAGCGTCGTGACTCCTGTCACGACGCCGAACAAAGCTCGCACCATTCATACCGGTCCACTTCTTCAACCAAGCCTTTCCTGACTGGGTTATTGAGGACATACTCAGCGACATCTGCTACGTTTTCGTCTTTCCTGAGGATATGCTCATAAAAACCTCTTTGCCACAGCTTTGTCTTCGTTGCCACAGGAGTGGCAACGCTACAGTATGATTTGAATCCTCGCACAAATTCTCGCAAATCCTCAGCATCCTCACCAGCTTGAACCAGTACATGCAGATGGTCGGGCATGAGACAATAGGCAATTAGCTTATATCCATAGAGTCTGGCTGAGTTCTTAAGGATATCTATAACCGCTCGATTGATAGAAGGTTGGGTGAAGGTATTCTGTTTATCACTAGCGCCGATGGTTATGTGATAGGCGACTCCCGGAGAGGCGTAATTGAAGTCTCTTAGTCTCAGAGAACGGGATTTTCCCCACGTTTTGTAGGACATGGTATGACCTGGATTATTGCCTTTTTCCGTAGCGTCCTCACTCCTGTGAGGACGATTATTCGGCGTCGCCATGGGAATGGCGACGCTACTTGTGTCGAGTAGTTTCCCCAGCCGCTCCACGTAGGGCTCCCTGATCACGCCGCGCTCGGTGATTATGGCGGATACGTAATTGTGCGGGGTGACGTCGAATGCTGGGTTGGCCGCTCTCACGCCCTCGGGGGCCACCCTGATCCCCTGAACGCAGGTGACCTCGTCGGGGCTTCGCTCCTCTATAGGGATTTCCACGCCGGATGACAGCGACAAGTCGATGGTGCTCACCGGTGCAGCGACATAGAAGGGGATGGCGTTCTCCATGGCCAGCACCGCCAGGGTGTAGGTGCCGATCTTGTTGGCCACATCTCCGTTGGCCGCTATGCGGTCGGCGCCGACGATGACGCAGTCTATCTCGCCCTTGTTCATGAAATAGCCGGCCATGTTGTCGGTGATCAGCGTCACCGGGATATTCTCCTGGAGCAGCTCCCAGGTGGTGAGCCTTGCTCCCTGGAGCAAGGGGCGGGTCTCGGTGGCATATACCATTACCCTCTTGCCCTGCTCGCTGGCCCTCTTGATTACTCCCAGCGCTGTACCGTATCCTGCCGTGGCCAGTGACCCGGCGTTGCAGTGGGTCAGCACAGTGAAACCGTCTTGAACTAGCTCCGCTCCGAGCTCGCTGAGGCGGCGGTTGGCCTCGTCGTTCTCGACCTCTATGCGCTGTGCCTCGGCGAGGAGGTCCGCCTTTATCTGCGAGACGTCTTCGCCGCTTTGAGCCACCCGGTTCATCCTCTCCAGCGCCCAGAAGAGGTTGACCGCCGTGGGGCGGGAGGAGGAGAGGGTTTCGCCTACAGGGCGCAGCTCGGCCAGGAACTCGTCCTTGGAGTCTGTTTCGATCGTCTGTGCTCCCAGGGCCAGGCCATAGGCGGCGGCGACGCCGATGTCAGGCGCGCCCCGAATGCGCAGCCCTCTTATGGCCTCGGCTACCTCACGATAGTCGCCCAGCTCAAGAAAGACCTCCTCATGAGGCAACCTCGTCTGATCGATGACCCTTATCCTGTCCCCGAGCCACTCGATGACCTTAAAGGCTTTCATTATCCTCCAGCGAAGCCTATTTACTTTTTGGGCATCTCCTTGATGCTTTTGAACAGATCAAGGAGCTTCCTGCTATAAGGGAACTCCGCCTGATAGAGGACATCACAGGGCAAATTCTCACATCTAAGGCAGTGATCCACCTTGTTCTTTATGGCACACTCAAGCACCGGACAGGATATTCCCATCCCCTTGAGCCACTCCACCATCTCTGGAGCCTTGGCATCCGTCCCGGGAACGCATCCGTGGCAGATTCCCTTCTCCAATGCCCCGCACACTTCGCAAGCTATACCACATGCTGCTGGCATTGTCTTTCATCTCCTTTCTTTTATTCAAGTAGTTTGAATTTCACCACATCCACCAGCCCCTTATCGGTCAGCCTGAGCTCCGGTATCACCGGCAGGGCGAGAAAGGAGAGGGTGGCGAAGGGGGAGGGCAACACGCAGCCCAAAGCCGAAGCTCCTCTTTCTAGCTCTTCCAGCCTGGCCACCACCGCCTCGAGCGGCTCCTCGGAGAGCAAGCCGGCGATGGGCAGGGCCAAAGAGCCCCGGATTCGCCCGCCTGCAGCCACCACCAGCCCGCCCTGGAGTCTCTCAATCTCTTTGATTGCAGCGAATATGTCCCGGTCGTTGGTGCCAACCACGACGACGTTGTGGGAGTCATGGGCAATCGAGGAGCCAAGCGCCCCGTCCTTGAGCCCGAAGCCCCTGACAAATCCCAGCCCTATGTTGCCGCTGGCCTTGTGCCTTTCCACCACGACCAGTTTCAGAATGTCCCGCTCGGTGTCGGGCACGACGAATCCCTCTTCTGTTTTCGCCTCTGCATCAATTCTCCTGGTGATTATCTGCCCGGGGACGATCTCGATAACCGGGAGCGACTTCTTCGCTGCTGGTATCTTCAGCGCTTCGATGGCGAAAGGCTTGATATTGACAGTACGGGCAATCTCGGGGTCAGTGCGCCGTGGGGCGGAGAAGAGCGCCTCCCCATCCTTGGCTACCAGCCTTCCCCGGTAGAAGACCATATCTACGCTTAGCTTTAATAGGTCGTCAATCACGATGAGATTGGCTATGTATCCCGGTGCCACCGCACCTGCTCGATACAGCCTGAAGTACTCGGCGGCATTGATGGTTGCCAACTGCAGGGCGCGGATGGGGTCGAGCCCTCTTGATATCGCCTTCCTGACTACTGCGTCGATGTCACCCTCTCTGAGCAGGTCAGCGCAGGTACGGTCGTCAACCACGAAAAAGCATCTCTTATAGGTCTTATCATCGACGAGCGGCAGCAATTCATCGAGGTTTTTCTCCGATGAACCCTCCCTGATCATGAGATGCATCCCCCGCCTCAGCTTCTCTCTGCCTTCCGCAAAGGTGGTTGACTCGTGGTCGGAGTCAATGCCCGCTGCCAGGTAGGCATTCAAATCTCTACCGCTGAGACCGGGAGCGTGGCCATCTACCAGTTTGCCTTTAGCAAGCCTGATCTTCTCTATCACCTCTTGACGACAGCTCAGAACGCCGGGAAAGTTCATCACTTCGCCCAGGCCAATCACGTTTTTCCATCTCAGGGCAGTTTGGATTTCTTTCGCTCCGAGCTCAGCTCCCGATGTCTCGAGATGTGTGGCGGGTACACAGGAAGGCGCCATGAAGTAGAAGTCCAGAGGAAGGGGCCGGGCGCAGTCCATCAGGTATCTGATTCCTTTGAGCCCGGTGACGTTGGCGATCTCGTGGAGGTCAGTTACAACAGAGGAAATCCCTCGAGGCACCACTGCCCTGGCATACTCGGCGGGGTGGAGCAGTGAGCTCTCAATGTGTACGTGTCCGTCGATCAGCCCCGGAGCCAGGTATCTGCCCTCGAGGTCTATAACCTTCTTCGCCTGATGATAGTCACCGATTCCAGCTATGTACCCCTGGCAGATGGCGACGTTGCCATCCTCGATCTCAGCGGTGAAGGTGTTTACTATCTTGGCATTGGCAAGCAGGAGATCGGCTGGGGTATCGCCTCTGGCTGTTGCTATCAACTCTTCCAGGCTCATTCTTGATCCTCCAGGACGCAGAGGTCAGGCAGGTGGCGGAACTCCTCATTGAGGTCTAGCCCGTAGCCGACAACGAAGGCGTCGGGAACAGTGAAGCCCACATAGTCAATGGGAACCTCCGTCATTCTCCTCGAGGGCTTGTCGAACAGGGTGCACAGCTTGAGTGATGCGGGCTTTCGACGGCTAAGATAGTCGAGGAAGAAACGCACTGTGAGTCCGGTATCCACGATGTCCTCGATCACCAGGACATGCCTATCACCTAGCCTGCCCTTTATCGGGGTCTTGACTCCGTGTACCTGTTTGATTGTGCCCGAGGTCTCTGTGCCAGCGCCGTAGCTCGCCAACCTGACGAAATCGATCTCGAGTGGTATGTTCAGTTTACGTATCAGATCGGACATGAAAACGAAGCTGCCCTTGAGTATGCCGATGAGGAGGGGGTGTTTGTCCTGGTAGTCTCTCCTGAGCTCGTCGGCGAGCTCGGCGACCTTCCTTTCGATCTCTTCTTTGGGGATAAGAATCCTGAGCTTGCTCAAGAGCGTTCCTCTTTTAGATTTTGCCCACCGCTACGAGGTAAAGTACGCTCTCCTCCCTGCTATTGACTCCCATCACGTGGTTGAAGTCCGTGTCGTAGAAAGCGCCGATGGCGCAAGCACCTAACCCCATTGAAGTGGCCACAAGGCACGTATTCTGGGCTATGTGCCCTGCCTCAAGGAGGACATAGCGTTGGCCTCGATCTCGATATCGGTGCTGGGTGCGCTGGAAGACGGCAGAGAGCACTAGAACTACGTTGGCCTGCACTATCATCTGCTCGCCCAGTGCGGCCAGAGCCATCTCATGACGGAAATCACCCTCGCGGACCAGTTCCAGCTCGTGTGAGGCGACCAGATAGCGGTAGATGCCCCTGGTCAAACCCTCGACGTTGTTTATCGCGGGATAGACCTCTATGGGGTAGGTAGCCCCTGCCGAGGGAGCGGCTCTGAATCCAGTGCGCTTGTCAGTGATGCCACTTGAGTACTGAAGAATGTGCGATAGCTCAGCCAAAGACATCGTTTTCCCCGAGAAACTTCGCTTAGATCTCCTCGCTGCAATAGCTTTCTCCACACTGAGCCCGTTATAGGCCAGCTCTCGGCTGAGTTGGATCTTCTTCATTACCGACTGATTATAAACATGGTGGCATTGCCTGGCAAGCAAGTGCACTCGTTCATCTGCTGTATTGTGTCATCGTGGCGCTCAACCCATGTTGGTCAACACGTGTCGTCTTCTTCGCCGCGAGAGGCCCCAGGTCGTATGTGATCATACGCAATTGTACGTGCATAGGATTAAGAAAAGGTTACAGAAGTAAAATAGAAATGACGAAGAGCTTACAAGCATATTACAATGAGGTCAACAACGCATCTATATGATATTGACTCGGTGATATTAGCTCGCTAGACACGAGACCTGTTCTCGAATAGTCCTTTTTTCCTATTCCATTTTTCGTTGATTCGTGATAGCATAGCGTGATTCAAGAGAACCCACTCGTCAGAGAAGCCGACTTTTGGCCCTTGAAAATGTTCTGGAAAGTGGTTAAAATCCGCAAGGTTAGGGACTTGCTAAGGCTCAAGTTGAGGTAGATATGGTATTCTATCAGTTGAGTGAGAAAGCGAAGGTAAGGCGGCATCGTACCAATGAGGCTATAGCTTTGGCGATGCAAAGCCGATGGGACGAGGCTGTTGCTGTCAACAAGAGCATAATCGAGGTTTTTCCTGATGATGCAGATGCCTACAATCGATTGGGCAAGGCGTTAACTCAACTGGGAAGATATGCTGAGGCTAGGGAGGCTTACGGCCGTGCTCTTGGGATTGAGCCGAACAACGTTATTGCCAAGAAGAACCTCGATCGTTTGGCTCATCTCAAAGAGTTAGATAGTGGGCCAAGAGACGGCAGGCGGGTCAGCTCCCACCTTTTTATTGAGGAGACGGGTAAGGCAGATGTAACCGATCTTCATCAGCTCGCTCCCCGGGAGGTGCTGGCGAAAATAGCCGCTGGCGATCCAGTTCACCTCGAAGCCAAGGGGCAAAGCTTAATGGTGGAAAGCGTAGATGGCGAGTATATTGGTGAGATCGAGCCCAGGCTGGGGCTTCGCCTTATCAAGCTAATGGAAGGCGGCAATAAGTATGCTGCGGCTGTCGCCAGCATATCAGAAGGCAAGGGCAAGGTGATGATCAAAGAGGTCTTCCAGCATCCCAGCCAGGCGGGGCGTCCTTCTTTCCCGGCGCGATCTGCTGACGGCTTCAGGCCCTATGTTAAAGATAGCATGCTGAAGTACGAGCGGGAGGACGACGAGGAAGGCCTTGAAGAGGAATACCCCGGCGAATTGGAGAAGGAGGAGCCGCCGCGTGAGGAAGTCACCTCTCTCGAAGAGATGGTTGCTCTTGCCCATGAGGGGGATGAAGGAGAGGAGCTTGAATTAGAGGACAGATAGAGAAGATTATTGCGTGTCAAAGGGGGAAAGCCGAGGCAATTGCCTCGGCTTTCCCCCTTTGACGGCCGTAATGCGGCGTGATACACTGTTGTCAGGGTAGCCAGCCGAGCTACCAACCAGAGCATTCTTGGAGGATCGGGCATGGAGACGGGAACGGTCAAGCTAGTCAAAATTGAAGACGAGATGAAAAGCTCTTATCTTGACTATGCCATGAGCGTTATCGTCTCTCGTGCCCTGCCCGATGTCCGGGATGGCTTAAAGCCGGTGCAGCGTCGAATACTTTACGCTCTGGGCGATATGGGCCTGCGTCATGATAGTTCCTACAAGAAGAGCGCCCGTATCGTTGGCGAGGTGCTGGGCAAGTATCATCCCCATGGAGATACTGCGGTGTATGACGCCATGGTGCGTATGGCTCAGGACTTCTCCATGAGGTATACGCTGGTTGATGGACAAGGTAATTTCGGCAGTGTAGATAATGACCCCCCAGCGGCGATGAGGTACACCGAGGCTCGTCTCTCGCGCATAG
The DNA here is from genome assembly GCA_964502665.1 of uncultured Dehalococcoidia bacterium. Classification (GTDB taxonomy): domain Bacteria; phylum Chloroflexota; class Dehalococcoidia; order SZUA-161; family SZUA-161; genus SOKG01. The sequence goes on along the minus strand of CAZCXP010000031.1, from coordinate 6,024 downwards.
CTGCTGAAATGCTGGCTGATATCGAAAAGGACACTGTCGATTTCGCCCCAAACTTCGACGGTAGCCTTAAGGAGCCTATGGTTCTTCCCGCCAGGCTGCCTGATCTGCTTCTTAACGGCGCCTCTGGCATCGCTGTGGGCATGGCGACCAACATTCCTCCCCACAACCTCGGCGAGCTCTGTGATGGCATCTGTCACCTTATCGATAATCCAGAGGCCACTGTCGATGACCTCCTCAAGATGATCCCAGGGCCAGATTTCCCCACAGGTGGCATCTTAGAGGGACTGGAGGGGATAAGGAGCGCCTATGCAACTGGTCATGGCAGGATCGTGGTTAGAGCCAGAACGCATATTGAGGAGGCGGCCAGAGGGGGAAGATACCAGATTGTGGTTTCCGAGTTGCCCTACCAGATCAATAAGGCTACGCTGGTGGAGAGGATAGCTGAGTTGGTCAGAAACAAAAGGCTCGATGGCATCTCTGAGGTGCGGGATGAGTCCGACAGGGAGGGTATGCGCATTGTAATCGAGTTGAGGAGGGAAGGACAGGCGCAGCAGGTGCTCAACAACCTCTGTAAGCATACAGCCATGCAGTCATCCTTCTTCATCAATATGCTGGCGCTGGTAGATGGCCAGCCTAAGATGGTCACCCTCAAAGGAGGGCTGCTTCACTATATAGAATTCCGTCGCAATGTAATCACTCGCAGGTCTCGTTTCGATCTTGAGAAGGCGATGGAGAGAGCCCATATCCTCGAAGGGTTCAGGATTGCTCTCGATCGCCTCAACGAGGTTATCGCTACAATTCGCCGGTCGCAGACTGTTGAAACGGCCCGCAACAACCTGATGACGGGATTTGACCTCACCCAGGTTCAGGCGCAAGCCATCCTGGAGATGCAGCTACGCCGGCTGGCTGCCATGGAGCGCAAGAAGATCGCCGATGAATACACCGAGTTGCTTAAGATCATCGCCTACCTGGAGGACCTTTTGGCTAACCCCAAGAAGATCGACTTTCTGATCAAGGAGGAAGTCGGTGAGCTGAAGTCCAGGTACGGCGATCCCCGGCGCAGCGAGATCAGCAGTGAGGAGATACGGGATTTCAGCGATGAAGACCTTATCCCTCAGCAGCAGATGGTGGTGACCTTGAGCAACAGGGGCTATATAAAAAGGGTGGCTACTGACACCTATCGGCAGCAGCATCGGGGTGGTAGGGGGATCGTGGGAATGGTGACCAGAGAGGCAGACGCCGTTCGAAGAATGCTTATTGCCAGTACTCACCATAACTTGTTGTTTTTCACCGATCGAGGCCGGGTGTTCCGCCTCAAGTGCTATGAGATCCCCAGGGAGAGTTCTCGGACGGCCAGGGGGATACCTGTTGTCAACCTGCTCTCCATAGACGTCAAGGAGCGGGTCACCGCGGTTATCACTGCTTCTGAGTTGGTGCAGGATAGGTTCCTGGTGACCGCTACACGAAAAGGGGAGGTCAAGAAGACAAGTCTCGCTGAGTTCTCTTCGGTGCGCTCAAGCGGGCTTATTGCCATGGACTTGGAGCAGGGCGACGAACTGGTCAGGGCCAGGGTGGCCGTGGCGGACGATCAGGTCGTTCTGGTCACAGAAAGCGGCCAATCGATCAAGTTCTCTGTCGCCAAACTGCGTGGCGCCTCCAGAACCAGTGGTGGGGTGCGGGGTATTCGCCTCGCCCCGGGCGACAGTGTGGTTGGTATGGAAGTCGCTGTTCCTGATGGCGACCTTCTTGTTATGAGTTCCAATGGGTTTGGCAAGCGCACCCCGTTCAGGTTATACCCGCTTCAGCATCGCGGCGGTGGTGGGGTGCGGACCTTTAAGGTTGTGGCCAAGACGGGCAGGGTTGTAGCAGCACGCGTTGTTTATCCCTCCGATGAGCTGATGCTCATATCCGCTAAGGGAATAGTCATTCGTACTTCGGTTGAGAGCATACCCGTTCAAGGCAGAGGTACTCAAGGGGTGGCTGTGATGAGGGTGGAGCAGGGCGACTCGGTGGCCTCCATCGGCTGTCTCAGCAAAGAGTAAGCCCCTTCCGACCGCTTCTACTTCCAGAGAGTGCCCTCAGTCTGTACCATTTTCCAAGAACTGCGAGTAGCCTTATATCCCCGCCTCGACCCTGGTTCCTGACATGGTATAATGCGTGGCAGAGGAAGGGAGTAGTTGACGAATGGAGGGGGAAGACACTTCGCTTGATGCCCTTGGTGGGGAGGATGCGGTCCTGGCCGGTGAACAGCAGGAGACGGTGGCGGAACCAGCTTTTCTTTCCCGAAAACTGTATCTCCGAATACTGACTATTCTGATCGTAGTCGCTATTAGTGTTACCGTCTTTGTTTTTCGCGACGAGGTCGCGGACCTCGAAACCTACGGTTACTTAGGGGCTTTCTTAATTGCTGTCGCTACCAGCGCCACTATCATCCTGCCTGTCCCCGGCATAGTGTTGATAGGCGCCCTGGGCACTGCTTACGATCCGGCCCTGATAGGGCTGGCAGCGGGGGCAGGGTCGGCCCTGGGGGAGATCACCGGCTATATGGCGGGGTTCAGCGGACAGGTGGTATTCGAGAATAGCAGGTTCTACCCGCGGCTGGAGGGGTGGATGAGACGGAGGGGCTTTGTCGCTATCGCTGTGCTCTCTTTTGTGCCCAATCCTTTCTTTGACGTCGCGGGGGCTACCGCCGGGGCACTTAGATTCCCCCTATGGAAATTCTTGCTCGCGTGCTTCGTGGGTAAGACTTTGAGGTACATCCCAGTTGCTTACTTTGGCTGGTTCGTAGGCGTTTCCTGGTTCTAGCTGGTCTGGGCGAAGCTTTGAAGAGCGAGCTTTATCTTGTCCTCGAGGGTGAGTTCGGGGGAACTGGGCAGGGTGGCGATGGCGGATATTGCTTCTGCTGCTGAATAGCCCAGGCTGATCAACGCCGCTTTTACGTCTTCATGTGGGTAAGGGATTGCTGCACCTCCCTGCTCGAACTTACCTTTAAGCTCGAGGATAAGGCGGGCTGCTGTCTTCTTACCTACGCCCGATACTGAGCTTAGAAGCTCATCGTTGCCAGAGGCAATAGCCAGCGCGAATCGCTCCGGGTTCAATGCCGAGAGCAGTGTCAGGGCGACCTTGGGGCCGACCCCAGAAACGCTGACAAGCAGTTCAAACATTCTCATTTCGTCGGTTGTGGCGAAGCCATAAAGCGCCAGGTTATCCTCCCTTACCTGGAGGTGGGTGTGGAGATATACCCTGTCGCCGGGGGCTCCTAACACGCTCAGGGTGGAGGTTGGTGCCTGGAGGCGAAAGCTTATCCCGCCGACATCGATGATAACCCAGCCATCGCCCCGAGATTTCATTATGCCTTCGATCCCAGCAATCACCATTAAGCTCCAGTTCTCCAAACTTTGCTTCGAAAATAGATTGTTGAGTTATGTCCTGGCAAGATCACACCCTCACCCTGACCCTCTCCCCTCAAGGGAGAGGGAACAACAATCCTCTCTCCCCTCGCGGGAGAGAGTTAGAGAGAGGGGGGGCAAGAAAATGCCACACTCATGTAGGCTACCCTCCGCAGACTATTTGCCGAGTTCACTGGCTAGTGGGTAGGTTGCCCGACGTCGGGCAACCTACCCACGGTCGGATTCCCTCACAATTGTCGTCATTCGTTGGTGGGCAACCGTCCACGGGGCTTTGTCAAGTCTACTGGCTACGCGCCAGCAATTGTGACAGGCGCGCCTTGCTTATATGGCAGATGGCCACCGCCAAAGCATCGGCGGCATCATCGGGTTGCGGGACGGAGTGGAGCCCGAGCTGAATCCTGACCATCTCCTGAATCTGCTTCTTACCCCCGTGGCCGTAGCCGGTGACATTCTGCTTCACCTCAAGCGGTGTATATTCGTAAACTGGAAGCCCCTTATTAGCTGCGGCAAGGATGGCTATGCCCCGGGCCTGGCCAACAACCAGTGCCGTTCCAAGATTTCGGGCGACAAACAGCTCCACCGCAGCCTCTGATGGCTGGTGGCGTTCTATGAGGTCGATGAGGGCCCAGTAAAGAGTAAGTAATCTATCTGGAGTAGCTTGTTTGGCTGAGGTGGACAAACATCCGTAATCGATTGCGGTGAGCTCGCCGTTATTGTCCTCAACGAGACCATACCCCATCACTGCAATGCCGGGGTCAATACCTAAAACACGAGTTGGCATCCCTCGCCTCGTTATCCCTGAAACCTCTCCACTACCTCGTTGGGGAAATCGGCGTTGGTGAATACATGCTGCACGTCATCCAGTTCCTCTAATTTGTCCAGGAGCTTAAGCGACTGAAGTGCAGACTTCTCATCGAGACTTATCATGGTCGAAGGGACCTGCAAAAGTTCAGAGGAGGAGATTGTGACCCCCTTCTCCTCCAGCATTTTCCTTATTGCTTCGAGATCTTGGGGCTGTGTATGGACTTCCACTGCAGCTTCATCCACTTTAACGTCGTCAGCACCAGCATCGATTGCGAACAAAGCCAGTTCCTCGGCGTCTACTTTGTCGGCCTCGATGGTGATCACGCCTTTGGGCTCGAATATCCAGCTTACGCAGCCACTTTCGCCGAGGCTGCTGTTATGGCGGCTGAAGATGTTACGCACCTCGGACAGCGTTCGATTTCGGTTATCGGTCAGTGCCTGTAGTAGAATGGCGCTGCCGCCGGGGCCATAGCCCTCCAATGTCACCTCAGTCAGGGCAGCGGCATCCGAAGAGCCAGTGCCACGCTTGATAGCGCGCTCGATGTTTTCCAGGGGCATGTTACTGTCACGAGCCCTCTGCACGGCTAGCCTCAGCCGGGAATTGGACTGCGGGTCATTACCTCCCTGACGGACGGCGATGCTGATCTCCTTGGCTAGCTTGGTAAAAACCTGCCCTCGCCTGGCATCAGCCAGGCCTTTTTGTCGTTTGATTTGCGTCCATCTGGAATGCCCTGACATATCCTCCCCCCTTCAGTCCTAGTGGCCAAAGGCATTGCCTTATTTTGCCTTTTTCTCAGCCACGGCTTTCCTGATGAAGTCGGCGATCTCACTGGTGGGAGTCCCTGGCCCGAAGATGCCCTGGACACCCATCTGCTGCAGCGCTGAATGGTCTTCCTCCGGAATGATGCCACCGGCCAGGACTATCGTATGTTCCAGCCCCTTTTCGCGGAGTTGTTCCAGGACGAGCGGGAACAGCTCAAGGTGTGCGCCCGATAGGATGCTCACGCCGACGACGTCCACATCCTCTTGCAGTGCGCTTTGCGCGATCATCTCTGGTGTCTGACGAAGCCCGGTATAGATCACCTCCATGCCAAAATCGCGCAGGGCGCGGGCTACTACTTTGGCGCCCCGGTCATGTCCATCAAGACCAGGCTTGGCCACCAGGACCCTGATTTTCTGTTCATCTGCCATAGTAAACTGCTCTCCTACATTTGTTGATCGAGTTCGACTAGCACGCCCAAGGTCGACTTGGGATGAATAAAAGCCATCCTAGCACCCAGTTCCTCCCCTATTCTTCCATATTCCCCGCTCTCTATTACTCGCACTCCGCTTCTCTTGAGACGCTTGACTTCCTCTTCCATGTTGTCAACCCACAGACCAAGGCGGCACAAGCCTTCTCCGTGCTTCTGCAGCCGCCGTGCTAGGTTGCCTCCTACAGGGTCTTCCGGGCCCACCGTGGGCTGCAATAGCTCGATGGAGCAATTGCCCACAGGAAACATGACAGCTTTTACCCCGGGCATCTCCACCACCCCTTGATCCCAGGGCTTAAGACCGAGAACTTCGGTATATAGTCTCTGTGCTTCCTCAATGTCATTGACTGCAATGCCCACAAAGCTGATCCTCGTGATCAACTTCACCCCCTAAATCTTTTGCGCCAGCTCAATGAGCACTCCGCCGGTGGAACGAGGGTGGAGGAAGCCGATCTTCCCTGCCAGTCCTTTTCTACCCTGCTTGTCTATAAGATCGATACCTCTAGCTGCTAGCGACTGTAGCTCCTTGTCAACATCATCGACCTCGAAGCATATGTGAT
>CAZCXP010000030.1:5574-20120 GCA_964502665.1 uncultured Dehalococcoidia bacterium | reverse complement strand
CCCCGCATGCCACGTATAGGGGAGCCTAATCCGGCTCGGATACTTCAAAGTCCCGCTATCGCCCAGCTCCTCACTTCTTACTGCCATCTCTGGCGCTCCTTCATCCAGTTAGCGGTCTGCAGGCCTTCACGAGGATACAGCCATAGAGAGAGTGAAATCCTGTTCTGGCGCTACCCACGTTTCTTACGGTTCTTGGGTTTCTTGGCGAGCAGCACCTTCATGGTGGAGATCGCCATGTCCTCGCCTCTCTGGTTCTTGACCGACTCCTTCAGACTGATGACGCCGCCCAGGTCACCCTTGTCCTGCTTCTCAGCAACCTCCAACTGCACGTGGATGGTGTCGCCGATCTTGGTCGGCGCCGTGAACCTCACCTTGTCCATGCCGTAGAAAGCAACAATGGCCATCTCATAGAGGGGCATAAGCCCAGTGGCTACTGAAAGGACCAGCATGCCGTGAGCTATCCTCTCCCCGAACGGTCCCTTCTTCGCATACTCGATATCGGTATGAAGTGGATACCAGTCCCCGCTGAAAGCGGCAAAATTCACGATGTCCGCTTCTGTGATCGTCCTCGCCCTCGTTACCTCGACATCACCAACTTCGAAATCTTCGTAGTACCTCATGTTGTCTCCCTCTACCAGTTGACTTTTTCCAGACCCTTCAGCCCAAGGATCTCCCTGGCCTCGTCTGGTGTGGCCGGCTCTTTGCTCAACTGCCGGGCTATGGTGACTATTCTCTCCACCTGTTCGGCATTGCTTTTGGCCAGGACTCCTTTCCCAGCATACAGGCTGTCCTCAAGGCCGACTCTGACATTGCCCCCCATGATCAAGGCCATAGTGCACAGAGGCAGTTGATGGCGACCGGCGGCGCACACCGACCAGACGAAATCACCGATCAACCCCCGAGCGTTATTGTACAGAAACAGCAGGGTATCCGGCGTCGCGGGCGCGCCGCCCAGGATGCCCAGAACGAACTGGAGGTAAACAGGTCGCTTGAGGCTCTCCTTGTACCGCTGGAGCATGAAGGCGACATTGTTGATCATCCCCAGATCGTATATCTCCAGCTCGGGTTTTGTGTCGTTCTCGGCGAAGAGCCGGCTGAACTCCCGCAAAGTCTTGAACGTATTGGGAAAGATGAAGTCCTCCGTTAGCTGCAGGTATTGTTTCTCCCAGGGGTACTTGAACTCCTCGAAGGCTTCTGCAGTGGGAAACAGGCCGAAATTTGTGGAACCGAAGTTCAGCGACGCCAGCTCTGGTTTGAAAGCTGGCACCACCCTTTCCCGCTCCTCTACAGTCATACCTGCGCCGCCACCCGTGGTCAGGCAGAGAACCATGTTGCACTTACTTCTCACCTCGGTGACCACTTCCCGAAACAGCTCGATATCGGGAGCAGGCTGCCCGTTTTCAGGGTTGCGCACATGAATATGAGCCACTGCAGCGCCGGCTTCGTGGGCGCGGACCGCCTCATCGGCGATTTGACGGGGCGTGATCGGCAAATAAGGAGACATGGTCGGGGTGTGGATGCTACCGGTGATAGCTGCGGTGACTATGAACTTCTCCACAGCTTGTCTCCTTCGAATCTAGACGAGGGCTCTCCGAAGAACGCTTCGGTCAACACGATGAGCATACATCCGAACGCGAGACATCTTGCCTGGGCTTGTGGTACAGGCTGCCCTATAGTAATACCGGGAGTGGGATTTGTAAAGTCGCCATACACAGTGGCGCAGGTGGTGTCATGTCTTCCTGGCCCTGGCCAGGGATCGTGCCATCCTATCCAGCTTGAAAATGGTGGTGAACTCCATATTCTTGCTGATCCAGAGCTTCCTCATGATAATGGAGTCGGTGAGGGCACCCTTGTAGGCCAGGCCATCAAGGAGGGTTCTGGGGTCCTCACAGACCATCACAAAGTCTGGCGCCTCAAGGGCTTTCTCCTCCATCCTGATGTATCCATCGTCGATTTCAATGGCGAACTGACCACCCTTGGTCTTAACCTGTATGCTCCGCTTCCAGCCGGCGATATCCTTGCGCGCTCGCTCCGTCTCGTTCATTTGCGCGGCGATGGCCTGCAGCTCCTTGAGAGCATCCTTGTAGGCAGCTACATCACTGTCATCGGCCGTAGGAAGCTGGGGTTCTACAGCAGCCCCCCAGTCTAGCTCCGACTCCTGAAGCCCTTTCTTGGCGATCTGCTCCGTGGTCAGCTCAGAAGTGGGGACGCAGAAGATATCGGCGATCTCACCGATGCGGTTGTCCCTGAAGATGACTTTCACCTCGGTGCCCTTTGTGACCAGCCCCGGTACTAAGATGCCCGTGGTAGTGTAGATGAGTATGCTCAGGGCTGTGTCCGCTCCTCTCAAGATGACTCGGCCTCTACCGAAGGGAGCCATGTGTTGAAACATGGAGGTGGCGAAATAGGTAATGGGCGGGGTACTATTCATTATGCCCACCTGCTCCACCTCGACCAGCTCTGTGGGCGCAAAATTGCAGTCCGGGCACCTGGTCATGAACGGCGGCACCCTCACTAGGCCGCATTTCATACACCTGCACCCCAACACCTTCTTCTCGTCGCGCAGCGCAAGGAAGAACGGTGACAGCTCGCCTGCGGTTCTCCGGTAGAAGGTGAACATGGCATCGTTCACCTCCAGGTAGTCTTTGCCAGCAATGTTTATCGTCCTGCGATCGACATCTGGTATATATTCAGGCGGTATTACTTTCTTCTGTGCCATAGCCATATCCCCCTTGCTCTTATTCGTGTTCAAGAATCAGGCAGGCTGCGTATTGGGCAATGGTGCTGCCGGTGCCGTGGACAAGAGCCGCCCGGAGCTTCCTCTTGATGAGCTCGTTCCTGGCGGACCAGGCGGACATTATGTTGCTGGCCCCAACGGCGTGCCCGCAGTAGATGAGCCCACCACAGGGGTTCACCAGGAGCTTGCCCCCCGGTGTCATCATCCCCTCCTCCACTAAGGCGTCACCCCTGCCCAAAGGAACAAAGCCGAACTCGGCCATACTGATCTCGAGCTGATGCACGAAGGCGTCGTGAAGCTCCACGATGTCAATCGCCTTTAGCGGGTCTTCTATTCCAGCCATCTCATACGAGCGATGAGAAGCCAAGTAGTCAGAGATTATTCGCGACATCACCTTCTGGTTCTTACCGGCAAAGGAATGCTCATTGGCTTCTCCCACGCCTGTTATCCAGACCACAGGTTGGCCGGTATTTCTGGAAATGGCCTTGGCTGTTTCCTCCTCGGCAAGGACGAGGGCAGCAGCGCCTTCAGTGTAAACGCAGATCTCCAGCTCCTTGAATGGATAGACCACAAGTCTGGAGTTCATCACCTCTTCAGGGGTTACCTGATCAAACTGCCTCTGGGCATAGGGATTGCTTTTGACCTGCTGGCTGAGTAGCGCTGAGATCTGGGCGGTGACCTCCGGCTTCAGGTCCCCTGGATGCTCGTCCATATAGGCCAGCACCACCTCGGCGTAGCTGTCCGAAGCTGACCAGCCTATCTTCTGCTCAAAGAAACTGTCGCCTGACCAGCCGATCGTCTTGATCACCTCTGGGGTAGCCGACATCGACGTGAAGTCGAAGCAGTCCGTTGCCTTCTCAACCCCCAAGACTAAGGCGGTGTTGAACCTCTCTGCTGCCAAAAAGGCATGAGCAGCCGACATCGTGTAGGCGCCGGTAGCTCCGCCATTGGAGATGCGGATGCCAAACTTGTTCTGGAGGCCTACTATGCCCTGCAGAGGGTGCTCAGGAATACAGGTCCTCTCGAAGATGTCGTTGTAGATGCCGAAAAACGCTGCATCCACGTCCTTTGGTTCCAGGCCGGCATCCTGCATAGCGCTCATGGCAGCCATCTGCGCCAACTCATAGTACGTCTTCTCTACCCATCGGCCTCTAAATGGGGTAACCCCTGCACCGACTATGCCCACCTTTCTCGCCATAACTACCCTCTGGCTCCTTCCTACATTGCCCTTCCTGCAACGCCGATATTGCGAGCGATTATGATTCGTAGCACCTCCGATGTCCCCTCGCCGATCTCGAGAAGCCTCTGGTCTCGATACAGTCTTTCGACCCTGTAATCTTTCATCAGCCCGTACCCTCCGTGAAGCTGCACGGCATGATGCACACATCGATGCATCGCCTCAGAACAGTACAGCTTGGCCATGGCCGCCTCCCGGGTAAAGGGGCGGTCGTTCTCCAAGAGCCAGCACGCCTTGTAGAGCAGGTTCCTGGCGAGCTCGATTTCAAGGGCCATGTCTGCCAGCTTAAAAGCGTTGACCTGAAACGAACCGATGGGCCGGCCAAATTGGATGCGCGAGTTGGCATACTGAAGGGCGAGTTCGAAGGCCCCCTGGGAACCCCCAAGCCCCATGGCAGCGATGCTCAGCCGGCCCCTATCCAGGGTGGAAAGCATCTGGTGGAACCCATCTCCTCTTTTGCCCAGGAGATTCTCCCGAGGCACGGCGCAATCATCAAAGAAAAGCTCGCCCGTATCGGCCCCCCGCCACATCATCTTCCCCTTCATCTCCCTGGCCGTCAAGCCAGCCGCAGCCGCGGGAACAAGCAGGCAGCTCAGCTCCGCCTTTCCATCGCCGCGCCGTCCCGTAACGCCTTGAACGATAATGACTCCTGTCAGTGAAGAAGCCGAGTTGGTGATGAAGATTTTGCTCCCATTGATGATCCAACGGTCGCCCCTCAGCTCAGCCGTAGTTTGAGAGCTTCCGGCATCGGAGCCAGCATTCGGTTCCGTCAGGCCAAAGGCTGCGAGGATCTCTCCGGCACACAGTCTTGGAAGCCATTCCTCCTTCTGCTTTTTGTTTCCAAAGCTGTATATCGGTCCAATGCCGAGTGAGTTGGCGGCAGCGACTGTGGCGGCTTGAGAACCATCTACCCTCGCTAACTCCTCTACGGCAATGATATACGAGATGTATCCCATGTTGGATCCACCGTATTTCTCCGAGACGCAGCAGCCCAGAAGCCCAATGCTGGCCATCTTCTTTGTTAACTCAACAGAGAACTCCTCCCTTTCGTCCAGCCCCTGGGCGGCTGGGGCGATCTCCCTTTCGGCGAACTCGCGAACGGCCTGACGTGTGAGATTCTGCTCCTCAGTCAAATCGAAATTCAGTGCCATCTACCCTCTCTCCACCCGGTGGCTGCGGCAAGTGGAACTGGTTGATCGAGCTAAAGACTAGCTCAAACCTTCAACGAAGGCTCTAACATTCCTTCCCAGAACAACATGGTTGTATCCGCCTTCGAGGACGCCATACCGTCTTCCCTGGCACACCCTCTCAGCGAATTCCTTCACCATCTGTCCAATGGTGAGGTAATCCTCGGTCTTCAGTTGCCCTCCCCAGTCCTCCTCGTGCCGGTCAAAACCGGCGGAGACAGCGATCACATCTGCGCTCTGATCGCCCAGGAAATGCGAGATGCTGTCTACAAACCCCTGTCTTCCCCTGTCCTCGGGATGGAAGTAGGTTACCTCAGGCACGTTGCTGAAGATATTCTCTGTGCCGTCGCCAAAATGGAGGTCTATATCCAGTATCACCGCCGTGTTGATAATGCCCTCTTGCCTGAGCCTGGCTATGGAGATAGCCACGTTGTTGAAGAAGCAGAATCCCCAGCAGTGGTCCGGGCTGGCATGATGGCCGGGAGGCCTTATGAGGCCGAACGCTGGCTCTCCGCTTACAGCCATCTCGGCTGCCTTTATGGCTCCACCTGCGGCCAGCAGGGCGACCTCATATATCTCCGGCGACCTCTGAATGTCTGCAATATGCCAGTTGGAATGGGCGAGCTCTATATCGGCAGTAGACGCCGGCTCTGGGGTAACCAGCTCGAACTGAGGCGAGACATCTTTCAGAATGCTCTCCATGCGACCGGCCTTGGCGGCAGGGTCGCCGGCATAAACCTCCTCATAACGGGGGTGGTAGACTATCTTCATCGCAGGTTATCCTCACTTCGGCGCCAGTTCACGAAGGGTCTCTGCATAGATACGGTGGGTTGCGGAATCGAAGAGAACGAAGACCACCTCTTCCAGTGACTCGTCCCGGGAAAGGAAATCGATGACCGTCTGCAGGGCGACCCTGGCAGCAGGCCCGACCGGATATCCATAGGCACCGGTGCTTATCGAAGGAAAGGAGACGCTTCTCAGGCCTCGTTCGACCGCCAGCTTCAGGCTCTCCCGGTAAGCGCTGGCGAGAAGCTCCTCTTCTCCCTGGTTACCGCCATGCCACACAGGACCTACGGTGTGAATAACATGGCGTGCCTTGAGCTTCCCCCCCGTGGTGATGACCGCTTGCCCCGTAGGTAGCCGTCCCCTTTCCGCTCGTATTTGCCGGCATTCCTCGAGGATGCCCGGCCCTCCCGCTCGGTGGATAGCACCATCAACGCCGCCGCCACCCATAAGGCCGGGGTTGGCAGCATTAACGATGGCATCCGTTGCCTGCGCAGTGATGTCGCCTTGTACTATGGAGAGCCTGGTCTTGTTGATGGTTAGCTCCACAGCTACTCCACTGAGTCCTTATCCTTAGACTCCTCGTCCGTTGGGGTCTCAAGCTCTTCCTCGCGAGCTCTGAGCCAGCGCTTAATCTCATCCAGTCCGGGGGGAGCAACGTAGAACACCTCTATGTCGGTGGGAAACTGAACCTGATGGCCTTCCCTCATCAGCAATATTCCGATATCTGCCTCTTTCAAGGTTTCGTCTATTTTCTTTGCCATGTCCTTGTTCCTTCTCGAGCGAACCTCTGAATACGACTTATAGACCTTGGTAAGCACCTTCTGGTTTTGTAAACCGACTGACAAACATCTGCTCCAGTCCATAAACTCCGTTAGCAGCTCGATATCCTCAACTGGCTGCACCTCGGCGCCTTTGTCCAGCCTCGCTCGAACAATCTGATAGCTTCCGCTGTTCAGTTGCTCGATGACTTTGCTCCCTTCTTCCCCACCCAATGGTACCAGCTCGTGAAATACCTTGCTCACGCTGCCGAGTTTCGATTCCAGATTGGTTACATGAGACTCGACTTCATCCCAGTACTTGCGAGCTTTTTGCACAAAATCATCCTCAGGGTCGGGAGGAGAGAACAGAAGTGGTACAAAGAGCAGCTTCCTCCCCTTGCTGTATTTCTCCACCGGAGGTTTCTCTATTTTTCCCAGTTTCTTTGCCATGCTCTTACCCCGCTTCCCTTTTTGACTTTACCACAATTACCAGAAGTCGATGTTGAATATGGACTCGGTTTCCCTGATAGTTTTCGCAATCTCACGCTTGGTCATCTCATCTTCAATGGGTTCCACCTGTGATACTGGGAAGCCTGACTCGCTTTTCCCCTCTTTCCAGGTCACAATGTATCCAGGGACAATGGCGTAACCACAAGAGCCTCCCCCGCAGCACGCGGACTCGATGTTAGACATCCCGATTACAACGAGGACTTCCCTGCCGTTTTGCTGCAGTCTAAGTTCCTTGAGTGGAGTGTAGTACCCGGCCAACCCGTGTACATCTTCACCTATCTCCAAGTGAACATACTGGGTGTTCATTTCACCTCCTGCCTGGGGCCCTTGGTCTTGCTGGGCCGCGGCTTATTCTTATCGGTCTTTGCCTGTTTCTTCTGGAGGAATCCCTTCATACGGAACCAGGAGGGTGTGCGATAACCCTTCATAGCATATCACTTTCTTGATGGCAGTGTAACTGTCGATCTGCCGAGCATCACCTTGCGACCGTTCTGGTTTTGCGCCCAGCTCTCGCACTCGACGAGGTTCTCCCCATCCTGTATGTCTTTCCTGGCAACCTTGCCCTCAAAAGTGAGGGTGTCACCGGGGAAAACGTTCCCTCTCATCTCGGCATAGTGCTTCTTGAGGACGCCCCAGCCACCGATCCAGTTGGTGACGAGCTGCGCCAACAGGGCTGTATTATGCGGGCCGTGGGCGACTACATTGGGGAGTCCCAGCGCCTGGGTGGCGAACTGGTAGTCGAAGTGGTGAGGCCCGTAATCGTTTACTGCCGCTCCCCATTTTAGAATGGTGAACAGGGTGACGTCTTTTACCAGGGGAGGTAACTGTGTGCCGACTTCAATGTCCTCGAAATAGACCTGCTCTGTGCTTGTAGGACGTGATTCTACCTTCTTTGGCGGTGGCGGTGCGCTGTCCGATGTTCCTTTGGCCGACGAGCCCTCAATGGAGACCATAGCCTCACTGGTTATGCCTGCCACCTCGTTCCTCTGATTGCGATGTTCATTATCCATCCGTATGAACACCATCCTTCCCGCCCCACCCTTGCTCTCCCTCTCGTAGATGTCCGCGATCCTGCAGGTGCTTGTTATGAGATCGCCAGGCCTGAGGGGGATGAAGAACTGGTACTCGTTGAAGGCTGAGAAGGTGCGGGGAAAAGGGAGTGCGAAGGGCAGGCTCATGTGGGACATATCGGGGAAATGCCTGAAGGCGTGGTTGCTGGGATTGAACGCCTCGAGAAAGGCTGGCGGGGCGATGATACCGCCCCAGGGCGTCTTGCGGGCATAGTCCTCGTCTCGCCACAGGGGGTTCTCGTCGGTGGTGGCCTCCAGAAATCTCCTGATGCCCCACATCGTGACCTCTTCCGGGGGGAAATCAGGAAACAGCCTTGTGCCGATGTGCTTCCTCATCTCCTCCGTAATCGCCGACTCAACGGCCATGCCAAATACCCCTCAGGATTAGTATATACGAAATGTGGAATGAGGGAAACCGCGCCCGCGGGAACTCGAACCCCCGACCGTTAGTTGCAGACTGCTAGAGAGTGGATGTCGTTCTCTAGTGCGTTAGCGAAATGCTTGCCCGGGGCAGCGATTCGGTGTGATAAGGTGTTGGCATACAGCCCGCTAGGAGGACACGTCATCTTGGCCCAAAGAGGACAGAATCGAATCTAGCGCTCGATCCACGCCCATAGCTTTTCGCCTTGCAGCCCTGTACAGGTGTCTCATGACTTCATATGAATCGGCAAGGTCTTCGGCTAAGTCCACGTCTGATACCTCTTCAATCTCGAGCCCACGAGCGTCGAAAATACTGAGCACGTAGTCTTCGCTCCCCGGTACGTGCCCATCCGGTGACTGCATCGAGAGACGGACGGTATACTCTGGAAAAGGAGCCTGAAAAACACCTTCGATCTCTGTTGCTTCCCATTCCACGCTGCCATCGTCAGTTCTTCTGTAAAGCTTCTGCACAAGGTATACCATCTGGGGATAGCTCATGTCATCGCCTTCCTATCTCGTCTCTAATTTGGCCATCCGTCTCTTTGAGGCCATCGTTCCCGGTGGATAGATGCTCCTGGGTCTCAGTGCGCTGGGTGCCCCACCAGACATGGAACATCCCTCAGCCAAGCCCTTGGCCCTGACCACAGAAGAAGAGCGCCCTGAAAGTCCCGGGGGCAACGTGCCAACAGTGGGACCGCCAGATACGATTCAGCCGCACCGGTTCACCGCTCCGAGCCCCTGCCCGTTTATCTATTGTACCAGTAGGTGCTGGGGTGTGCCAAGGGGTGCGTTAGGAAAAACCCTGGCGTTTGGCTCTCAGGGGCTCTAGCCCCATCGTTGAAGGGAGTAGTGCGAACGTGCAATGAGATTCAATCCTTGAACGAATACGTTGAGTTTGCCTTTTCCGCGCTTCGCCTCGTGTTTCAGCGGCTCAGGTGGCTTGAGCGCCTTTATCACCGATTCCGCCCATGGCAATACCCCCAGGAAGTATGTACTCAAAGACTCGTAGGCCTTCCTATACTTCTTCGGATACCAGCTAGGCGTCGTCTTAGACAATATTTCTGGCCCTAAACGCAACATCAAATCCCTATACGATTCAATTGCCTTTCTCGCCTCCGCTATGAGCACACTAGTATCCACAAGCTGTGGGGGGTTGCTGGGCCGATACTCTCGCGGTTGACGTGTCCAGGTGTTGTGGTGTGTGACCAACAAGTGTTCTTCCGATCTCAGATCGCGGCCTTCCTTTAGGGCCTGTAGACAGATACCATACAGCTTGCTGATTTGTTTGTTCATATTCCACAGGGCTTCCGCACACTGCCAACGCACTACACTAAGAGCGTTTTCAAACTCTAGCAGCTCTTTGTCCTGTGCTGAGGTCAGCTTCTTTGAGAACAGCCCCATCTCACATCCCCGACCGCCCAGATACTAGCAGAATGTCTGCAAATCAGCAACTAAACACTTACCATCTACGGTAGGTGTCACGCTTGACACTTATTCCTACAACACGCCGGGGCTGCAAAAAGCAGCGGCGTTGGGTTTGAGGAAGGGTTACAAGGCATAGCAGCTGAAACGCAGAAAAACAGCGGTAGGCTAGCAGCTTATCGCAGTAGGTGAAAACTGGTTGACAAGCGGAACAAAAGTACTGGCAGGGAGTATCTGAAATGGTGGGATAAGAAAAGATACGTTAGGTACACAAGACACCCGAAATGGTAGGAAAATATAGGAAAAGTGAAGTTAAAGATATTGACAAACAGTCAAAGTCAGTGTATACTTCAAGCGGAATCACGACGAAAAGCACCCTGTGAGGTTCCGTCCTTACGGGGGGCTTTTCTTTTTGAATTCCAATTTTCCGCGCAAATTATCTAGATACGCTACTCGTCCTTTCGATGCAATATCTAGTAAGTGTGAACAGCCCTTTTTACATGGTGCTAAGACGCATTCTAGTTTGTTTTTCTCACGCAGGTACTTCACCAGACAATGAAAATCTCCATCGCTGGTTACTATTACTGCCTTTTCATACTTGGCTAAATCTATCATAGCCTGTAATACTAACTCAGCGTCACAATTGCCTTTAACCCTGCCGTCAGGTGTTTTTAGAATGGGCTTGAACACTATCACATAACCCACGGACTGCAAATAGGTATAAAGAGATGTATTCTCAGGCATATTGCCAATGAAATAGTATGACCTGCCAACACCATAATGCTCACTCAAGTATATTCTGAAGCGGCGGTAGTCTAGTTCCCAACCTACCTGTTTCATCGTTAGGTGAAGATTAGTGCCGTCAATAAATGCGTAGTTATCCTGACTCTTTTTCACTATAGTGATTTACTACCCTGTTTTGTTGAGAGCGTGTCCAAAATGTGTCCAAAAACATTCAAGATAACCTATAGAAATATGTTTATATCAATATTTTAGCTTCAAACGTTGGCGCGCCCGGAGGGATTCGAACCCACGACCCTTGGTTCCGAAGACCAATGCTCTATCCGCTGAGCTACGGGCGCATCTTCGAGCGCTAGGGGAGAGGAAAGGTGCTCCCCTCGAACCCCCGCCGGTACTGTAAATAGAGACAATGGGGTGAGCGGAGGGATTCGAACCCTCGATCTCCAGGGCCACAACCTGGCGCCTTAACCACTCGGCTACGCCCACCACGAGAAGCATTACTAGCTACCCGAAGCCGAGCCCATTGTACCTTCGATGCTGCCGATAGTCAAGCTGAACCCCTAATTCGTGGATTCCAGAGGATTCCATTAGTCATAGTGTTTCGCGTGGTTTTTCATAGATGCCTCTCCCTCGACGGGAGAGGTTGGGTGAGGGTGAATTCCCCCTCCCCTCAATCCCCTCCCTCCAGGGGAGGGGAACTGCAGAAGATTCTGCGGCTTATTATGAGAAGTCATCTGAAGGGAAAGCCTTTGAATGTGCACTCATTAAATAACGGTGAAGCTCGTTGCGGTGCTTTCGAAGGCAAAGGGATGAATTGCTTCTCAGGCTCACATATGCTAACATGTTAGCGGCGTATAGACGCTCCTATCAATCCGATGAGTTGTATGCTGCGACGCACTATTATCTTCGGCAACAAGCCCTATTCGATCAGCAATCCCGAAAAGAAACTCACTTGAATTGCCCCCAGGTAGATTTTTTTTGCCCACGAAGTGCCCAGAGGAGTAAGGAGAACTGAATATGAAGGTACACGAGTATCAAGCGAAGCAACTGCTGGCGGAGTTTGGCATCCCCGTGCCTCGTGGTAGGGTAGCGAGGACAGCCGCAGAGGCGAGGAAGATAGCAGCCGACCTTGCGGGGAGGGTAGTGATTAAGGCCCAGGTCCACGCTGGGGGACGGGGCAAGGCTGGCGGCATCAAGACGGTCTCATCTCCGGATGAGGCGGAACAGGCCGCTGAACGCATGATCGGGAGCAGGTTGGTCACTCATCAGACCTCCCCTCAAGGGGTGCCGGTGAGCGCCGTCCTGGTTGAGGAGGCGATAAATATCGAGCGCGAGCTCTATCTCAGCGTAGTAATCGATAACGCCGCTGGTATGGTCGTGATCATGGCCAGCGAGGCCGGGGGAATGGATATAGAAGAGATAGCAGGCACAACTCCCGAGAAGATATTGAAGGCTCACATTGACCCCGCACTTGGCGTCCATCCCTTCCGAGCACGAAGATTGGCTTTCGACCTGAATTTGGCACCGGCTCAGATAAGACCTGCCACGGAGATAATATCTAACCTCTACAGGCTGTTTGAAGCTAAAGACTGCTCGCTCGCTGAGATAAATCCTCTTGCTATTACCTCTGATGGCAGCGTCCTCGCGGCTGATGCCAAGCTGAACTTTGACGACAATGCCTCCTTTCGCCAGCGCCCTGTTGCCGACCTGCGCGACACTGAGCAGGAAGACCCCCTGGAGGTGGATGCGAAGAGTAGAGGCATTGAGAATTATGTCAAGTTGGACGGCAACATCGGTTGTATAGTTAATGGTGCTGGCCTGGCTATGGCAGTTCTCGATCTCTTGAAGCAGGTAGGTGGAGGGGCGGCGAACTTCCTTGATATCGGCACCCTCAATGACCCCGATCGCGTTGTTCAGGCATTCCGAATCCTGACCTCTGATCCAGATGTCAAAGCGGTGCTGGTCAACATCTTCGGCGGCATGGCCCGGGTAGATATCATTGCCCAGGGGATAGTGGCTGCGGCCAATCAAATGGCCATCGAGGTGCCTGTTGTAGTTCGATTGGCGGGCACCAATGTTGAGGAAGGTGAGCGCATACTGAATGAATCTGGACTGGACTTGATCAGGGCGTACAGTATGCAGGAAGCTGCGCAGAAGGCTGTAGAAGCCGTGAAAAAATCCAGCTGAGGTGTTTGTCTTGAGTATCCTAGTTGATAAGGAAACGCGACTTTTGGTGCAGGGAATCACCGGCGGCGAGGGTAGCTTTCATGCACGCCGCTGCATACAGTACGGCACAAAGGTGGTTGCTGGTGTTACCCCTGGTAAGGGGGGAACCGATCTGGATGGAGTACCTGTGTTCAACACGGTGTACCAGGCGGTGGAGGAAACCGGGGCCAGTGCCACCATTATCTTCGTTCCCGCTCCCTTTGCTGCCGATGCCATATTGGAGGCTGCTGATGCCGGGATATCGCTCATCGTCTGCATTACCGAGGGCATCCCAACCCTGGACATGGTCATGGTCAGCCGGCATCTCAAACAGAACAAGATTCGCCTTATCGGTCCCAACTGCCCTGGGTTGATTTCCCCCGGGAAGTGCAAGGTTGGCATCATGAGCGGCGATATTTTCCTCGAGGGGAATGTCGGCGTCATCTCACGCAGCGGCACCCTGACCTATGAGGCGGTAAGCCAGCTAACTGAGCTGGGCATCGGGCAATCCACCTGCGTGGGCCTTGGCGGGGACCCAATCATTGGCACAGGCTTTATCGATGTATTACGGCTTTTCGAGAAAGACCCCGAGACAAAGGCAGTTGTGCTCATCGGCGAGATAGGCGGCGATCAGGAACAGCGAGCAGCGCAGTTCATTAACAAGAAGATGTCCAAGCCGGTGATTGCCTTCGTCGCCGGGAGCACCGCCCCACCTGGCAGGCGCATGGGGCATGCCGGCGCGATCATCATGGGTAGTTCTGGCAGGGCACAGGAGAAGATCGCCGCTTTACGCAAGGCTGGCGCCACCATAGCGGCGAGCCCGGCTGAGATCGGCAGCACAGCCCGAAAGGTATTAGCTTCAAGGAGCTAGCAGCATACGCCAGCTAGATAGGGAAGTTGCTATTCCAGGGGAGCCGCTAAGGCTCCCTTAATTCTCCTGTATACCTTTGACTGCTGAAAAGAAGGATGATATCACCCCCGGGCTCCATATGTCATTGCGAGCGGAGCGAAGCAATCTCGTGATTGTCTGCCTTAGACCAGCGCTGAGATTGCTTCGTCGCTGTTGCTCCTCGCAATGACGCAAAAGTAGGGTGGGTGAAGTGGTAACGGAACCCACCGATCCTGGATGCGCTTGGGACAAAGGCTGGTTGACGGCGATGGTTTGGCATGAGTGGTGGGTTTCACTGCGTTACACCCACCCTACCACTGCCTTTGACTGCTGAAAAGAAGGATGATATTGCCCCCTGTTCTCATCTGTTATTGCCAGTGCTTTCCTGCAACAACTTTCTCTGTCATTCCTGCGGAAGCAGGAATCCAAACAGGAGTGGATGTGGATTCCCGCCTGCGCGGGAATGACAAGTGAGAAGTGCTTGGCCGGGTATATCGGGAGTCTATTCTCGCACCAATGACGCAAAAGCAGGGTGGGTGAAGTGGTAACGGAACCCACCGATCCTGGATGCGCTTGGGACAAAG
>CAZCXP010000030.1:0-5474 GCA_964502665.1 uncultured Dehalococcoidia bacterium | reverse complement strand
AGGAGTGGATGTGGATTCCCGCCTGCGCGGGAATGACAAGTGAGAAGTGCTTGGCTGGACATATCGGGAGTCTATTCTCGCACCAATGACGCAAAAGTAGGGTGGGTGAAGTGGTAACGGAACCCACCAATCCCTTGGCACCAAAGGCAATTCACAGGGATGGATTTGGCATGAATTGCCTTAGTGGTCCTTTCTCGCAGGCATTTCCCTTGACACGTAACTTCAGCTATGGTTTAATCAGTCGTAATCGAAATTCGCCATAGCTTTGTTGACAGGATAGCATGATATGAGAAGCGATGTTACCAAAAAGGGCATTGAGCGTGCACCTCATAGGTCGCTGATGCGTGCCCTGGGTTTGACCTCGAAGGAGATCGAACAACCCATCGTTGGCATCGTCAACAGCTTCAATGAGATTATCCCTGGTCATTTTCACCTTAGGGAGGTGGCCGGAGCGGTGAAGGCCGGGGTCTACAGCGCCGGCGGCACGCCGCTGGAGTTCGAGACCATCGGCGTCTGCGATGGCATTGCCATGGGCCATCTCGGCATGAGGTATAGCCTTCCCAGCCGTGAGCTAATCGCGGATTCCGTAGAGATAGTAGTCCAGGCCCATGCTTTTGATGCCCTGGTGTTTATCCCTAACTGTGACAAGATCATCCCCGGGATGCTGATGGCTGCGGCGAGGCTGAACATACCGTCCATCTTTGTCAGCGGGGGACCGATGCTGGCGGGGCGCATGGCCAACGACAGACGTGTGGATATCAACGATGTTTTCGAGGCTGTGGGCAAGGTAGCGAAAGGAGAGATGAGCCAGTCGGAGCTTGAGGAGCTCGAGGTGGTGGCCTGCCCCGGCTGTGGCAGTTGCTCCGGGATGTTCACTGCTAACACCATGAACTGTCTGAGCGAGGCTCTGGGGATGGCGCTCTCGGGCAACGGCACTATTCCCGCTGTCGATGCCCGCAGGATACATCTGGCCAAGGAGGCAGGAAGGAAGGTGATGGAACTGCTGAAGGCGGATATCCGCCCCCGCGACATCGTCACCAGGGATGCGATCTGCAACGCCTTTGCCGTGGACATGGCTTTAGGCGGCAGCACCAACTCCGTGCTGCACCTTATGGCGCTGGCTCACGAGGCGGGCGTTGACTTCCCGCTTGAGACTATAAACGAGATAAGCCAGCGCACTCCCCATCTCTCAAAGCTGAGACCCTCAGGGGACTATCATTTGGAGGACCTCGACCTTGCTGGGGGGATAGCTGCGGTGATGTATGAGATCCGCGACCAGTTGAATCTGGAGGTGAAGACGGTCACAGGCAAGTCTCTCGGCCAGAATATCGCCCGCTCCCGGGTAAAGGACAGAGATGTTATCCGGCCTATATCGAGTCCTCACTCGGCCAGAGGCGGGCTGAGCATCCTCTTCGGCAATCTGGCGCCCCGAGGGGCTGTGGTCAAGAGCGCTGCGGTGATCCCTGAGATGATGGTTCATAAAGGGCCGGCGCGGGTCTTCAACTCGGAGGACGAAGCCACCGGTGAGATTATGAAGGGTTCGGTCAAGTCGGGAGACGTGGTGGTCATTCGCTATGAGGGGCCCAAGGGTGGTCCGGGCATGCCTGAGATGCTCACCCCGACCTCGCTAATAGCCGGTATGGGGCTGGACAGGGAGGTGGCTTTAGTTACCGATGGTCGCTTCTCTGGGGCCACCAGGGGTGCTGCCATCGGGCATGTCTCCCCAGAGGCAGCGGAGAAGGGGCCTATTGCCGCTTTGAGGGAAGGGGATCAGATAAAGATTGATATCACCAACAACAGGATTGATGTGGAGCTCAGCGACGACGAGATCGCCCGGCGGCTCTCGCAACTGCCTGAGTTCGAGCCCAAGATAAAGACGGGGTATCTCAAACGCTATATAGAGAAGGTGACATCGGCGGCAAGCGGCGCGGTGTTCGGATAGGAGCCCGGAATGAAACTAAGTGGTGCCCAAATACTATGTGAAAGCCTGGTAAAGGAAGGGGTGGAGGTCATCTTTGGCTTCCCCGGGGGCGCTTTGCTTCCCCTGTATGATGTCTTGCCTCAATACCCGCAGCTACGGCATATCCTGGTTCGTCACGAGCAGGGTGCCGCTCACGCCGCGGATGGCTATGCCAGAGCTACTGGCAAGGTGGGGGTCTGCCTGGCCACTTCCGGCCCCGGCGCCTGCAACCTGGTGACTGGAATCGCCAATGCCCACCTCGATTCCTCTCCAGTCGTTGCCATAACGGGGCAGGTAGCGAGACCGTTTATCGGGAAAGATGCTTTCCAGGAGATCGACATTACCGGGATAACTGTGCCCATCACCAAACATAACTACCTTGTCCTCAAAGCAGATGACCTAGCTACTACGATAAAGGAGGCTTTCCACATCGCCAGAACCGGGCGGCCGGGGCCGGTACTCCTCGACATCCCACGCGATGTATTCATCGAGGAAGCAGTCTTTAATTACCCGGAAAAGGTTGAGCTTCGTGGCTATAAGCCGACTGTTCATGGGCATGCAGCCCAAATCAAGAAGGCAGCGAAGCTAATCAGTGAATCCGAGCGACCTGTTATCCTTGCCGGAAGAGGAGTTATCATCTCGGGTGCATATGATGAGCTTAAGGAGCTGGCGGAGAAGGCGCAAATTCCGGTGATCACCACCCTACTGGGAATAAGTTGCTTCCCCGAGGACCATACGCTCAGCCTGGGCATGCTGGGCATGCACGGCACAGCCTGTGCCAATCTGGCGGTGGACGCTACCGATCTGATCATCGCTATCGGGATGAGGTTTGATGACCGGGCAACGGGCAGGGTGAGCGGCTTTGCGCCCCACGCCCAGGTCATCCACATCGATGTCGATCCTGCGGAGATAGGAAAGAACGTGCGGGTGACTCTGCCCATCGTCGGCGACGTGAAGACAGTGTTACGTGCGTTGAACAAGCAAGTGGATGCCCAGACGCACGTTGATTGGGTAAAACAGGTTGACGAGTGGCGCCGGGAGCACCCGTTGCACAGCATTCACGAATCTGACAACATCCTGCCGCAATACGTGGTGAGCAAGATCAGTGAAGTCACCAAAGGGGATGCAACCATCGTTACCGGCGTGGGCCAGAACCAGATGTGGGCAGCACAGCACTTCTGCTACCAGAAGCCCAATACTCTGATCTCCTCTGGAGGCTTAGGGACTATGGGATTCGAATTGCCAGCGGCGATAGGCGCTAAGGTAGGGCGCCCAGAGGAGACAGTGTGGGCTATTGCTGGGGACGGTGGCTTTCAGATGACCATTCAAGAGCTGGCTACGGCGGTTCAGGACAACATTGCGGTCAAGATCGCTATTCTCAATAACGGTTACCTGGGCATGGTGAGACAATGGCAGGCCTTGTTCTACGAACGCCGCTACGTAGCTACCCCTCTAAGTGGCCCTGACTTCGTTAGAGTGGCTGAGGCCTATGGGCTGCCGGGCATAAGGGTAACCGAGAACTCGCAGGTGGTGCCCGCTATCAAGAAGGCGATGAAGCACCCGGGGCCGTTTCTCATCGATTTCGTGGTTGAGCCAGAGGAGAATGTCTACCCCATGGTGGCGCCAGGGTCTACTCTGGCAGAGATACTGGAGGATCCAAGGAAAAAGGTCAAGATCCAGGTGAAACCGCGGGAAACGAGCAACCTGTGACATCCTTTGGTCAACTTACCTACGGAAGGCAGCGTGAAATGACAAAGCATACATTGGTAGCCCTGGTTGAAGATAAGCCGGGCGTATTGAATCGCGTGGCAAGCCTTATCCGCAGGCGCGGCTTCAATATCGAGAGCATCGCCGTGGGGCATTCCGAGCTGCCTGGGCTCTCCCGGATGACCATAGTGGTCGATGGAGCCACGACCGCTGTGGAGCAGGTGAGAAAGCAGCTAGAGAAGGTGATCGAGGTGGTCAAGGTGGCCGACATCACCCAGGGGCGTATCATTGCCCGGGAGTTGGCGCTGATCAAGGTACATGCCACCTCCGCCATGCGTAGTGAGATCATACAGATTGTTGATATCTTTCGAGCAAACATCGTCGATGTTTCCGCTGATTCCCTGGTCGTAGAGGTCACGGGTGATGAGGAGAAGATCGATTCCCTGTACAGTCTCCTCAGAAAGTTCGGTATCAAGGAACTGGCGCGTACCGGCAGGATTGCCCTGCCGCGAGGAGGGGGTGGGGTCGGCTAGCTCCGAGAGCAGATGAGCGTCTGCTCTTGAAGGGTTGAAGCTGACCAACGAGACAAATTGAAAAGACGGGGTGACAAATGTACTATGATAAGGACGCCGATCTGGGTTTACTTTCAGGCAAGACCATTGGTATAGTTGGCTATGGCAGCCAGGGTCATGCTCATGCCTTGAATCTCAGGGACAGCGGGTGCAGCGTTATTGTGGCTGAGGCCAAGGGAAGCAGTGCCTGGAAGGAGGCGAAGAAGGCAGGGTTCAAGGTCGCAACCGCCGAGGAAACAGCGAAAGAGGCGGACCTCATGACATTGCTTGTGCCTGACAACCTGCACCCTGTGGTCTATCGCCAGATGGAGAAGGGGATGACCAAGGGGAAGATGCTGATGTTCGCTCATGGCTTCAACATCCACTATAATCAGGTTGTCCCTCCCCCCGACGTGGATGTTACCATGGTAGCGCCCAAGTGCCCTGGCCACATGCTGCGCCAGACCTACACCGAGGGCTCGGGCCCCCCAGCCCTTGTCGCTGTCCATCAAGATGCCTCGGGCAAGGCCAAGAAGATCGCTTTGGCCTACGCCAAGGGGATCGGCTGCACCAGAGCGGGGGTTCTGGACACCACCTTTGCTGAGGAGACGGAGACCGATCTCTTCGGCGAGCAGACCGTGCTCTGCGGGGGCGTGTCCTGTCTGGTGAAGGCTGCCTTCGAGACCCTGGTCGAGGCTGGCTATCAGCCGGAGGTCGCCTACTTCGAGTGCATGCATGAGCTGAAGCTCATCGTCGACCTTTTCTACCAGGGAGGGTTGAGCTACATGAATTACTCGGTGAGCGATACTGCCGAGTATGGGGGCTATGTCTCCGGCCCCCGGGTTATCGACGATTATACCAAGGAAGAGATGAGGGAGATATTGGCCGAGATTCAGGATGGCAGCTTCGCCACCCGCTGGATCCTGGAGAATCAGGCGGGGCGTCCCTCTTTCTACAGGCTGAGGGAAATGGAGCAAAGCCACCAGATCGAGGTCGTCGGCAAGAAGCTAAGGGATATGATGCCCTGGCTCAAGGGGAGGTGATATTATGGCTGATAGCGGAGAGGAAATTCGGGCGCTCCAGAAGCGACTAAAAGCGGCAGAAGAGGCGATTAGGGGATTGAAGGCAAAAGACCTAGAAATCGCGAAGACGCTGGGTGCATCGATATGCGTCGTTGTTTACAATATGGGGCTGCTTTTCCAGAAAGGCGAGCAATACGACGCGTACGTTGGGTTTTGGAAGAAGAAAGTAGACGC
>CAZCXP010000029.1:0-20914 GCA_964502665.1 uncultured Dehalococcoidia bacterium | reverse complement strand
CGATCTACGTACTTCTGCAGAGGAATGCTCCTCCTCCGCTTGCTCGTTATCTGGTTGCGCACAATCAAACTCATGGCGTTGCTGGCACCCGAGCCATAGGAGGCGAGCAGTATCGTCTCCCCTGGTTTCGCTTTGTCCAAAACGCCAGCCAGGCTGACAAAGGCGGAGCATGATCCCAGGTCGCCCAGTGTTGACGAGATTGCCGGAGCCAACTTCTCACGCTCTATCCCCAGGTCCTTTGCCGGCAGACTTGGAATCCTGTCATCCGGCTGTGGGAAGACCACATGGGTGAAATCTTCCCCTTTCTTGTCAAGCTTCGCCATGAGGCCCTTACATGCCTCGGCCACATGGCTTTGGTACCCGTATTCGCGGTCGAATCGGTAGTCGTTCCAGTTGGATACCCAGGAATCCTTGGTCGCCCGCCATCTATCGATGAACAGGGTTGAGTGGGTGTGTAGACCTTCGAAATCGGCTATGGTTCCCGTGGTTCCGACCACCATGGCGACGGCCCCAGCGCCGAAAGTGGCGTCGCCCTCGGCCCCGGGGGCGGTGGCCCTATCCTCAGCCCCGATAACGATGCCACATTTAATCCTCTTGGCCGCGATGGCATCCAGACATCCCAGGAGTGCATTGGCCAGCGAGTTGAGGGAGCCCGAATAATCAATCATGGTTGTTTCTGGATTGAGGCCCAGTGTTTCAGCCAGGATCGGTGCTACATACTGCTCAACGTAGGGTGAAGAGACGGTTCCCATGTGTATGGCTCCGATTTCCGCCGGAGCGATGCCGGCATGGCTGATCGCATTATCCATAGCCTCAGCGGCCATGGTGACGACATCTTCATCCGTGCCACAAAACGCTTTCTCGCCGCCGGACCAGCTTCCCCAGGCCATGGCAGGCTCCTTTTGCTCGATCCTGTAGCGAGGAACATAAACTCCGTACCCGATGATACCAGCCACATTTTCCTCCTTAGGTTGATTACATGGAGCGCGATAGAATGTTGACCACGGAAACACCGAACGCAGGCCCACCTACGTTATGCTGGAGCCCGATGCCGTTGCGCAGCTTTACCTGGCGTTTGTCCGCTTCCTCTCGCAACTGGGTGACCACTTCGTAAATCTGCCCCAGACCCGTCGCCGCTATCGGGTGGCCATGAGCCTTCAAGCCGCCGCTGGGGTTAATCGGGAGCCGGCTGTGCATATCGAATTCGCCATCCTCAAGCATTCGGGCAGCTTCGCCCTTGCGGGCAAATCCCATGTCCTCGATATTCATCAGCTCGGTGTTGGTGAAACAGTCGTGCAGCTCGGCGAAGTCCACGTCCTGCGGCTTTATCCCGCCCATCTCGAAGGCCCCTCTGGCAGCCCTGACGCTGGAAAGCTGCTCGACAAAGCTGCTCCTGTCCCAAAGCTGGCTATGGTCTGTGCCGACATTGGTCCCCAGGACGTAGACCGGCTTGTCGGTGTATTTCTTGGCCAGATCGGCGCGACACACAATAGCCGCAGCAGCGCCGTCGGTCTGCGGACAGCAATCGAGCAGGTGCAGCGGCCAGCAAACAATGTAGCTGCCGAGCACACGCTCCACGGTTACTTCGAATCGAAAATGGGCATATGGGCACATTGTCCCGTTATGGTGATTCTTGACAGCGACCCTGGCGAAGTCCTCCATGGTGTAGCCTAGCTCGTACATCTGTCTCGTGGCATGCAGGGCCTGAATTGCCGGCCCACCCTGTCCTATCATCCAGGCGGGGTGGTTGCCTGTTTCCGCTCCACCACCGCCGCCCGCGCCGCCCAGAGACTCCGCAGAGGGCTTATCCCTCATCTTCTCCGCGCCCAGTGCCAAAACGACATCATAGAGGCCTGAGGCAACGCCGAGGCATGCGTGCCTGAAGGTATCGCCACCTGTAGCGCAGGCGTTTTCAAGCCTGGTAACTGGGATCTCACGATTGCCAATAAAGGTTGCCAGCGATTGCCCGCTCTGAGCGCCCTGCCCGATAAAGCCACCGCTCCACTGACCAAACCAGGCCGCCTTGATCTCCTTGGGGTTGATTCCCTTGTCAACGCTGTTCAGGCAGTTCAAGTACGCTTCTTGGACCATGTTTTCCAGGCTCTTGTCAAAGAGCTCCCCAAATCTGATCATCCCCACCCCGATGACTGCAACCTTGCCTCTCATCTTATTGCTCCTCCACCAGTCTGAATTTGTAGCCATAGACGTTTAGCCCTCTATCAGTCGTCATCTTCCGCAGAACCATTTCCACTTTGGAGCCCACTTTTACGTCTTCAGGCGTGGAGGTTTCCGTCATCAGACCCTGATATCTACCGCCCGATTCAAGGTCCACGATGACGGGGGTAATCGGTGGTTCAAAGTTTGGAGGGGGCGCCCAGTTGACGCAAAAGGTGTGCACCGTCCCTTTCTTGCTGAGCTTGTATTCCTCAAGGCTCAGGCTGCCACACTCATGGCATATCCTGGTGCGAGGGTAGCTAATATGGCCACAATCCTTGCATCTGATGCCAATCAGTCGGTAGACCTCTGGGTTGAACCGCCAAAACATCGGCGATGCTGGAGCCGGTTGTGTCATTCGAACACCTCTCTAGTTGATTCTTTAATAGATGGGGCGGCAATCTCGCTCAGAGTCCGACGATACAGACGCTTACCGTAGGTGCAAAGGGCTCGTGTCCCATGTTATGGGCAAGGCCCAACTTCGGGTCCTTTATCTGACGTTTGTCGGCCCTCCCCTGAAGCTGAAGATAGAGCTCGTAGAGCATCCTTATGCCAGAGGCACCGATGGGATGGCCGAAGCACTTCAGCCCTCCGTCAGGCTGCACCGGAAGGTCTCCACTCAGTTCAAAGGTTCCCGCGTCGATATCGTCCTTGACTTTTCCCCTGGGGCTGAACTGGAGGTCCTCCATAGTCACAGCCTCGGTGATGGAGAAGCAGTCGTGGACCTCTGCCATGCTTATCTCCCTGCGGGGGTCTGTAATCCCGGCCTCTTTGTACGCGGCCACGCCGGCACGGTAACCCTCTTCCACATGGGTGTAGTCGTAGTCCGAGGTTATCCGGCCTGAGGTGGGGCTGGTGCACAACTGCAGGGCCTTGATGTAGACTGGATCCTTGCGGAACTCCTTGGCCTTGTCGGCGCGGGTGATAATGGCCGCGGCACCTCCGTCGGACACGCCGCAACAATCGAACAATCCCAGAGGCCAGGCGATAATGGGAGCGTTCAGTACGCGCTCGACGGTTAGTACATTCCTTAGATGGGCCTTAGGGTTCAACGAGCCGTTGGCGTGACTCTTCACCGAGATCTTGGCCAGCATGGTCTTGCCTTCCTCCGGACTCAGGCCGTAACGGTGAAAGTACTTGGTGGCCATCATGGCGAACATCCCGGGCATGGTCGCCACGGCATGGGTATGGGTGCGATTATCCATGCCCGGCAGGCCGCTCATGCCCTCATCCTTGAGCTTCTCGAAGCCCACAGCGAGCACCAGATCGTAGATGCCAGCGGCAACAGCATAAGAGGCGTTCCTCACCGCATCGTGCCCCGAGGCGCAGGCATTAACTACGTGTGTAATCGGAACATACTGCATCCTCAGCGGCTCGCTGATGGACCTGCCCCCGTGGCCTGTGAAAATGCTGCCGCCCCATACAGCCTCGATGTCCTTGATTCTCACCCCGGCGTCAGCGCAGGCCTCGGTCACGGCGTCCACGATGAGATCGCTGGGGCCTTTGTCCCACAGCTCACCAAACCGGGTGCAGCCCATCCCCACGATGGCAACCCGGTCCTTAATGCTTCCTGGCATATGTTGCCTCCTTTAACACCTTATCGGTCGGGCTTTCCAGGAATAGCTGGTTATGCCCCGATCTGCAAACACCTTCCTGAACGTCATCTCCACTTCCATTCCCACTTTGACCTCTTCCGGATCTCTATCGGTGAGATCGAAAAGTGATCTTCCCCCTCCTTCGAATTCAATCATCACGACCGAGGACGGGGGATCCACAGCCGGAGCCAGCATGTCCTGGGTATAGCTGAACACAGCAGCCTTCTTTCTGGCAAAGCTGTAGTCGTCGAAGTCGTCCTGAGCCTGGCATACGGCGCATACGCGGATAGGAGTCGTACTCATAGCCCCACCATCATACTGGGGGGTTCCACACTGCCTGCACTTTATCCCCCAGAGGCCGAGGATGGTCTTTCTCTCTCTCCAGTTCGCGGCTACCGAGATATGCCCCCTGTCGGGACGCCTGGCCATTTCCAGGGGAACGATGTCACGCCACCGCAGGTAGTCATTATAATTGCTCATCATGTGCTTGGACTGCAGGTTCTTGGCGAACCCGCGGCGTTCCCCGATCTTTTCTATAGCATCGGTTACCTGGATGAGGAAGGCATCAGCACCATTACCGTAGCTAGCAAACAGAATCTTATCTCCCGGCTTGGCCTGCTCCAGGGCGCTTATCAGCATCATCAGTGACATGGCGCAACCGAGGAGACCGACCGACATGAAAAGGCCGCCAGGATCAAGGAGCTGAGCGGGCTCAAATCCCAACTCCCCCGCTACTCTCCCGTGCCTCCTCACATCGCCGGGCGGGTCGAAAACCACCCTGGTGAAATCCTTGGATGTAAGGCCGCACCTGCTCATCAACCCTCTTATGGCTTCAGGCATTACCTTAGAATAGCTTTCGTCCATCACCATGCGGTCTTCCCAGGAGCGTACAAAGGTGTCGGTTTCAGACCGCCAGGTGGCTGCCAGTTCATCGGAGATCGAATAGCTATCCTGAATCTCAGCGATTACATTCTCATTGCCCAGAAGAAGGGCGGCTGCACCGTCGCCCAACGCTTGCTCCACCATGCCTGACGGGGCCGCCATTCGAGTATCGGCCGCAGTGACGAGGACGCTATCCGCCTTTCCTGCTTTTATTGCATCGGCGGCAAAGGATACGGCGGTTGTGCCTCCGCGCAGCGAGCTTGCAATATCGGCGCTCCGTATATCCCGACGCAGGTCCAGGGCCATACCCATCAAGGCCGAGCATTGCTTTTCCTTGTAGGGAGACGTGGTAGTGGCAAAGTAGAGCGCGTCCACCGTATGTGGGTCTACGTCCCTCAGGCAGTCAATAGCTGCTTCCACAGCCATGGTGACGCTATCCTCATCGTAGTAGGCTACCGCCCTCTCCCCGGGGATGGCGAAGCCCCCCCATGCCTTCTGGAAAAGCTGCCGGTCCATTCGATGCCAGGGGATATACGCACCATACGAGGTTATTCCTATCATCGATATCTCCCAGGTTTATTATTGCTTTCGCCCATAGCCCAACCCTATTTTACCACTTTGAGGATAAGGCGTAGGACATCTGCTGAGTATAGTGTGATTACTTGTTTTGTCAAGCTGCCCTTTCTCATCGACTCTTGAGGGATAGCACCATGTAAGGTAGTGATGGCACGGTGTAGACAACCGTGCTGGCACCTGACATAATAGGGCAGGGAGTGTAAGACGCCCTCCGGGCCGCAGCGAGAGCTAGCAGGGTGCTCTCGGAAAAGAAGAGCGTTTATGGAGACAACAAGGGTAGTTGTAGTGGACGATGAGGCCCTTTTCAGGGAGCTACTATGTCGCACTCTGTCCGCGGAACCGGGACTCAAGGTAGTGGGCGAGGCCGAGGATGGTGAGACCGCGATCCGCCTTGCCAGGCACGAGAAGCCTGATGTGGTGCTTATGGACATCGAGCTCCCCGGTGAGCTAGACGGCATCGAGGCGGCGCTGTGCATCAAGAAGGAAAGGCCCCAAACGGGCATTGTTGTCCTCTCTGTCCACAGTGAGCGGCACTATGTGACAAGCCTGCCCCTCGAGGATATCCAAGGGTGGGCCTACCTCCTGAAACAGACAGTGCCAGACCTGGCCACAGTCGTGCGTGCCATCCAGGGAAGCAAGGCGGGTATGGTGGTGCTTGACCCCTCCATAGTGGCAGGCCTGCGGCCGGGGCAAGGCTCGGCGGTGGCGAGGCTGAACCCCAGGCATCAGGAAGTTCTGGCACTCATTGCCCAAGGCTACAGCAACGCCGCCATAGCTCAGCAGCTCAAGCTGTCCCGAAAGTCGGTGGAGACCTACATCAACGGCATCTATCAGGAACTGCATCTCTCTCACGAGCTCGACATTCACGCCCGAGTCAAAGCCACCCTCCTCTATCTGGAGAGCTCCAAGAAACGTCAGGGATAGACGGGGAGAATTATCAGGCCAGCACTATTGTATCCCTTCTCAAAGGCGCTAGTGTGGTTATCCATGAAGAGGTGTGAACCTCGTAGCGAAGGAAGGGATGCAGGGTGTACCGGGTCATTGTAGCCGATGACGAGCCTGAGTTTCGTGGATGGCTTCGGTCACTGCTGGAGGGCAGCGAAGACTTCCAATTGGTGGGCGAGGCTGGCACGGGCACGGAAGCCATTCGCCTCATCCCATCCCTTGTGCCAGACCTGGTGATCGCAGATATATATATGCCCGAGCCGGACGGCCTGGAAGTAGCTCGGTATGTTCAGGACTACTTCCCCGGCATGAAAGCGATACTCGTCAGTGCCCGTGAGGAGCGTGTCTATGAAAGACTGGCAACGGAAGAGGGCGCACTGGCCTTTATTCCAAAGATAAAGCTCTCTCTGGATGCTCTGCGCCAAGCCTTGCAAGAGGAAGAATAGCTGTGACCTCTGTGCCCTCGCCCGGAGCACTGTGGACAACACACCTGCCGCCCACTACCTCAGCGTAGTCCTGCATCATCAGCAAGCCCAGTCCGCCAGAAGCGCTTCCTAAGTCGAATCCCCGGCCATTGTCCTGCACCATGAGGCGCAAGCATCCCTGGGAAGACAGCCCGAGAGCCACGGTTATCCTGCTGCCCTTTGCGTTCTTGACCGCATTGGTCAGGGCCTCCTCGGCGATGCGATACGCTGCCAGCCTCACCTGTTCTGGAATCAACTTGGGATCGGCCCTCTCCTGGCGCACGAACCCCTCATCCAGTTCCATCTCGATAGGCAGGGCAGCTTCGAATTGGTCTTCCAGGGAACGCAGGGCCGCGACGAGCCCCCGACGCAGGATAGAGGGGTAGAGACGGCGGCTGATGGACCGTACCTGGTTCTCCAGCAACTCCGCCAATTTTTGGCGCAGCCTCCCTATTTCCTCAGCCAACTCCCTTGGCGAGGCCGCCCGCTCCAACTCCGCTAGCCGATGGAGCAGGATAATGAGCCTGTTCTGCACCGACCCATGGAGCTGCTGCGCGATGTCTCTGCGCACAGACTCCTGCACTGTAACCATTCGTTGTCGCGACAACTGCAGCTCCTCCGCTCTCGCTAGAGCGGCCGCATGCTCGACCCGTTCGTCTTCTGCCATCTTGCGCTCGGTGATGTCGCGAAAGTTGGCAAGAATCCCCCCCACAACTGAGTCGTCGAGGAAGTTCCTGACCATGACTTCAAGGATACGCCATGAGCCGTCTTTATGCCGGGCGCGTAGCTCCCCGTGAAAAGTGGACCCTGGATTCCGGACCAGTCTTTCATAGCCCGCGACAACATCTGGCATATCGTCTGGGTGGACAAAATCCAACGACCCTCTTCCTATATGCTCATCGGGGCCATATCCCAACACGAGTTCAACAGATGGGCTTTGGGAGATAATGTTTCCCTCCCGATCCAGAATCGCGACGTCATCCAGGGAGTTCTCAATCATCACTCGAAAGTGCTTTTCCCTTTGCTTTAGCGCCTCCTCCGCCCTCTTGCGCTCGGTGATATCGCGATAGTTAACGACAATACCGTTGACCGAGGGATCATGG
Source organism: uncultured Dehalococcoidia bacterium (assembly GCA_964502665.1). Classification (GTDB taxonomy): domain Bacteria; phylum Chloroflexota; class Dehalococcoidia; order SZUA-161; family SZUA-161; genus SOKG01. The sequence continues at coordinate 13,135 of CAZCXP010000029.1, read as the reverse complement.
AGAAGGTTATTTACCACACCTTCGATTACACGCCACGAGCCATCTTTGTGCCGGAAACGGACTCCCATGGATACAGCTTGCCCAGGATGTTTGAACAGAACATCTAAGGTTTTGGTGACATTTTTCGCATCGTCTGGGTGAAGGAATTTAAGCGTGCCCTTGCCTATCAGTTCTTCCGGTTTGTAGCCGAGGATCTTTTCCGCAGAGGGGCTTTCGTAGAGCATCGTCAGGTCGCCGTTCAGAATCGCGCTGCCATCCAAAGAGTTCTCAACAAGAGCTCGAAAGTGCTGCTCACTTGCCTGCAATGCCTCCTCTCTCCTCTTGCGCTTGGTGACGTCTCTTATGACCGCAACCAAGGTTCTTGGGTTTCCCTGAGCATCTTTCATAACTGACGCCGCAAAGCTGATGGTGATTTCCTCGCCAGCTTTGTTCACGGCACGAATATCGACATGTTCGGCACTGCCTTTCTCCATAACCTCTTCGAAAACTTCCCTGGCCCTCTCTCTATCTCCTGGTCCAAGGTATGTTGGTAAATCAAGAGCAGACGTTCCAACCAGCTCATCTGCCTTGTAGCCCAGCAGTTTTTCGAAGGCTTTGTTGACATAGACGACTTTGCCATCCAAGTCAACCAGCATGACGCTATCAGGCATTGCTTCAATGGCCGCGCATGTCACATGTCCACCCTTCATGAGCGCTTGCGGCTCCTCTTTGAGCCGTCTTTCCGTTTTCTCACCGGATTTCTTTACTAATTCCCTGACCATGATACCGCTCAACTCCCTAGCCAGAGCCACCTGGCGAAGACTAGCTGCAAAATGCGGGGCCCCAGGTAGTGCGAATGATATCAAAAAGACCAGAGCAGCGCAACAAACTGGGGCAGGCTCTCTCGCACCAAAGTTCAACCATTGACCGCGTGAGGTTCCGTCTCACACAACCCCAAGAGGGTACAATTCAGCCAGAGCTCGTTTACCAGTTCCGAGGGTATGTCTCGCTGATACAGGTTCGCTTTGTGCCTGGCCTCAGCGGGCAGTGCCTCTCTAACGTCCTTGGGCAGCGCCTTCACCGGTGTCGGATGCTGGGTGAATAGCCTGAATGCTTTGACATCGAAGACAAAGTTGTCGCTGGTCCGCTCTACCCAGAGCCTGGCAGTATTCTGTGCTGGCACAGAGTAGTAGGTGCTGTCCGTCTCGACAATCCTGAACTGGCTGGCGTAGAACCCAAGCCGCGCTTCCGCCGATTTCGCCCACTCCGGGTAGAAGCGTCCTGACTGTATCAGCGTCGGGTCTGTCCAGGAGCAGGTGCCAACGAGGATCTCGCCCATGGCTTTCGTCGCGGGGTTTGAAATGGCTTCCCCTGAGATTCTATCACAGGTGGAGATATGATACAAAGCGTGAGTTCGGAGCTTTGCTGTAGTGATCTTTTAGGATATAATCGTGCCAGACAAACCGAGCGCTGTAGGTACGGAACGCGAGGGGGACGCCTTCCGATGAACCCACCGGAGGTGGTCTTTCATAAGTTGTTAGCCAGACGACACGCCATTTCCACGCTCGGAAGTCAATCCTTTTGACATAGGAGACTATTCCAGAACCCCGAAGGGCTGCACAGCGTGCGAAAGAAGCATAACCGAGTTATCCGGGTGTCCGAAGAAATCTGATAGGAGGTCGAACAGATGTCTAAGCCACTGGATGGGATACGGGTGCTTGACTGGACAGCGTGGCAGCAGGGGCCGGTCGCCACGGCGCTGCTGGCAGACATGGGTGCTGAGGTTATCAAGATAGAGCCACCTGAAGGCGAGCCTGGCCGAGGACTGCTCAGGATGTACGGAGCAGAGTTGCCGCTTGATTTCTACTATCAGAACCAGAACCGGGGCAAGAGGGGCATCGTGCTCAATCTGGCGACGGAGAAGGCGAAAGAGGTCCTGTACAAGCTGGTGGAGAAATCGGATGTTTTCGTGACCAACTATCGCGAGAGCGCTGCCAGGAGACTGAAGGCGGACTACGATACTCTGAAGAAATACAACCCCAAGCTCATCTATGGCTATAGCTCTAGCTTCGGGCCCAAGGGCCCGGATGCGGATAAGATGTCTGCCGACTTCGCCGGGCAGGCGAGGGGAGGCATATGGAGCATCACTCAATCGGAAGACCTGGTGCCAACGCCTATCGGCGCTGGCTTCGCCGACGAGGTCGGTGGCCTCCTGACAGCCTACGGGGTGCTGCTGGCTCTCTTCGTCCGTGAGCGATTCGGGATCGGCCAGAGAGTCGATGCTTCACTGCTGGGCGGCCAGATTGAAATGGGACGTCTTCAGTTTCAAATGTACTTCATGATGGGTATAGTCCCGCCAGGATCGGTTATGAAGGCTGCTAGAAACCCACTTTACTATGTCTATCAAGACTGCGATGGCAAATGGTTCGCCGTCGCTGCGCTGCAGGCAGACAGGTTCTGGCCCCAGTTCTGCAAGGTGTTTGGCATCGAGCAACTGGAGAAAGACACCAGGTTTGAGAACCAAGTGGTGAGAGGGGAGCACTTCGATGAACTCAAGCCCAGGTTACTGGAGATCATTCGCGCTAAACGCAGAGATGAATGGTTGAAGCGGCTCGAAGAGGCTGGAGTCCCTTCCGCGCCAGTGAACGATTTTGCCGACTTGGCAGTTGACCCCCAGGTGATAGCCAATGAGTACGTTGTGGAAATAGAAGATCCCATTCACGGAAAGGTCAAAGTGCCGGGAATCCCGGTGCAGTTGAGCGAGACGCCGGGGAAGGTGGAGCGCCTCGCCCCAGAGTTGGGTCAGCATACTGAAGAAGTGCTTATGGAAATCTGTGGCTATACGTGGGACGACCTGGCCAAGCTGAGGGAGGAGGGGGTCTATTAGAGTTGACGCGGGGACATAGGGGCCCTCTTTTGAACGGATGTCTTCTATAGCAGGGCGAAAGGTATCGGCGTTGTCCGGCTGGGCACGGCGTTACAACTAACACTCACTTCCGGTCTCCCTCGCCTTCGCGCTTCCCGGGCCATATCAGTTCTATCATTACGCCATGTACAGATTTGGGGTGGACAAAAATATATGAAGGCCCTGAAGGGCCCAGCGATATAGGCTCTTCGGGGACAAGCCTTATCCCCTTATCTCTCAGCCTGCTGACCATCTCATCCATGTCCCTGACCCTGAAAGCGATGTGGTGTATACCTTCGCCTCTGTCTCGGATGAACTTCGCGATCACAGCATCTGGAGTCATTGAAGACACTACGTGAAACATCGTATTGCCTATATGGGCGCACCTTACCGACATGCTATCTGCTGGCACCGTCCAACTATCCTTGAACTCGAGACCAAACAGATCCTCAAACAAGGCGACAACCTCGTCCTGATTCTCAACTGCCAGCACCACTTCTTCTACGTTTTCTATCATTCCAGCCATCGCTAGCCTCCTTCCGCTGGTGAATTCGTACTTACGCACTATCTGGTATCAAAAGCCTCGCATAGTAGCTTTGAGATAGGTACACCGCCGCCAGCGGATTATGTCCCGTCACTCTGTCCTTCACTGCCAGCACAGTCATTGGTGCTTTGCAATATCTTATGAACAGCGTATCATGCCCCACGCACAAGCCCATGAGGATGACGAAATCAACCTCCTCCGAGTTTAAGATCTCCGCTTGGGTTATAGGGCTGCACATCGACTCGTAGCGGCTTGGACCAGGGATCTTCTCCTCCGGCCTGATTCCGATTGTCTCCTTGGCAATAGCTCCTGCCTTGCAACAGACCGATACCACCTCGAAGCCCTTTCCTTCAAGAATACCGGTGATCATCCGTGCTTCATTGGCTACGCCCACGCAGAAGGCGAGCCCCAGCCTCTTAAAGCCGTTCTTGTGGGCAAATTGTATAGTCTCCTCCATGCGAGGTATTTTGGTCCTGAAGCCATTGGGGGTCTGCTCATAGCATTCGAATTCTTGCACCGAGGCCAGGCGAGCGAACTCCCTTACGTCCTGCCGGTCGTACTCACGCATAGATTTCTCTATGACATCGTGTTTTGTTTTGCTCGGGCAGAAGCGTGGTGCTTCGTCAAAGCTCGGCTTCTCGTCTGCCGCGATGTTTGGATAACAGAGCACCCTTGGGCACTTGGCACACTGCGGTCTATCGTCCATCTATCTCCTCCTGCTATATGCTGGCAAGTGGTTCTACCTTTTCCACCTGCTTTCTCTCTACAGGGACTCTCGTACAATCTCACAGATGTCTTTGACGACCAGTTTTCCTTCCAGTTCCTCCGACTTTATGGCATCACCAAGCATCGTCATGCAAATCGGGCATGCGACCGCCAAAACGTCAGCGCCGGTTTCACAAGCCTCCCTGACTCTAGTCCTTGCTGGGCTGTCTTCTCCGCCACCGAAGGAATCTGTGTAGAAATTACCACTTCCGCCACCACAGCAGAAAGCATTGTGTCGATTTCTCCCCATTTCCACCAGCTCGATTCCGGGTATTGCGTTCAGGATGGCCCTGGGCGCCTCGTATTCACTGTTATGCCTGCCCAGGAAGCACGGATCATGATAGGTAAGCTTGGCGTTGAACCCCTTAGAGAGATTCAACTTCCCCTCTCTGATGAGATCGCGAAGAATCTGCGTATAGTGGAATACCTCGAATGAACTCGTGTAATACTTCTTAAAGGCGTTGTATGAGTGCGGCGAAAGGGTTATGATCTTGCTTACCCCCAAATCGGTGAAGGTCTCCCTGTTTTCATCCGCCAGCATATTAAAAATGCGCTTTTCTCCCAGCATGTTGACCTCGTTGCCGTCGCACTTCTCGTCAGGTCCCAGTATTCCAAATGAGAGGCCGGCCTTAAGCAGCGTGTCTCCCAGCGCCCTGGCCACCTCTTGCCCTCTGGCATCATATGATGCCATGCACCCCACATAGTAAAGGTAGTCGTGCCCCTCATACTGCGCTACTCCTGTACCCTCAGCCCATTTCCCTCTATGACCCGGCGGCTCCCTAAACGGGTTACCTGTGGCCTCGACATTCCTGAAAAAGCGCGCCACTTGTGGCAGCACGAGGCCATTTTCGACCATCTCTTCCCTAGTTGCGAGTATTATGTTGACGACATCATCACTGAACCGAAACTTGCAGTGCTCAACACAGTTATTGCACGTTGTACAGGAGTATAGTATCTTCGCCAGCGAATCGGTCCAGGCGATATCCTTCACCATCCACGCTCTCGTAAGCCACAGCATCCCACCGGGTGCATACGTCTCCAAACGAAACCTATTGTAGGAAGGACAGTTGTACTGCGAATAGTCATCCGTGAGTCTACAGTACCCACATCTGAAGCACCTATGAACAATGTCCTCATACGCTTCGAGAGCCATTCATTCACCCCAGTTGCCTGGATTCATGATGCCGATTGGGTCCAAAGCCTTCTTGATCATTCCTATTAGTTCAAGCGTATGGTGATCCATTTTCTCCATCATCAGTTTCTGCGCTGATACCTCTGGTCGCCATACCATACCGCCCAACTCTAGAGTCAGCCTATCCGACTCGTCTATCGCTTTTCTCGTCCTTTCAACGTCCTCCTTATCCGCCCGATTGAAGGAGTAATCAAAGGCGAACATAACGCTTTGGTCACGGAGGACCTGGATAGCATGCGAGTAAATCATTCCGTATTTGTGGGCGATTTCTATGCCTCTCGTCCAGGCCTCGGGAACCTTCTCTACATGCAATATCGCCCCGGTGTATTCAAAACCTCCGCCTTTCTTGAAATCGGCTGCAGTTGCTGCAAAAGGAGGTACATCCATGATCCTCTTGCTTAGCGCTGGCGGTATCTCTTCAACGAATTCAATCTCTTCGTATGGCTCGAAGACCTTCTTGTGAGCATGCTTCTTGAGTTCTAGCTCGTCTTCGGATTGCGCGGATACAATCACCACGAAGAATACGTGGTCCATCCAGTCTGGCTTTCCTTGTCCCCAGAGGAAGAAGTTCTCCAAGAGGTCAAGCTGGGTTATCTCAAATATGACTTCCGGAATCAAATCCACGTTATCCGTGAAAAAAGCTAGCGCATCTCTATGCCGCGGCTTGGGAAAGAGCCGAATCGACATCTTTGTCACAATGCCGGTGGTGCCAAGCCATCCAATAAACAGCCCCACCAGGTCGGGAAGGGGGCCCCTGGTAAACCAGTAAGGGCTGACTGAGCATGAACCTACCTTCGATACCTCGCCGCTGGGCAGAACCACTTCCATCCCGCTGATCATTTCCGAGTTAATCCCCTGTCTCGAGGTTATGTGACCATGCCCCAAAATAAGGGCATTTCCAACGATTGTGACCGTGGGAGGCGCTTCCGGCGTGCAGTGTTGTAGCCGCGGATGGTGTTTCTCAAGATACCCTTTCAAAGCACCCTGGGAAACACCTGCCTCCACTACTGCGTATCTTCCCTTCTCGTTCACTTCGATGATCTTATCCATTCTTTTCATATCCAGAAGGATTCCGCCCTTTACAGGTACCGCCAAAGCAGATGTGGTGAAGCCACCCCCCATCGGAGTGATTGGGATTTTCTCCTCGCTGGCCAGCCTGACTATTCCTTGTACCTCTTCCACTGTTTTCGGCATAACCACATAATCCACCTTGCGCGGCCGCTGCGCGCCGGAGTCACGCGAATACATATAGAGCTCCTCCTGACGATTTGACGCGAAGTCCGCTCCAACGATATCTGTCAGACGCGTGAATATATCCATACAACTACCTCAGCCCCTCGATTTTCTATCCGCCGTAGCGACAGCCCCACTGCCGCTAAGCCCGAGGCTATGGCAAGGAGTGCACCTGCTCCGTTTTCCCCCACTTGCCGAAGGAGATGCGATGGAGAAAGCGGTCCAGGGAGTTGCCCGAAAGGTTGCCAAACCGGTTCATATAAAGTATTAGGGTTATCGCTTTGGCCTTCTCAGGGCCGTAGGCTTCCTCCAGCCTCCTTGCAGCTTCGGGGTCTGGTTTGGCGTCGGAATCAGCCCAGTGCTGTGCATAGAGCAAGGCTACGGCCTCATCTTCGGGGCAGTTGTCCACGCTGCCCGCGAGAAGCCCGGCGATCTCCTCTTGATTAATCCCGCTCCTAAGGGCTTCTCCGGTGTGAAGCCAGGAGCAATAGCGGCAGCCGTATACTGCGGTAACAGCGAGCATCAGCCTCTCCCTAAAAGGGTGGGACACGAGGCCGGCCGCCATTACCCTGATCATCGTTGGCATGTTTCTTGTTATGAACCACATATCAGCGAAAAACCCCCAGCGGCGGCCCAATAGTTCGCTGACCGCGAGCACCATCGTTCCCATCATAATTCTTGTCAGCGCTGCGATGTTTCGTGGCAAGAACCCGATACCATCAGCAAACTCCTGCCACCTTCCCTGCACCGTCGTTACGTCTTCAGTTCTCATAGCTACCTCCTCCACATCTGCAGTAGATCGCCAGCTCCATACTATTCATCCAGCCCAAGCCTGGGGAGATGAGCCTCGGCTAAACGCCGTGGGCAGAGTTGTCCGATGACTACAGTGACAATAGATGTGCCGCAAGCTCCGCAGGGGCCGAAAGGAATGGCGAGTGATTGGTTTCCATAGAGATGAGCTTGCACGGAACGTCTGTATACATCTTCTTCTGAACCCATGGCGAGAGCGCCCTATCACGGAGGCACTCGATGTACACCCGTGGTATCCGGCTGAAGTTCCCCTCAGTAGTGCTTACCGCGGTTGTAAAGGTGGCAGGGTTCTGCGGAACCAGGAGCGATTTCGCCCAGGCCGCGTCCTCGTCGCGACAATCGCTATACCAGGCTTCCCTTATGACCTCATCTTTGATGGTAACACTTCCATCCTCGGCCACGATCATGTTCGGCCCAAGCAACGAATCCGTATCCGGCACGTTAAGCGGGGACTCGCCGTTTCGCAGCAGGACAGCGGCAATATACACCAGGAGCTTGACCTTTTCAGGCCGGTACTCAGCGGCCTGGGTTATGGTGACTCCTCCAAGGCTGTGTCCCACGAGGATCACCGGTTCCGACTGAGCGTCCAGAATCTTGCAGACACTATCGACATACGCCTCCATTGAGACTTCCGTAACAGGCGTCCTGTCGCGGCCGTGGCCAGGGAGATCATGGGCCTCAACCCGGTGTCCTTTCTGCTCGAGCAGCGGAACGAGCCTGTCCCAACACCAGCTTCCATGCCATGCGCCGTGGACCAGCACATACGTGCTCACAATTCACCTCCTCTGAGGAAAGCCGCCAGCGTTTCTGTTCATAAGACCCTGCGTTCGATTGGCAATCGCGGACAGTAGCAGAGCTAGTAAATCACGCCTTTTCCCGCGAGATCCGACACGGCCTGCTCTGAGAGTCCAAGGAGTTCCCCATAGACCCATTGATTATACTGGCCGAGCATTGTGCCATGGGTTACGATGTTTGGTGGGGTGACCGACAGCCTGCATGGGGATTTGATCAAGGGCTGTGCCCCGAGTACAGGGTGGTCAACCACGTCAAAAACGTCTCGCTGAGCAAGATGGGGGTCACTCCAAAGCTCATCTATGCTGAAGGAGGGTACCGCCGCCACGCCTGCCCTTTGCAGGATTTCCATCGCCTCCTGGTCGCTATAATCTATTGTCCACGCCTCGATGAGCTTGTCCAGCTCTTCCTGGTTCTGCCACCGCCTGAAGCCATCGCAGAATCTGTCGTCTTCGGTCCATTCGGGGCTACCGATGGCCTGGCAGAATGCGCTCCATTCATCCTCTGTGCCAATAGCGATGCTGATCCATCTATCCATGCCGGCATCCAGGCAGCGATAACAGTTGTGAGGCGCCATGACCTCGTCGCGATTAGCCTGTCGAATAGGGTCCCTGTTGTTCAGCACAGGTTCCATGAAGGAATCACCAATGAGAAAGGAGATACCCTCGCGCGCCGAGAAATCGATGAACTGCCCCTGGCCAGTCTTTCGCTTGTAAAGAAGCGCCATCAACACAGCAATGCTGATCATCGTTCCGTCCAGCACGTCATCTCGTCCCAGCCCCTCCCCTGGTGGCCCATCGGGATACCCGGTGAGATAACCCAGCCCCCCGAGAGCGCGGAAAAGGGGGCCAAAGCCCAATTGCTCGGCCTCAAGCCCCGCGCTGTGGTATCCTACTGCTGAAGAGGAGACGTAAATGATGTCCGGCTTCAGCTTGGCAGCATCGGAGTACCCCAAGCCCAACCTGTCCATCACGCCCGGCCGATAAGTCTCCACCATAACGTCGGAGATAGCAATCAACCGCTTCGCCAGCTCGACCCCCTCGGGTTTGCCCAAATTGAGGGTTATGCCCCTCTTATTCAAGTTGACCCAGTTAAATACGGGTGTGTCCGTTATCATGCCCTCGGGAATAGGCTGCCCCGGGATGTAGGCGGCAACGCGCCCGCCTTGGGCCGTCACCCCAGCCCTTCTCGTCATGTCCAGCCTGTATCCGCTCTCTATCTTGATAACCTCCGCTCCGAAGAGGGCCAACATCAGCCCCGCCCAGGGGCCCACTATCATCTCACCAAATTCAAGATACCTGACGTTCGACAAAGCCTCCACGTTCGTACCTCTTCTAGATCACTCCTAGTCCCGCGAGCCTTGCCAGCTCCTGCCCGGTGTATCCCAGACGCCGGCAGTAGATCTCTTCGTTGTGCTCTCCCAGCACCGGGGCAGCATGCTCGCAGTGCCACGATGTCTTGGAGAAATGATATGGGGCTGTAACGCAGGCCACCTTTCCCAGATGAGGATGCTCTATCTCAGCAAAGAACCCCCGGGACTTCAGAAGCTCCGATTGCAGGATCTCCCGTGGGGTGAGGAATGGGCTCAAAGCGACCCCTTCCTTTAGTGCCCCCTGGTGAAGCTCCTTCTTAGTACGAGTACTGGCCCACTCCTCCAGCCGTTTTCTCACCTCTGCCGCATGCTCCCGGCGCCTATCCTGGTCCCGATACCAGTCAGCCTGGGTCCATTCGGGTTCGCCCATCAGCTTCTTAATCCTTTGCCAGAATGTCTCCTCGAAAGACACACACATGACGTGTCCGTCTTTGCAGGGGACAACGCCTGTCTCCGGAACCCGAGGCATCAACCTGCTTACTGTCATGCCCACCATGGTATAGGGCAAATGATCGAAAACACAGGAAATCGTTAGCGCCTCCTGCTTCGATATGTCTATGTACTGCCCCGCGCCGGTACAGCTCCTGAAGTACAGAGCCACAAGTGTGCCCAACGCAGAGTAGATACCGACCTCATATTCACCGGCGAACCCTCCCAGCTTGACAGGGGGGCGGTCGCGGAAGGGAGTTCCGCTGGGAGTGACATAGCCCTCCCCGGAGCTGTGAATGCAGTTGAGGGGGTAGGCTTTGTAGTCCTTGTAGGGCCCTGTTTGTCCGAAGGGCGTTATCGAGGTCATGATAAGCCCGGGCTTGAGCTCTGATAGCGCCTCGTAGCCCAGCCCCAGGGAAGAGAGCGCTCCAGGGGGATTATCTTCAACTATGACATCATATCCCTCGACCATCTCCTTCAACATCCTGCTCCCGGTAGCACTCGTATAGTCTAACGTTATGCCCAACTTGTTGGAGTTAAGGTAGAGAAAAAGGCCGCTTCGCTCCGGGTGAGGGATATCACCCGGGAAAGGCCCCCTCCTTCTGGCCTCGTCACCGATTCCCGGCCTCTCCACCTTGAGCACCTCAGCGCCCATGTCCGCCATTATCTTGGTGCAGAATGGCCCAGCGACCATGCTGCAAAGCTCCAGGACTTTGATGCCACCCAAAGCTGTTTCCACGAACCCTCTCCTATCTTCTGGATCGCTGACGAAATGGTTAGAAAGCGCTCTCGAGATTCTCTTTATAATGTCGTACCGAATCTCGGGGTATTTGTCAAGGCTTCGAGCAATTGCCAGGTAACTGTGCCTATTTCACAGGTCAAGTACCAGGCCGGCTCCGCACTCTACGCACTGGTTAGGGAAAAGGCGTCTTATCTCCGATTTATACTGGGTGCAATGACAGGGACATATCAACGATAGATCACTCAACCTGTCGAAGTCCCTAAATCCATGGAAACCGCCAACAATACCGGTCACTCTCCCGTACCGTGAAGCGGCATCGATGATTTCTCCAACGCCCGGATGAGAACAGCCAGTAACCACACTAATCCCCACACCGTTGTCCAGCAGGAGAGACTGTTCAATACCCGCAAGCTCGCCGGTGGTGTAGACCTTGTCACAAATGCGAATGGATTCACCAACCCTGATTACTTTCCTTCCCGGGATGCTTCCCGAGAATGATGCTGGGACATAGATTGCAGCATCGCGATTCGCCTCCAAGATATGGGGAAGTCCCGCCGTATGGTCCAGGTGGTCATGCGAGATGAAAACAGCCTCGATGGCGCCTGGGTCGAGACCGAGCTGTTTCATATTGTGCAGGAGTATGGGCCCGCTGGCGCCCGTATCGAACAGGATGCGCGATATGCCATTTGCCTCCACCAGACACGAGAACCCCCACCCTGACTTCAGTCCCTTCCGCCTTACCTCATTGTCAAAGACAACCGTGATTCTCATCGCCTTCGCCTTGTTGTCTGTTCACCCATACAAAGCTCGTTTCCAAATCGGGGTTGAGGTTAAACCTTGACGGCATCCTATTGCAATGCTAGCATGATTATGGACATATGACAAGAATCAGGCTCCCATGACGCGGAAAATGAACATTCCGGTGAGGCGATGTAGTCCGAAGAAAAGCGAAATGGAGAAGGAGAATGAAGGTCTGCATAGTTGGTGGAGGCGGAGGAGCCAGCAATGCCGCCAATGTAATCAGGCGTTTGAATGAGGAAGCCCAGATTGACATATTCACCGACCGGGCTGAAATAGGAAACCAGCCTTGCGAAATCCCCTTCGTCCTCAAGGGTGATTTGCCCTCGTGGAATGACACTTTTGTATTCACCCGGAAGTTCTATGACCAGAGAAATGTTACCGTCCACCTCAACAACGAAGTCACCGAAATCATCAGGGCAGAAAAACGCCTGATAGCTGGGGGGAAAGGCTACAGCTACGACAAATTGATTCTGGACCTGGGGGCTACTCCCGCCATCCCTCCTATCCCAGGGATAGATGGCCAGAATGAATTTGTGTTGACCACCAGCTTGAAGACCGCCAGGGTATTCCAGGAAGCCATTCCCCAACACTCAACAGCGGCCATAATGGGCACCGGCCAAATTGCTGTGGAAGTGGCTGCTGTCCTGAGGGCGAACAATTACGAGAAAATCTACCTCTTGGGCCGGTCAGAGAGCCTTCTGCGAGCCTATCTGGACCAGGATATGGCTGAAAGGGTCGAGGCAAGGATAAGGGACAAAGGAATTGACCTGATTCTTCGAGCAAGGGTGAACAGCATCACGAGCCAGAACGGCAAAAAGATACTTTCTCTCCCCGATCAGGAATTGAAGGTAGACTTTGTCTTCTTCGCCACCGGCTCACGCCCCAACATAGCGCTCGCCCAAAGGGCAGGGCTGGAGATAGGAGAAACAGGTGGTATTCTTGTCGACGAATACCTTCAAACCAGCGACCCGGATATCTATGCCATCGGCGATTGTACCGAGAACTGGGATGCGATTCTGGGCCTGAAAAGGCTTTATCAAACAGCAACCAGCGCTGCCCGAGGAGGAAGGATAGCTGCCACCAATCTGGTCCGGGGCAACGTCCTGCCCTACCAGGGCACAACGATGCCATTCATCATGGAGGCTTCTGGCTATCAGGTAGGAACGGTGGGCTTCACTGAGAGTTACGCCCGAGAGAGGGGCCTGGATGTGCTCTCTAACGTGACAACCACCGCCACTCGCCGCCGCGCATTTGGCGGCAGAACCATCCATATCAAGCTCATTGCCAGTCGCCAAACCCGAGCCTTGGTAGGGGCGCAGATCATGTCAGAGGAGCTGGTCGCGGGAAAGATCGACAGACTCTCTGTCGCCATTGCTGAAAGGGTCCCAGTCGAGCGACTGGCTGTAATCGATACCTGCTACTCCCCGACGGTGGGCACGGCATACGAGCCTTTGGTGATGGCCCTTGATGAACTGAGATTCAAGATCGATAACACAGGATAAGGGCGGGCATGAGCTTCAGGGACCACTATCAGGTCCTGGGCGTCCGCAGGGATCTCAGCCAGGGAAAGA
>CAZCXP010000028.1:9935-21318 GCA_964502665.1 uncultured Dehalococcoidia bacterium | reverse complement strand
GCTCACCACGAACGGAGTCTCGCATGTCAATTCTCATCATTCGCTGTGGCAACGAATTCTTCGTCGTGACAGGAGTCACGACGCTACTCCTTTGCCTTTTGCATTTTTATATTTGAATTTGTTTAGATAAGTTGGTGGGTTCCGCTTTGCTGCACCCACCCTACGAATTGAACGCTGAACGCTCCAGCTTAGAGAGCATCTCCACATATCTCGGTCCCTGGGGCAAAAAATTGAGCTTTCGTTTGGTCGGGGCAAGATGCTCCATCTGGATGAGCAGGTGCTCCCTTGGAAGCACCTCCAACCCCTTTTCTGCCCACTCCACGACACATACGCCGCTGCCATAGAGATAGTCGTCGAGCCCGAGATATGCCACCTCTTCGATCCTGTCGAGGCGATAGAAGTCGATATGATATAAGGGCAGCCTACCCTGATACTCTCTAACCAACACAAAGGAAGGGCTCACGGCATAGTCATCGATTCCCAAACCCCAGGCGATGCCTTGGGCGAGGCAGGTTTTCCCCACCCCCAGCGGACCCACCAGAAGTATGACATCTCCGGCCACCGCCAACTCACCAAGCCTCACCCCGACTTTGCGAGTCCGCTCCGCGCTATTGCTGATCACATCTACAGAGAACACGATCTCTCTCAACCCGCCGACCTGAAGTGCTCCCATCCCCTCTCGCTCCACTCGATTGCCTCGCCTCGTTCATCGTAAAGCTTTACCTGCCCTGGCTCACCACTCAGAATCTCACCTATCACCGTCACCGGGCTCGGCATGAGCCCTTTGACACGGTCGATAACCTCGCCCCTGGCTGTGAAAAGGAGTTCGTAATCCTCGCCGCCCGAAAGCGCCAGACCCAGCGATTCCTCCTTGAAGGCAGCGTTCACCAGCGGATGGATGGGCAATCTATGTACCCATACCCTGGCCGCAACATGGCTCGCCTTGCCGATATGGCCCAGGTCGCTTACCAGCCCATCGCTAAGGTCTATCGCTGCCCTCACTCCATTCTGTACCAGTATCTGGCCCTCGGCAACCCTGGGGCATGGGCGCAGGTGAGCTTCTCTGAGGAAAGCGCTTGTCTCCGGGTCAAAGTTGAGCCCCGATTTCAGCATCTTGAGGCCAGCCGCAGCCTGCCCCAGGTAACCACTCACCGCGATCTGATCGCCTGGCAAGGCCGCCGAGCGGGTGAGGATTTCCTCGGATGCCTTTCCTATGACACTGAGGTTGATAATAGCCACGGGTGCGCTGCTGATATTGCCGCCGCAAATATCAACACCGTACTTCGTTGCTATCTCCATCAGCCCCCGGTAGAGCTCAGCAACGCTGTCCACCTCGGTCTCCGGCGGCAGGCCCAGCGAGACCAAAGCATAGCCAGGTTTTCCGCCCATAGCGGCGATGTCACTGATATTTATCGCAAGCGCCTTCCAGCCCAAGTCACGCCAGGTAACGGTTTTCAGGGTGAAGTGAACGTCCTGGACCAGGATATCCGTGGTTCCAATTTGGATGGAAGCCTCAGTCCGCCAAGCTGAGGCGTCATCGCCGATTCCCACGACAATATCCTTACTTGACGCCTTGCCCACGATCTCTGCGATTAGCTCGATGAGGGCGAATTCTCCCAGTTCGGAAACTTTCATCAGTAAGATTATAGCCGCTTCAGATTCAGTCCACAACCGCTAGTCTAAGAGGGCTAAACCTGATATATTAGGAAGAAGCAGACATGCGTTACGCGATCATCTCCGATATCCACAGCAATCTGGCTGCCTTCCAGGCAGTGCTCCACGATATTGATGAGAGGGGAGGGGTTGATCGCATCTGGTGCCTGGGAGATATTGTTGGCTACGGCCCTGACCCCAGAGAGTGCATCGAGCTCCTCCGCCAGTACGAGCACGTGTGTATTGCCGGCAATCATGACTGGGGATCGCTGGGCAAGATCGATCTGAACGATTTCAATCCCGAGGCCGCTGCTGCCTGTCGCTGGAACGGTCAACAACTCGGCCCCGAGGAAGTGGATTACCTTGACAGCCTGCCTCTTACCCTCAATGAAGGTGACTTCACGCTGGCTCATGGCAGCCCTCGCGAGCCGATCTGGGAGTACCTGCTTTCCACATACAGCGCCAAGGTCAGCTTCAACTATTTTCAGACCAGGTTCTGCCTGGTTGGACACAGCCATGTACCACTGGTTTTTGAGCACATTGCCAGCAGCGAGGACTGTCTCCTACGCGAATTCCCCCTGGATAGCCCTCTGAGGCTTGAGCAAAACAGGCTGATCATCAACCCCGGCGGTGTGGGGCAACCTCGTGATGGCGACCCGCGGGCCAGCTACGCTATATACGACAGCGCACATGGCGCCATCTGGCACTACCGTGTCCCTTACGAGATCAACATAACCCAGCGAAAGATGGCAGAATATGGTCTGCCTTCGCGCCTGATCACCAGGCTGAGCTACGGCTGGTGAGCCATGCAATCACCATCAACCAAGCCCTCGCGCCTTGACGAGGGCCATCCCCGCTTGATATATTTGTACAGGCATACCGAATTACGGGACGAAAAAGGAGTGTAATGGAGATCAAGAAGGTCGGAGTAGTAGGTTGCGGGCTGATGGGCGCGGGCATTGCCCAGACCTGTGCTCAATCCGGGTATCAAGTGACGGTATCGGAGATCAACGACGAACTGCTGAACAAAGGTCTGGGCATGATTAAGACCCAGCTTGCCAGGAGCGTGGAGAAGGGCAAGCTAGCTAAGGAGGATGGGGAGGCTATACTGGCGCGGCTGAAGGGCACCACAAATACCGAGGATTTCGCCGATTGCGATGTGGTGGTTGAGGCGGTCGTTGAAAACATGGACTTGAAGAAGAGGATTTTCGCTGAGCTTGACAGAATTTGTCCCGCTCACGCGGTTCTAGCCACCAATACCTCTTGCCTGTCTGTCACCGAGATTGCGATGGCGACCAAGAGACCCGACCGGGTAATCGGGACGCACTTCTTCAACCCTGTGCCCGTGATGAAACTGCTTGAGATAGTAACCACCATCGTCTCCAGCGAGGAAACGCTAAACACGGCGAAAGGCCTCGGCAAGTCCTTGGGCAAGACGGTCATCGTAGCCAAGGACACGCCTGCTTTTATCGTAAACCGCCTGCTGACGCCTTTGATGCTTGAAGCTGTAAGAGTGCTGGAGGCTGGCTTGGCCACAAGGGAAGATATCGACAATGGCATGGTGCTCGGCCTTAATCACCCCATGGGCCCCCTGACGCTGGCTGACTTTGTCGGGCTGGATACCATGTTCTACATTACCGAGGCGATGTATGCGGAGACCAAGGACCCCAAGTTCGCTGCACCTCTGTTGCTGAAGAGGATGGTCACAGCAGGGCATCTGGGGCGGAAAACAGGCAAGGGGTTCTACGACTACAAGTAGCTGGCGGCAAGTTGACATAACGATGCCGCTACTGCGCCAAGGCCGTCGATTGAGGTTATGTCCCCCGCTTTTTGTAATCGGGGCACGAGGTAGCATTGGGACGTGCTGGATTGTGGCAAGCGCTGCGCCAGTCCCACATACAAGTGTCGCATAGGAATACCTTCTTCCCCAGCGCTTTTTGTACCTTCATCTTGATGCTGTCCAGCCAACGAGACCGCACGTGAACCCTCTGCTCTCTTTCTGACTTTTTACGTCCTCATTATACACCTGGTGGCGTTGCCCAACAATCCCAATATCAAGGCCAGGCAGCTTGTCTTGCTTCGGGTATGTGCTAATATCTAGCCATGCCGAATGAGTCAGGAAAACAGAGCTTAATCCGTTCGCCCTGAGCCCCCGCGTACGCGGGGGGCCGTTCGTGGTGAGCTTGTCGAACCATGAACGGGGACTGGCATATCAATTCGTGAGAGGAGGTCGTTTGAAATGCCCATAGTGAGAATCGAGATGTGGGAGGGAAGAACCCATGCCCAAAAAGCAGAGCTGGCCCGGGTTATCACCGAGGCTGTGGTAACCATCGCTCATACCACACCGGAGGCAACCATAGTCATCTTTGATGACATAGCTAAAGAGAACTGGGCCAGCGGCGGCACCTTGGCTTCCGATGTGAGCACATAGCTCAAGGGGGGCTGGTACGAAGAAATACACAGGTAGCTTGCGGCGTTGTCAGCTTGCTGATATACTCACCGCGAAAGCCACATGCTGAACAAAGTATCGGTCGGGGTAAGGGATCTACAAAAGTATAGATTGGTACTGGGCAATGAGCTCATCGATGAGATAGAGAAGCTCGCTGATGAGCTTAAAGGCATTCGTTTGTGCCACGTCAACTCAACGTCATTCGGAGGAGGGGTGGCCGAGCTGCTCAGTTCCTATATCCCTCTGGTGCGCAGCGTAGGCCTCACTATCGACTGGCAGGTCATCCACGGGGATCGTCGCTTTTTCACCATCACCAAGAGCTTGCACAATGCATTGCAGGGCGGCGACGGTTCACTAATCCAGCGAGAAGAGGCACAAGGTCGGTACAAGACGCAAAACCAGATGAACGCACGGGAGATAGATTGCAATTACGATGTATTCATTGTCAACGACCCCCAGCCGGCGGCACTGAGACACTTCAGCGGTGATACGGGGGCCAGGTGGATTTGGCGCTGCCATATAGATACATCGGAGCCAGATGAAGGTGCCTGGGCTTTTCTATCTCCCTACATAGAGCAGTACGACGCAGCGGTATTCACCATGGACAAGTTCATCCCGACTGGGCTCGGAGTACCCCATATAGCCACCATGGCCCCGGCCATAGATGCCTTCAGTGCAAAAAACATGTCTCTCCCCAGGACCTTATGCCGCGAGATGACCGATAACCTTGGAATAGACCGGGAGCGGCCACTCATCCTCCAGGTTTCAAGGTTCGACCCGTGGAAGGACCCTTTCGGTGTCATCAGAATCTACCAACTCGCCAGGGAAAAACTGCCGGGGCTCCAATTGGCTCTCGTTGGTTCGCTGGCTGGCGACGACCCCGAAGGTTGGGGTATGTATGCTGCCATTCACACTGAGGCCGACAAGGACGAGGACATTCACGTCTTCACCAATCTGACTGGCGTCGGCAGCATGCAGGTGAATGCCTTCCAAACCGCCTGCGATGTAGCGGTCCAGAAGTCGATCAGGGAAGGCTTTGGCCTGGTCGTGTCTGAGGCATTGTGGAAAGGTACCCCTGTAGTTGCTGGCAATGCGGGCGGCATTCCCATGCAGATGACTGGAAACCTGAGCAACTACCTTGCTGACAGCGTCGAGGAATGTGCTGAGAAGGTGGTACATCTCCTCCGAAACCGAGAGCTGGCTGTTCAACTGGGGAGAGAGGGCAAAGAGAACATCAAAAGGAATTTCTTAATGCCC
This sequence comes from uncultured Dehalococcoidia bacterium, assembly GCA_964502665.1. GTDB lineage: Bacteria > Chloroflexota > Dehalococcoidia > SZUA-161 > SZUA-161 > SOKG01. Next base: position 15,959 of record CAZCXP010000028.1, on the reverse strand, counting down.
CGGCTGATAAGAGACGAGCTCTCCCTGGTGAAAAGGGTGCTTGAGGCCTAAACAGACTTTCGGGGGTCAGAAAGGGACGAAGACAACCAGAGGATGATGGTCGCACTATAAATCTTATGTGAAGTTAGTGCTTCTCATATGAAAAAGGCCTCTCAGAAACCGCCCTCCTGTGGTGCCCGCTGGCGAATCACTAAAACACTCGGGGTAGGTCGCCCGACGTCGGGCGACCTACCCCGAGATGCCGTTCGTGGTGAGCTTGGGCCGTAGGACGGCCGACCTGTCGGCCTCGAACCATGAATGGCCCCCCCCGCGTACGCGGGGGCTCAGGGCGAACGGAATGCCCGCGGTGCGCAATTGCATCCACCGCAGCAAAGCTGAGCCAGCTGCTTGCCGCCGGTCCACCATCCCGCGCTGACGTTGGATTGCTGCTCCTTGAACCGCCAAGGCCCTGAGAGCCAAATCTGGGCGTTTTGTCGGCCTCAAGGAGCGTAAGGGTGGGTGAAGTGGCAACCGAACCCACCAATCTCCCATGAGCTTGGGGATGAGTGGTGGGTTTCACTGCGTTACACCCACCCTACAACCTGCATAGAACGCATGTTCTCATAGACGATCTTCTTGGGCGTTCTTTGGAACGGACTGCAGGATTCGCAGGACTGCATTCTAGCTTTTTCTAGAGCACATTCGCGATGCCATAATCAGTCCCTAGATGCAGTCCGTTAATGCCGTTTTTACCCGAGGCCAAGCGATTGAGGACTGACGGACTAAACGTGCGTTACAATCAACAGATTGCCCGCTTTTCGAGCAGTCCCAAATATTTCGCTTCCAGAAACCTGTTGGGACTTGCTGCTGGCTGTTTCCCGGCTGTGTGCGGTCCCGCGGATAACAAAAGGCCTCCCTGCCAGCACAGAGAGGCCTTGGTTTTTCATTGGTGGAGACGGGGGAGAGTCGAACTCCCCGTCCAGAAGAATCCCATCCAGAGCATCTACAAGCTTAGTCAGCCGTTTTTTCTCGCTCCACCGTCCTCCGCTGACCGATTACGGTAGAGCCAGCCGATTCATCTTGAGCGGCCTTTACCGGCATCGGGGTCGCTGCACCTCGACTTTTCGGCGCCCAATTCTCACCCTTCGAGGAGAGGTTGAGATGGACGTGGCTGCCTTTGTTTAGGCTGCCAGTGCGTATTCGCGTTCGCCAGTTGTTTTTTTGCCACCTGATTTACGAGGTTGATGGCACCTCGGCCTGCAACTCCGGAATCAAACTCCCCTGTCGAACCACACGTCCCCAAGACTTTCCAAATACTAAATCATAAATCCTAAACTCTAAACAATATCAAATCTTCCAAACTCAAATGCTGCAAACGTTTCGAATTTTGAAGATTTGAATTTATTTAGGATTTTGAGCTTTGGGATTAGGATTTCTTTTTTGGGGTTCGCTGGCTGAACGCGCGCTCCATCTGGCGCTGGGCATCGCGCAGGGCTAGTGCCTCACGCTTATCGTAGACTTTCTTGCCCCTGGCAACTCCCAGCTCCACCTTGGCTATTCCGTTTTTAAGGTACAACTTCAGGGGCACTATGGTTAGCCCCTTCCTCATCACTGCACCGCTGAGCTCCGCTATCTGCTTACGATGCAGCAGCAACTTCCGCGGCCTTTTTGGCTCGTGGTTGTATCTATTGCCCCCGGGATACTGGGCGATATGAACGCCCAGCAGCCACAACTCACCGCTTTCCGATCTGGCGTATGCATCACGAAGATTGACCCTTCCTGCCCTGATCGACTTTATCTCAGTGCCCGTCAGGACCAGCCCAGCCTCAACGCTCTCCTCAATGTGGTAATCGTGATACGCCTTGCGGTTAACGGTGATCGTTTTCTGAGCCATTGTTTACTATAGCAAATTACGAGCATTATGTCAAGTTAGAACAAATATTCTACTGATGTGCCCCGCTTCCCTTCTCCGTGGCAAATGCTCGCTTCAGGCTTAATCCCTGCACCCTACAATGGCCACGCCGCAAACGCCGCCGCCGGGGATGCCACCATAGTTCTGAGCCAAACCGACCGTGGGGTTCTTTAGCTGTCGAGGCCCTGCCTTTCCCTGAAGCTGGAGGTATGACTCGAAGAGCATCCTCAACCCGCTGGCAGCTATAGGGTGGCCGAAGCACTTCAAACCGCCATCGGCATTGATCGCCACTTCCCCTCCCAACTCGAAGGTGCCGGCCTCGATATCTTCCTTGAATTTGCCCCTGGGGCAGAAGCCGAGGTCTTCACAGTCCAAGAGTTCAGCGATGGTGAAGCAGTCATGCACCTCGGCAATGTCCACCTCTTTTCGTGGGTCTTTGATCCCCGCCTCATTATAGGCCATCTGAGCAGCCCGCACAATCTCATCGGTGTGGAGGTAATCGTAATCCGCTCCTATCACCCCCTGTGCTCCTGCTCCAGCGGATATGCCAAGCCCTTTGACTAAGATATAGTCATCCCTGATATTCTTGGCGATGTCGGGTCGGGTGATAATTGCCGCCGCCGAGCCATCGCTGTTGGCACAACAGTCGAAGAGCCCCAGTGGCCAGGCGATTATGGGGGCGTTCAACGCCTGCTCTATTGTTATCTCACGCTGGAAATGGGCCCTGGTATTCAAGCTGCCGTTATGGTGGTTCTTGACTGCGATCATGGCCAGAACGCGTTTGCCCTCCTCCGGGCTCAAGCCGTAGGCGTGGAAATATCGGGTGGCGGAGAGGGCATATCTGGCTGGCGCCACAATTGGCGCCCACACCCAGCTGCTGAAGTGGGGCTCGCCTCCCATCTGAGTAATCCCGGTGGCCCCAGAGTCCTTCAGCTTCTCCACACCGCAGGCTAGCGCTATGTCATAAATGCCGGCAGCCACGGCATAGGAGGCGTTTCTAACGGCTTCGATCCCCGAAGCGCAGTAGTTCTCCACCCTGGTGACAGGGATGTAATCCGTTTTCAGAGCTCGCGCCAGCCTTACCCCTCCAAAACCTGTCTCTATGCACGCCATGCCCAGCCAGGCTGCCTGAATATCGTTGAGCTCGATTCCAGCATCGGCCAAAGCTTCATAGCAGGAATCCACCATCAGGTCCTGTTCGCTCTTGTCCCACAGCTCGCCAAACTTGGTACAGCCCATACCGACTATAGCAACCCTATCTTTGATGCCTTGCATTACCTTTTTCTCCTCCTTTGGTATCTGCTTAACGCCTTAGCGGTACCGATTTCCAGAAATAATTGTGCATTCCATCCTGAGAGGCCAGTTTCCTGAAGCTCATCTCCACCGGCATCCCCACCTCTATCTCCTCGAGCACCCTATCAGTCATAACGGTTGCCATGCGCCCCCCACCCTCAAAATCGATAATCGCGGTCACCCGAGGTGCCTCGCGCCTGGTACACAAGGTATCGGTGCCAAAGGTGAAGATTCTGCCTTTCTTGTCGGAGAGCCTCACCTCTTCAAACTGGTCCTTTGTCTGACACTGCGGGCACACCCTCTGTGGCGGATAGTGGACGCCGCCACAAGCCCGACATTTCAGGCCATGTAGGGGGAAGATCTGGTTGCGGTCCCTCCATTGCGCGGATGAGGATATATTCCCCCCAGAAAGAGTCGGCTGCGACTCAAAGGTCAGCAATCCCCGCCACTGCAGGTATGTTCTATAGTCATCAACAATCATCTTCGTTGCCAGATATCCTTTCATCCCCCGCCGATCACCGGTCTTCTTCACCTGGTCGGTTACATGTAGCACACAGGCATCGCTGCCATTTCCATAGCTGGACAGGAGTAAACGGTCTCCCGGCTTCGCCTCCTCCAGTGCTGCCACCAGCAACATCAGCGGATAGGCAGTGCCGGTGTTGCCCATAACATCGAACAGGTGATGCTGAACTCGTGCCTCGGGGTCAAACCCCAGCTTTCTCGACACTTCGCCATGCCTTCTGGCATCAGGAGCAGCGAAAATAGCTTTAGTCAAGTCATCGGGGCTGAGCTTGCATTTTTGCAGCAGCGCAGAGACGGTTTGCGCCACTGTGTCGATATAGCCTTTGGAGTAGACAAACCGGTCTTCCCAAGCTCGGATGAAGTCGTCGTCGTCTCTCCGCCAGATATCGTGAAGCTCGTTGGATACAGAATACCAGGCCTCTATGTTGGCGGCCACATCCGAGTCCCCGATGATCAATGCTGCGGCGCCATCGCCGCAGTTCTGCTCGAAATCAGTCCCCGGAGCCCCCATGCGACAATCAGCCGCCACCACAAGCACTTGTTTCGCTGACCCGGCCTTTACAGCATCTAGCGCTGCCCTCAAGGCGGCGGTCCCAGACCTCAAAGAATTGCAGAAGTCGGCGGTAATGATATCTCGCCGCAGATCGGTAGCTGCAGCTATTGTAGTTGCGATCTGCTTTTCCTTGTAAGGTGCAGTCGTTGATGCGAAGAACAAGCCGTCTATTGCCTCCCTATCCCGGCCCTTGAGGCAATCGATTGCCGCTGCCACCGCCATGGTGGTGCTATCCTCATCGAAATTGCGGATAGCCCTCTCACCACGCAACCCCTTCATTATCGCCTCCCGGCTCAGCCGCCAGAGGGGTACGTAAGCCCCGTAAGAAGTGATGCCGGCCATTTATTCCTCCTTATCGTCAGCTTCAATTAGCCTTGATTAGGATAACAGCCAATACCCGTGATTGTCAATTACGATTGCCAGTTTGAGCAGAAGCTGCTAATATCAGAAGTGCCTATCACTGAAGGAGGACAGCTATGTGCAAAGCGGTTAGAATTGCAGCGCTTCTGCTTCTGGTCATAGGTCTTACTGTTGGCTATTTCGGGGCTGGCTGTGACTGGTCACCGTGGTCAACAGCCCCTGACGAACCGGAGTTCGACCTGATTGAAGAAGCATGGCAGATCATTCTCGATGATTTCGTAGATAGTGATGCGCTCGACCTGAACAAGTTGAGCCAGGGTGCAATCGAGGGCCTGATTGAGACCTTGGATGACCCCTATGCCGCCTATTTCGACGCAGAGCAGTACGCGCTAAGTCAGGACAGAATGGAGGGATCGTTTGGCGGTATAGGAGCCGAGATCACTATTGATGAGCAAGGACAGCTAAGAGTAGTTGCCCCCCTCATCGGCACTCCGGCGCAAAGGGAAGGCATTTTGCCTGGAGACAGGGTTCTGGAGATCGATGGCGAGAGCACCGAAGGCATAAGTCTGATTGAGGCTGTACTCAAAGTCAGGGGAGAGCCGGGCACCCAAGTTACTCTCCGCGTACTGCACCAGGACGAAGATGTTCCAGAGGATATCGTGATAACCCGTGAAGAAATAGAGGCGACTAGCGTTTATCCCAAGATGCTTCCCGATACCCCACTTCCCACGCCCACACCAGCACACACGCCTACACTCACGCCTACACCGACACCTACGCACCCACCCGCCGATATCGCTTATATAGAGGTTGCCTATTTTTCAAGTCGCACCGGGGACGAGATAGTCTCAGCGCTCGAGGACATAGTCGCCAGCGATGTGACCGGCATCATCCTCGACCTGCGTGACAACCCTGGAGGTATTCTCGAGGCAGCGGTAGACCTGGCCAGCCAGTTCCTTGAGGAAGGCGTCGTCGTCTATGTGATCGACGGCAAGGGGAATGAGAAGACCTGGGAGGTGCAGGAGGGAGGACTGGCCACCGACCTGCCCCTGGCGGTACTGGTGAACGGCAACAGCGCCAGCGGTAGCGAAGTAGTCGCGGGTGCCCTCCAGGATTATGGACGGGGAATAGTCATTGGCACCAAGACGCTGGGCAAAGGAAGGGTGAACCATTTTCACGAGTTGAGCGACGGCTCTGCCATCTATCTCACCACTGCCTGGTGGTACACCCCCAACAGGCGGCAAATAGAGGGAGAAGGGATCTTGCCGGATGTGACGGTCGAGAGAACAGCAGATGATATTGAGCGTGGTTATGATCCTCAGCTCGAGCGAGCAATCGAGTATATCAAGAGCCAGTGATGGGGAACAGCGCCCGACGAAAGGCAAGCGTTCGCGAAATCCCCCTT
>CAZCXP010000028.1:0-9835 GCA_964502665.1 uncultured Dehalococcoidia bacterium | reverse complement strand
CCTGCTGTTGCTGTTCTTTGATTATCGTAGTATATTAGGTCTAGAGGCATAACCACGGGGGAGGTAAGGTTTTATGCTCGAGGAATTTCGCGATGTGATGATCATCATCTGTGCCTTTCTAGTGATCGCGTCTGCCCTCATATTCTCTGTTCTAACAATCGTCATTTACCGTAAGGTGTCCCCCACGTTGGATGCAACACGGGGCTTCTTCTCTGATCTTCGAACTGTCTCTTCTTTTGTATCCGGCAAAGTAGTCAAGCCAGCTACGATGGGTGCCATTTTCGCCGCGGGGATAAGAAAGGCGATAGTCACCATATCGAAACGCTCCCACGGAAAGGAGAAAAAGAATGGCAACGGATAACAATAGTGGCCCGAGCTTCTTCACCGGCCTACTGCTAGGCACCATTATAGGCGCAGTTTTGGGTTTGCTGTTTGCTCCTCAGCCCGGAGAGAGGACCCGCGAGCAACTGCGAAGCAAAGTGGACGAGTTTGTTTCCCTTGGCAAGTCAGCATGGGAGGAGGGAAAAGAGGCGGCAGGTCAGAAGAGGGACGAACTCAAAGCGAGGTTCGAGCGGGCGAGAGGAAAAGGTGACTAGTCTCTCCTATCAGAAATCATTCACGCCGATGCCACGTTTTTCGGATAGGAACCAATAATCTTTAAGAAGCTAATTTTCTCTCGAAGGTCTCGCAAAGCCTGGCTACAAACATCGTCCTCCATGTGTCCTTCTAAATCGACATAGAAAACGTACTCCCAGGGTCTATCCTTGCTTGGTCTTGATTCCAGTTTGGTCAGGTTTATGCCCCTGGTGGCGAAAGCACCCAAACAGTCATATAAGGCACCGGGGACGTTTTTTGTGGCAAAGACAAGCGAGGTCTTATTCTCATCAGCGTACTCGGCCTTCTCTTTGGAGACTACAAAGAATTTGGTGTAGTTATCAGTGATTGTTTGAATATCCTCGGCCAGTATTTGCATCTGGTAAATCTCGGATACCCTCTTGCTTGCCACTGCAGCACAGTTTACCAGCCCCTTTTCCCTTATCAGCTTCGCGCTGCCAGCGGTATCATAGGTGGGCACGATTTCAACCTCCAGCTTCCTCAAGAATTGCTCGCATTGAGCTAGGGCTTGAGGGTGAGAGTAAACTGTCTTCACGCTGGCCAGGCTCTCGCCCGGAGGCGCCATGAGACAATGGTTCACCTCCAGAGCGATCTCGCCGTAGATGTTGAGATTATACTTCAATAACAGGTCGTAGGTCTCGTTGATGCTGCCTGCCTGTGAGTTCTCAACAGGAATGACCCCAAAATCAGCCTTGCCTTCGGTCACAGCTTCAAAAACGTCAGCAAGAGAGCGACAAGGCAGAAGCTCGACATCGCCGAAAAACCTTAGTACAGCGTCTTCGCTAAAAGCACCTCTCTCCCCTTGAAACACTACCCTAGTCATTCTTCCCCTGTAACTAAGCGCTTGTCAGGCAATCTATTTCTTGCCAGTCAGTATCGCCCGCATTGCCTCCTCGTTCTCAGCACTCGTAATTGCTACCACCTCATCCTCAGCCTCGAGAACGGTTTCCACTGTTGGGATTCGAGGGCCTTTGTCTTTGCCAATCACCAGCAAAACGGCGCTCCCTTCAGGCAAACGGAAGGAACCGATCTTCTTCCCCACTACCTTTGAACCAGGGGGGATCTTGACCTCGACAACCTCAAGAGTACCGCTCTTCAATTTGAGCAAGGGGATCACCGGGTGTGAAGGAAGCTCCTGCTCGATATGTGCCAGGATAAGGTTGGTGCTGCTCACAGTTGCATCAATGCCTAACATCTTGAAAATGGTCTCGTTCTTAGGGTTCGTAATACGGGCAATAGTGCGCGGAACATTAAACCTGTGCTTGGCCACCTGGCAAGACACCAGATTGTCCTCGTCGCCATCAGTGACAGCAACCAGCATATCTGCCCTGCCGGTGCCAACAGACTCCAGGGTGGCTGCCTCACAACCATCACCACGGTGGACGACGCCGCCCAGCTCTTCAGTGAGTCTTTCGCATCTAGCAGCATCCTGCTCTATGATCAGCACCTCGTGGCCATCGTTGAGCAATATCCTCGCGAGATGATGGCCGACCTCACCACCCCCAACAACGATAATATACATGTTACCCTAACCTTCGATCTTCTCTTTCAGAATCTCCGCCATCACCTTGGTGGGGCTAACAGACTCTATTCCCAGATTGTGATACATCTCCTCACGTATCGGGTCGTAGATACGAGAAACCACCTTAGGCACGTGGTAGATATGCTTAGCGATCTGACAGGCCATCACATTGCGGTTATCCCCTTGTGTTAGAGATACGAACACATCTGCATTCTCTATCCCCGCCTTTTTGAGCGACTCTTCCTCTAGCCCGTTGCCCACCATCGCCAAGCCATTAAAGTTTGAAGGAAGCCTCCTGAAGCTATAGGGCTCAACATCAATGATGGTAACGTTGTGCCCCTCAGCATCCAGTAGGCCCGCCAATTGAGCGCCAACACGCCCGCAGCCCATTATAATCACGTTCATAGTAGATCAGCGCTCCTCCTCGGGCATTGGCTCTCGGTAAATCAGCACGCGGCAGGGAGCATTCTTAAGTACATAAGGTATAGTGTCCCCCAAACTGAATTCCCCGAATTCCTTCGCGTAGCTGATCCCGATCGTGATCAGGTCAACACCGCGCTCTATCGCCTCATCGACCACTGCTGCGCCTATCTCACGCGCTTGTAGCAGGTCAGTCTCAACATCACAGTCCTCCTCCTCGGCAATGCGCTCTGCTTTGTCGAGAACCTGTTCCGCCATTTCGATTTGTGGTCTGACTTCAGCATCTAGAGGCAAAGTGCGTTCCACTTGGATCACATATGTAACGCATATCTTGCCCCCCGCTTTCTTGGCCAGTCGGCAGGACAGCCTTATCGTCTCTTCGTCTGCCTCGCTCCCATTTACAGGAACCAGAACCTTTTTGGGACGCACCGTTCTTCTCCGTTGCCCGCAAAAAACTGTCGCTCTGAAAAAGCGCCGAGCAACTATTATAGTGCCTTTTGTAAAGCCTTGCAAAGGGGTTGGGTCACAAACAAGTGCCTCCACTTCTCAAATCTTTCACGGCAGTGCCAAAATCGGGGAGAGCAGGTATTGTTTGGCGACCGGCCTCGGGCGTCGCTAGTACTATTTCTCCACTTGACAATAGGCAAGAATCACTATGGTGTGGCTGACGACATCTGTGGTAGTGTGTGAATTGGTGCACTGCGATAGCCAATACCAGCCAGGGGGAGCCGGTACACGTGAGAACTCTCTGATTAAGGAAGGCAAAGTGCCAAAAGCAAAAGTGAACGGAATCACTATCGGCTACAAGGTTGACGGGCAGGGAGAGCCTCTGGTCATGATAATGGGGTTTTCTTTGAGTCGGAGGTATTGGGCTCCTCAAACCCCTACTTTCAAAAAGCACTACCAAGTAATTACCTTTGACAATAGAGGCGTTGGAAAAACCGATAAGCCGGCCGAACCGTATACCGTCAAGATGATGGCGGATGATACGATTGGTCTGATGGACTATGTTGGCATTGATAGGGCTCACATACTGGGCATATCTATGGGAGGCATGGTTGCCCAGGAGATCGCCATCAATTACCCGGAAAGGGTTGGGAAGCTCCTCTTGGCGTCCACCTATGCTGGGGGACATGAGGTGGAGGTAACTTCTCCAGAGATGGTGAAAGCTGTGGGCTTTGAAGGAGGGTACTCTGAGGACGACATGAGCCGTTTAGCCGCTGGGAAGTTGACGGGGGCAGCGGTCTCCCTATCGTTCAATAGCAGGCTGTACAGGCTGATTTTCGTTCTTCTGGCAAAGATTTGTGCAATCATTAATATCGTGGGTCTCACCGGGCAACTTGAAGCTGTTCTGGCTCACAACACACTGAGCAGGCTGCACATGATAAAAGCGCCAACCCTGGTAATAGCCGGAACCGAAGACAGAGTTGTGGCACCTGGCTGCTCAGACAGGCTGGCGAGCATGATACCAAATGCCAGGCTGGTCAAAGTTGAGGGTGGGTCACATGCATTGTTTATGGAAATGAGAGGCAGATTCAACAGAGAAGTCCTGGATTTTCTGAGACGTGGTTGAATAAGCTACGTCGATCACATATGCAGTAAATGAAGCTGGTGCTACCCAACACCTAGAACCAGGCTGCATTCATCGCCAAAGGGCGATACCTCTTTACAGCTTTTCCTCAACCACAAGAAGCATTCCCTCCACTTTGTGACGCCGATGCACTCGGGAATATGGTACAAAAGGTAAAACAAGTTTTTTCCCTGCACCCTAGCGGGATTTGCTTGGAGCTATTGCATGCCTTGACAGGAAGTGAACTGGGGTCTATAACATGGCACATGACTTCGACGGGAAATCTGGGACAAGGTGAAAGGAGGCAAAGCATGGCTAAGGTCAATACAGTTTTAGGTTCGATTTCCACAGATGAGCTCGGCCTGACCTTGATTCATGAGCACCTGGTCAGTGGCTTTCCTGGGTGGCAATCCGATGCGCTGTCAGCGCCCTATGACCGGGAGGCGATCGTTACCACTTGCTCGGATGCGTTGCGGGCAGCTAAAGCATACGGTGTGAAGACAATGGTTGACGCTACCCCCAATGACCTGGGCAGAGACGTGGAGCTGCAGAAGAAGGTCTCTGAGAGGTCAGGCGTAAACATCATCTGCGCCACTGGATTGTACATGGAGGACTTGGGGGGCGCCGGCTACTTCAAGTTTCGCAGCCAGGTGTTCGATACCACCACCGAGATTTACGAGACCTTTATGAAGGAGACCACCCAGGGTATCGGAGATACAGGTGTCAAGGCTGGCGTTATTAAGGTGGCAACGGGCCATGGATGCATATCCACTTATGAGGAGACGGTGCTAAAGGCGGCGGCAAGGGCTCAGAAGGATAGCGGGGTCCCGATAGTCACTCACACGGAAGGCGGAACCATGGGGCCGGAACAGGCTGATCTTCTCATCGCTGAGGGGGCTGACCCTGGGCGTATAGTGATCGGCCACATCGGCGGCAACGCCAATTTGCAATACCATGCCTCCATCCTTGGCAAAGGAGTCTTCATCGCATTCGACCGACTGGGAATCGAGTTTTTCTTCCCCGACACGCTGAGGAAAGCCTGTATCATCGGCCTCCTCGGCATTGGTTATGTCAACCAGATGATGCTTTCCCATGACTACGTGCCGTATTGGCTGGGACGTGACTCTGCTCTGCCTGATTCCGTAAGGGCGCTGGTTCCCAACTGGTCCTTCATCCATGTCTTCAGGAATATTATCCCTGCCCTGAAAGAGGCTGGGGTCGGCGAGGACAAGATCAACACGATGATGGTGGAGAACCCACGGAGGCTGTTTGCGGGAGGATAGCCTGCTGTTGCCGCAGAACGAGCGTGGTATCATACACCGTACCCTTCACTCGCGCTGAAGGCCAGTGTCAGCTCGATACCGGAGGAGGCTTCGGTCGTTACTTTTTCAATATTTTCTTAGCACACAGATAACCACTCAATATCGCACCTGTAAACCCGTGCCCAGGCATCGTCCATGCAGAAGCAAAATAGAGATTCTCTATAGGTGATTCTTGCTGCACCCTTTTTCTTCCTGCTTGTTTCGGTATTTGAGCGAAGCCATACGCTGTCCCTTCAGGATTAAGGGTATAACGTTTAATAGTCTTTGGAGTTGCAACTTCATAGTACTCAATCTCTTCTTTGATACCAGGAATCAGCTTGTTTAGTCTTTCAATGAGTATTTGCGCCACTTCCTCTTTTCTCGTTCGATATTCTTCTTTATTCAGATTCTCCCAGTCGCAAAGATAGTCAATAGTACAGAGAACACCCAGACCCTTGTTTTCAGGGGCTAACTGAGAATCAATTTGGCTGTAATCGACAAAAACAAACCCTCTCCTGGACCAATCCTCTCTTTTCTCCCTTACCAGGTCCGATTGACTGGATATACTCTCGTCTAATACAAACGTGGAATAATGGCTATTTCCCAATTGCTTTGCGGGTTTCTTGAAGCCTAGATACACTGAAATAAGAGAACAACCAACTTCTTGCTTCTCTATTGCTGATGCTAACCTGTCCTTGGCTTCGGACGGCGGCAATAGCTCATTAACAACGTTCGGTACCGCTGCATTTGCAATTACATAGTCAGCGAAAGCCTGTTGTGTTTCTGTGTCGGTACCAGATGTTTTTCTGTACCTTACGCCAACAGCTTTGCTGCCTTCTGTGATGATTTCCGTTACGAGATGCCTCAGGACGACTTCCCCTCCATTGTCCCTGATTACTTCAGCCAAATAATCGGACAGCTTTTGTGAGCCTCCCTTTATGAAATGCCCTCCACCAGTGAAATAGCTTCCTTGAGCTGCGGCATAGTACAGTAGGGACATAGTATAAGGATTGTCATGGTAATAGCCGAGATTTGCCAGGAGCACTAGCTTCAGGTCTTCGTTTTCTATTGTTGAGTCTAAGAAGTTTCCCACTGTTCCATTTTCCCGAAACAGAATATTGGGATAGAGAATTGGGAAAAGTGGAAGCAGGGCGAGAAGCTTCCATTTCTCTCTCGGTAGCCTGTGCACTTCTCTGTAAGTATTGAGAACAACTTTGAAGAATTTCCTAATTCCCTTTTCTTCATTTGGAAAGCGTTTCACCAGGACATCGATCGCCTTTCTGTAATCATCCGGCACCACAATATCTACTCTCTGGTTTGTGAAGCGGTAGAACTCAGGAACTCTTACAAACTCTACGTTGTCAAAGACCCCCAAATCTTGAAAAGCCTTTGTTTTGGCGTCATCTTTATCTAAGCCATCCATTTCGTGCAGCCCAACTTCCACAGCGAAATCTTTGCGTTTGAACGTTGTAGCACAGCCTCCGGGGACAGTGTGTTGTTCAATCAGCAAAACCTTTTTCCCCTCTTTTGCCAACTTAGCACCTGCCGTGAGACCTCCAAGCCCTGCTCCTATGACTATTACATCGTATTTCATGGTGACCTCCCCACCGATGTGGCTTTCAAAGAGCTACCTTGCTTACCCCTGGGATCCTAAGTAGCTGCCCCCTCTCTTGCCGTCAACTCGATATCCGGTAGCCCAACTGCGAGAAGTGGGGCGTATTGTGTGCTCGGCATGCCTCCTGTTGCAGCCCTATTCCCAGGGCTTTTTCCCCGTCTGCCTCTCTCTCGAAATGCATGGGGTCGTTACCCGCAGAAGCATGGCTGGCTTTCCGCAGAAGCAGTAGTATGCCAGCTTGACCAGCGGCTTCAGCCATTTTGCACTCTCTCTAGAAGCAACACAGATTGGGCAAACCGAGTCGCAGAACTTGGCAATCCCCTCTACTTGACCGGTCATTGTCATCCTCCTCTGAGGCTGTTTTCGATCCCCGTTCCAAGGGTCACTTTCAGCTGGGTTGGCGAGCTACTTTCTGGATTGTAGCACGTTCAGGAGTGGTTCACAACTGAGAGGCCGCTGAGGCTGACACGGATGCCTCATCGGTTCGAGCAGGGTGATAGAGTGGACCGCGTTCACCACAATCGGTATGCTATACTTGTAGTCGATATCGCTAGACTTGACGCCAGCGAGGGCACTGTCGAGGTCATCAAGAAGCGCAATCGTTAACGGTCTGCGCCCACCCAGCGTCGCGCCTGAGGCCGGAGAGGGGAGATAGACATGAACAGGATAGAGAAGCTGTTCGAGCCGGGCAAGATAGGCACGCTATCGATAAGGAACAGGATAGTAATGGCCCCCATGGGCATCATCGGACTCATAGAGCCCGATGGCAGGATCTCACAGCGAGGCATTGACTACTATGCGGAACGAGCCAAAGGCGGCGTAGGTTTGATAATAACGGGGCTCCTTCTCCCTATCCTAGATATAGAATTCGGGCCGCTAAAAGAGTTGGGCATATCCCCAGTACCCAGAGCTGACAGCCGCGAGGTCATTCCACGCCTGAGCGAGCTGGCTGAAGCTGTGCACAGTCACGGTGCCAAGATCGCCATCCAGCTAACGGCGGGATTTGGACGCGTTCTAGACCCACATATGTTAGCCCTGATGGGGATCGAGACTGTGGGACCATCTGCGGTGCCAAACGTTTGGGATCCGAAAGTGATCACGCGTGAGCTCACGACTGAAGAGATAGAGAGAATCGTGGAATCCTTCAAGACTGCCGCTGAGATAGTCAAAGCCGCAGGGATTGATGCAGTAGAGCTACATGGCCATGAGGGATACCTTATGGACCAGTTCAAGACCTCGCTCTGGAACAAACGAGATGATAGGTATGGTGGAGACCTGGATGGCAGGCTCCGGTTTTCACTTGAAATTATCCACAACATCAAAGAGAAGGCGGGGAAGGACTTCCCCGTAATATACAGGTACGCTATCAAGCACTACATAGAGGGGGGGCGTGATGTTGAGGAGTCGCTGGAGATCGCCAGGCGACTGGAAAAGGCAGGTGTCGACGCCCTCCATGTGGATGCCGGCTGCTATGATGACTGGTATTGGCCCCATCCCCCAATCTACCAACCGCCGGGTTGTATGGTTGATATGGCAGAAGCGGCCAAGAAGGTAGCTGGAATCCCTGTTATCACCGTAGGCCGGCTCGGATATCCCGAGCTGGCAGAGAGGGTTCTGCGCGAAGGGAAGGCAGACTTCGTGGCCCTGGGAAGGGCCCTACTGGCTGACCCAGAGTGGCCCCTCAAGGTGAGAGAGGGCAGGCTGGAGGACATCCGACCCTGCGTCGGATGTCATGACGGCTGCCTGGGCAGAATAGTCAGCTTCACTCCCCTGAGCTGTGCCGTGAACCCTGCCACCGGTAATGAGAAGGAGTTCATGATAACGCCCGCGGAAAAGCCCAGGTCTGTGCTCGTGGTTGGTGGTGGCATTGCTGGTATGGAAGCAGCGAGAGTGGCCGCGCTAAGGGGTCATCGGGTGACCCTGTATGAAAAGCGGGATAAACTGGGCGGACATCTCGTAGAGGGATCAGTACCCGAATTCAAGCACGACCTGCGCTTACTGACGGATTACTATTGCACACAGCTCAAGAATCTAGGCGTCAGGACGGAGTTGGCAAAAGAGGTCACCCCGGAGCTAGTGCAGGAAATGAAGCCAGAGGTGGTGATTGTCGCCACAGGTTCTACACCGGTTGTCCCCGACATACCTGGGATTGAAAAGGACAGCGTCGTGACAGCCATTGACGTCCTTTCGGGGATGAAGGAGGCTGGAGACACCGTTATTGTCGCTGGCGGCGGCTTGGTTGGTTGTGAGACTGCGGTCTATCTGGCCGAAAAGGGCAAGAGAGTAACTGTTGTAGAGATGCTGGAGGGGATCATTCCCGATGTCTTTGAAGCCAACAAACAGTATCTATTCAAGATGCTTGCCGAGAGCGGTGTCAACGTGTTAACGAATACGACCTTGGCAAGGATAACGGATGAGGGAGCAATTGTGGTCAATAAGCATCATAGGTACGAGGCTGAGCTAAAGGCTGACACGGTGGTACTCGCCTTAGGTTTGGATTCTGAGAGAGACCTGTTGAAAGCTCTAGAAGGTAAGGTGGCAGAGCTTTATTCTGTTGGAGATTGTAAAGAACCTGGCAGGATAATGGACGCGGTGTGGGATGCTTTTGGAACGATGCGTTCGATCTAAGCCGACTTCTACTTTGGCAGACGATAAAGGCAAACTCAGAAGAGGTAGAGCGATTAACTTCATTTGTCAAAGTCCCCAAGGCCGTGCTAGAATGCATACCAGCAGATACCAACACGTCCCTGTAGCTCAGTGGATAGAGCAACTGCCTTCTAAGCAGTGGGTCG
>CAZCXP010000027.1:21707-22242 GCA_964502665.1 uncultured Dehalococcoidia bacterium | reverse complement strand
ATCACCAAAGACGACTGAGGTGAAATTCATTTGATTAAATAAGCTCCTATACATGGGTCTCAACCATGCTGGCTTTCTATGTCTAACCACGATATACAGACCATAAAAACACCAATTGGCAATCAAAACCCAGTCTTGGTTTCCTTTTCGGTAAAAAAGATATCCATCTTCCCCGCCTTTAACCTTATAGTAGTATTCGTCCTGCGTGAACACAATCTCAAAGTCTTTTTTGCTTAGAAGGATTGCCGCAACTAGCTCATGTAAACCATCATCTGGGGTATCAAAATCGTAATTTCTTATGGCTCTATCTAACATAGAGACCTCCTCAGCATCAGCCTATCTTATCGAAGGTCACATCTTGCCTAAGCTCATCAATTCTATATCCGTAAATGTCAATTCTATAGATTCTGCTCATCTCTTTAGCATGTCGCAAGAGAACCTCACATTTATCGACTTGGTTTGCGAAATGGCGACCAATGAGGATGCCTCTTGTCATTTCCCGTTTGCATCCTGGAATAAGTCTTGCTGCCCATTC
>CAZCXP010000027.1:0-21697 GCA_964502665.1 uncultured Dehalococcoidia bacterium | reverse complement strand
AGTATGCCCTTCTTGAGTTCAAACACCGCCGTGCTCAGAATTAACCAGACACCTATCACTCTTTTTTTATAAAGGCAGACAACATCGATAGCTCCTCCGGCAACATATGTACTTACTTGATTCAATACATGTGTTTGGTACTCTTCATTTATCCCTATGGGAAATCCCGACAACTGGTGTAACTTTGTCTGATTTAACAAGAGATATGTCTCGAGATGTGACTCCATCCTAAATTCTTTTGCGGCTAGCCCTCGAAATTTGAATACTTCAACATCGTGCTCAGTAAGGGTATGACCTTTATAGGGGGATTCATCAGCGCTAGGCACTTGATTTGCTTGGATCAACGATTGCAAAAGTAGGATTCCTTCCTCCGTCAACAAATTACATACTGCTTTGTTAATAAGCGCAGAGCTATCCATTATGGATTTTATCTTTCCCTCATCTTTGAGATCCCATAGGGTTTGAACCGCCACAGGATTCAAACAAACGTGTTCATCGAGCAATTTCAGCTTTATTCTATATGGATATTTGTCTTTGTGAGGGTCCACGCCTGAAGATGCCCACACCAGCTCATCATTGTAGAACAAATTGCTCACCACTTCATATGGCCCATAGATGCGCCCGACCGTTCTGCTTCTCAATTTCAAAGTTGTATAGAAGAAGACGACGTCTCCTTTGCACACATTGGCCAATTGGTTCATGTTAGCCTCGCTAACACCAAACAAACCATATTCGTGACATTTCTCAAAGTAAGTCGGCGTTATCAGAAGGTGAAATCTCCTGTCAACTGACATCTAAACCCTCCGCATATCTCACTTTCCGCAGCACTTCTTGTATTTTTTGCCGCTGCCGCAGGGGCAGGGGTCGTTCCGCCCCACCCTTGCCGCCACCGGAGCCCTCTCACGCTCTCGCGGCCTCTCCTGTCTGACAATGCCCACGTGGTAGATGGTATGCACGATGTCGTTGCGAACACCGTCCATGAGCTCCTGGAACATCTCATGCCCTCCCGTCTTATAGGCCACAAGAGGGTCTCTCTGCGCCAGGGCCTGGAGCCCGATCCCCTGTCGCATGTTCTCCATGGCGGTGAGATGCTCCACCCAGCGCCTATCGATGGCGCGCAGCATCACCAACCTCTCCAGAACCCTCATGTTCTGCGCCGCCAGCTCCCCCTCTCGCTGGTCGTAGAGGGAATCGGCGTACTCCAGAAGATTCTGCTCAACCTCCTTGCGGCTCATTTGGGAAAGGGCGTTCTTGTTCAGGTGTGAAGGGAGTGGGAAGATGGCGTTGATAGTGGCAACCAGGCTGTCCAGGTCCCAGCTATCGCCATGCTCATCCCCCAGGTGAGCATAAACAAGGCCTGTGACCGCTTCGTTGATCATGTCCTGGATATTGGCCTTAAGGTCGGCACCGCTCAGAATCTTCTCCCTTTCCGTGTATATCACCTCGCGGTGCTTGTTGACCACATCGTCATAGTCCACAAGGTGCTTGCGGATGTCAAAATGGTAGGCCTCGACCTTTGTCTGGGACTGCTCAATCACCCTGCTCACCAGGCCGTGTTCCAGAGGCGTATCCTCATCGAACCCGGCCCACTCCATAAACCCCTTAACCCGGTCGCCGCCGAACCTGCGCATCAGGTCGTCCTCCAGCGACACGTAAAAGCGAGAGCTGCCGGGGTCTCCTTGCCGTCCGGCACGGCCCCGGAGCTGGTTGTCGATGCGCCTGGCCTCGTGCCGCTCGGTGCCGACCACGTGCAGCCCGCCGAGCTCAACCACCTTATTGTGCTCGTCCTCCCAATCATCCGTGGCTCTGCCCTCAGGTTTCCCGCCAAGGATGATGTCCACACCACGCCCCGCCATATTGGTGGCAATGGTAACACCCTCCAAACGGCCCGCCTCGGCCACTATGCCCGCCTCCTTCTCATGGAGCTTGGCGTTAAGCACCTGATGAGGAATACCTTTCTTCTGCAGAAGCTGGCTGAGGTACTCCGATTTCTCAATAGAGACCGTGCCCACCAGCACCGGGCGTCCCTGAGCATGAAGTTGCTCTATCTCCCTGACCGCCGCCCGGAACTTGGCTTCTTCGTTCTTATATATCTGATCCCGGTACTCCTCGCGAGCCAGCAGCCTATTCGTGGGGATGACCACCACATCGAGCTTGTATATCTTGTCAAGCTCCTCAGCTTCAGAAGCCGCGGTGCCAGTCATGCCCGCGAGCTTCTCATACATTCGGAAGTAGTTCTGGAAGGTGATGGTGGCCATAGTCACGCTCTCGCGCTGAATCTTCACACCTTCCTTGGCCTCGATGGCCTGGTGCAGTCCCTCAGAGTAGCGCCGGCCCAACATCAACCGCCCGGTAAACTCATCAACGATGACCACCTCACCGTCCTTGACCACATAATCGCGGTCCCTCAGATAGAATTGGCTCGCCCTGAGAGCGGTCTCGACATGATGGGCCACCATGCCTTTAGCCTGTACCTGACTAAGGTCCTCCTCGACCAGCCCAGCTCCCCCATAGAGGTTGGGGTCGCCAAACTCAGACGCCATCTTCCGTTGGCCGCGCGCCGTCAGGAACAGCGTTCGCGCCTTCTCATCATAACGGTAGTCGTATTCGCTGTCTGCTTTGGCCGACGCATTCTGCTCCCCAACCGTCTTCTTCATCCTCTCGAATTCGTTCTCGCTCAGCCCCTTCAGGTTGCGGACTGCACGCGCCGCCTTGACATACAGTGCGGTCGATTCTTCGGCACTGCCGCTGATGATCAGAGGGGTACGTGCCTCATCGATGAGGATATTGTCCACCTCGTCGACGATGGCGTAGTTAAGCTCGCGCTGCACACGCTGGGAGAGATCGACCACCATGTTGTCCCTGAGGTAGTCGAAGCCGAACTCATTGTTGGTGCCGTAGGTCACATCTGCTTCGTAGGCCTGGCGGCGGGTGATCGGACGCAGGTGTTGCAGCCGGGGGTCCTCTGACTCGTAAGCAGGGTCGAAGAGGAAGGCCGCTTCGTGCTGGATGCAGGCCACAGTTATGCCCAGGGCATGATAGACCGGCCCCATCCACTGGGTATCACGCTTTGCCAGATAGTCGTTTACGGTGACGACATGGACGCCCTTTCCCGTCAGGGAGTTCAAGCTCACCGGCAGGGTAGCCACCAGGGTCTTACCCTCGCCGGTCTTCATCTCGGCGATCTTGCCCTGGTGGAGGACAATCCCTCCCATTAGCTGAACCTGGAAATGGCGCTCACCTATTCTGCGCCTGGCGGCTTCACGAACAGCAGCGAATACTTCAGGCAACAGTGCATCCAGAGATTCACCTTTTGCCAGTCGGCTCTTGAACCCAGCGGCCTTCGCCTGCAGCTCGTCATCGCTGAGCTTCTCGAAATCGGGCTCGAGGGCATTGATCTTATCGACCGCAGGTTGCAGCCGCCTAAGCTCCCTTTCGTTTGAATCGCCAATGATGCTGGTCAGGCGCTTGAACATACCTCACCCCTACTGAAACATCGCCCGCTGGGCTAGATTCACTGACGAATATCCAAATCTTTGAGAATTCTCTCTACCGTTCCTTTCGCAATCTCACCCCGATGGCGAGGGACGGTGGTACGCCTGCCCGTATCAGGGCGCCACCAGAATTCATGTCGCCTGCCTTGCTTGTGAAGCACAGCCCCATTCTCCCTCAGAAGTCTGGTCAACTCCCCATAGGTCACGGGATGGCCACCGGGATCAGAGTCAGTATAGTAGTATCCGCGGACTTGAGAGGCTCCGGCAAGTGGAGCCCCAGTTCCCGACAAGACTCCAGATGTAGGACAATAGCCTCCTGAATATCTCCTATCACCTCTTCCAGGCTTTGGCCATCCACAAAGCAGCCTGGGAGCTCTGGACATTCTGCCCGATACCGCCCCTCGCCTAGAGGTATAATCTGCACCGGCAGGGCATAGGTCTTCACCTTAAGTCACCCCCTACCTTTATTGAAACATCGCACCTACTGAGAGACCGGCGTGGATGCGATGAATCGCCTCACCAATTAGAGATGACATGGAGAGTATAGTGATCTTGTCTACCTTCTTCTCATCGGGCACAGGTACGGTGTCGGTAACCACCAACTCTTGGAGCAGGCTTGAGGCTATGCGCTGCGCCCCGGAGCCCGAAAGTATGGGATGGGTGCAGCAAGCGTATATCTCGGTGGTGCCGTACTCCTTTAAGGTGGAGGCGGCATTTGCCAGCGAGCCGCCGGTATCCACCTCGTCGTCCACAAGCAAAGCGGGCATGCCCTCGACATCGCCGATGACAGTCAGGGTCTCGGACGTGTCGACATTCCCTACCCTGCGCTTCTCGATAATGGCCAGCGGCATATCAAGTCTTGCGGCGAGATCGCGGGCACGCTTGGTGATCCCGACATCGGTAGCCACCACCACGAACTCACCCAACTCCTTCTCCGTGAAATAGTCGCTCAGGATATAGAGGGCGGTTAACTCATCGACGGGAATATTGAAAAAGCCCTGTATCTGGCCAGCATGCAGGTCCACGGTCAGCACGCGGTTAGCCCCGGCAACTGTGATCAAGTCAGCCACCAACCGCGCTGTTATCGGGACTCTAGGTTGATCCTTCTTGTCGGTGCGGCTGTAGCCATAGTATGGAATCACTGCTGTGATCCTGCCTGCTGATGCCCGTTTCATAGCATCGATCATTATTAAGAGCTCCACAAGGCTCTTATTGACCGGAGAGCAGATCGGCTGAACGATGAAGACATCTCGCTGCCGCACATTCTCCAGGACCCGGACGAAGATGTTCTCGTTACTGAATTCGAACACCTCCATGTTGCCCAAGGGGATACCCAAATAGCCGCAAATCTTCCCAGCCAACTGAGGATGAGCATTGCCACTGAAAACCTTCAACTCGTCGAACAATTCTGTCCCCCTTGCATGTAGATATCGGCCCCCTTTCCTAACCCCTAACTATAGCACAGAAGAAACTGAGGGGCAATCAAAGTTGCCGAGGCCGTTTAGCGGCCCGTTATGTCATTCTGAGCGCAGCCAAGAGGAAAGGCTCAGGGTGACAGAACAGACAATCCACTCGGCGTCAGATAGACCAGCGAAGGGAGGTACTTTGTGGGGTTTCAGGAGATGGGAAGGTCATACAGAGGTCTACCGTTTGGCCTCGCGCACTACCTTATCGATGACTGGGGTGATATCCCTGGAGGTATCAACAGCGAAGTAGTTGCGCCGAATCCTCTCCACCCTCGTCCTCATCCTCTGATAGACACTCCAACCGGCGTCAGATTTGCCTTCTGGAGCAATGCCTGTCGGCCGGCCCTGGAGGCGTTGCCGCACCAGTTCCCGAGGCGCTTCCACCTGGACGATTATGAGCTTCACCCGAAGACGCTGAGAGATATGGTACAGACGCTCTCGATATTGCTCCACCAGGTTAGTGGCATCGAGGATCACCGAAATCCCGCTGCTGAGGACCTCTTCTATGAGGCGATGGCACGCGTTGAATAGACGCTGGCTCTCCTGCGCGCTGTAGGTTGGTGAGGGAATCAGTCGCTTACGTAGCGCATCGCTTTCCACGATGACACTGGGTAGCCGCTCCTGTAACTTACGACTGAAGTAGGACTTGCCCGTCCCCGGCAAACCGCTGACAACAACAAACATGGGATTAGCCACCGGTTCGGGAAGTTCTTCCAGCACCTGCTTCAGCTTCTGCACATCGGTGACGACTTCTTCTACTTCTTGCACCTCATCACACCTAAGCGTTCAGCCGCCGGCTTTCGGTTCTCGGCAAATCCCCCTGAATCCCCCTTTTCTAAAGGGGGACTAAGAGGGATTCTGCGACCTCTTCAATTGAAAAGCCGAATGCTGATAGCTGAATACCTGCCTAGATCTCACTTCTATCGAACAGGAACTTATTTAGCATCATGCTCCTCTTGCCCGTGGGTTGCCGCAGCTCCTCGCTCAATCCAGCAGTTACCCTTCTCAGCATGATCAGCAGGAAAAGGCCGACAAAAGCGATGATCATTACCAGAGGCCGACCCCACCCCCAGGCAGCCAGGGGCAATACAGCAAATCCCCCAGCCATTCCCAGCGGCAAACTAAGGCTCGGAGGCCCGCCAAACTTCAGCCGCTCATCTAACGATTGGTCACGCCGCCGAAGCCGGGGGATCGTTCTCACGAAGAATCCCGTTGATATTGGCACCAGAGCAATAAGCATCGAAGCTGGATCGAGAGCACCAGACATAGCCAGTCCGGTGCTATTGCCCTTCTCCCCATCGAACTTCATGAAGACGGGCCACATCTGTCCCGCCACTGCGGCTACCCCAGCGAAGGCAACCCAACCGTCCTCGAATCCCACAGCTCGAGCAACCACGACGGCTATCACTCCCTTGGCAAAATCGAAACCAACCCCAATGAAACCCGGGAGACGCCCCACATCTCGCCACAGAGCGATGTGCATGTCCTCATACTGCCGCAGATCGACGCCGCGAAGCCTCCCCAGGAGGTAAATAAAGGGAAAAGAGCCCAAAAGATAGGAGCCGACAATTAACCCCAGTTCATCCCACATTGATATCCTCCTCGCTGTAGAAGGCAAGAGCGAGCACGCCAGGACCGGCCTGGACTCCCATCGTCGGCGCGAAGTCGGTTATGAACAGCTCAGCACAGTCGAATTGAGACTCTATCCGTTCCTTCAGCGCCTCCGCGTCATCCGGCACATTGGCGTGCATCAGGTTGACATGCACCGGCTTCCCCGCCGTTCTCTCTTCCATTATCTCCAGTAAACGCTGCACCGCTCTGGGTTTGGTTCGAGCCCTTTCCAACAGTCCTATCCCTTCAGGGGAAAAGGTGAGGATGGGCTTTATTTGTAGCATTGAGCCAGCCCAGGCGGCTACCCTAGGGATACGACCAGCCTTCGCCAAATAGTAGAGGGTATCCAGCACAGCTATCATGTTCACCCTGGATATCATAAGCTCAGCCGCCCGAGTCACTTGAGCCAGGTCCTTTCCCGTGGCGGCAGCTCTGGCCGCTGCCAGCGCCACAAATCCCTGCGCACCACCCGCAGTCCTGGAATCGAGCACATTTATGGCAATGTGGGCCATCTCCTCCTCAGCCATCCGTTTTGCCTGCATCGCCGAATCATACATCATGCTGATGTCGGAGCATATGGTAATGCAGATAATCCCATTGACTCTATCGCTGAGCTCGCGGTACGCCTCAAGGAAATCTCCCGGCGATGGGGATGTGGTACCGGGCAGGTTCTTACTGGTAGCCACAAGTTGGTAAACCTCTTTTGGAGTTATGTCGATGCCATCACGATAGGTCCGACCATCGATAACAACACTTATCGGCACAATCGTGACATCATATTTCTCCACCAGATCCCTGGGGAGGCAAGAAACGCTATCAGTGACGACAGCAACCCGGTCGATGACAATCCCCTCCGGGCACCGAATCTTGCGGCAGCTACCGGGGCTGGAGCCTCAGTACAAAAGCTGGGTCCAACTGGCCCCGGACCCGTGTGAGCACCAATTACCAGAGTGAGGACCCACCGCTACCTATTGCGCACAATTTTAACAACAAAGCACAGGTAGCGCAACCATTTGACACCAGATTTTCTACTAACTCCGAGCATTATTCAGGTCTTGGCACAGCTAAGACTTTGTGATAGAATTCACCAGGCAGCTAAAGGAGGGATTATGCCTGAAGAAGCATTCCGTGAGATAATGTTTCAGATAGAGAACGGCTGGATAATCTACATTCTGGCCGTTCTTTCAGTTGCATACCTGGTTTACGCCCTTTACCGCCGGTCACGCCTGTGGAAGCTGGGTCAGAGAGACGACACATTTTCCAATCTCGGCAAGAAAACGAAGGCCTTCATCTACAGCGCTACCATCGACGGCATTATCCACAGGAAGATTCTCACACACCCCTTTCCCGGTATAATTCACGCCCTTATGTTCTACGGCGCCCTGCTTCTTCTGCTGGGAACAGCGCTGGATGTAATCAGCCATTACATCGTCGAGTTTCTGCACGGTAACACATATTTGGCCATTTCTTTTCTGGCGGACCTTGGCGGTGTGATGCTCATCATAGGTGTGGTACTGGCTGCCATAAGGCGATATATCCAGAAACCCGACAGGCTGGACAACATCCCCGCCGATGCCATCGGCCTATCTCTGATATTCATCATTGTGGTCACCGGGTTCATACTGGAGGGTCTTCGCATCGTAGCTACAGTGGACAACTACGAGTTACTCTCAAAACCTGTATCTTCGCCAGAAATAATATGGGGATGGGCTCAATGGTCCTTCCTTGGCTATGGTTTCGCCAAAGCCTTTGAGGGCGGGAGCCACTTGCTTGGCTGGTATCAGGGCCTATGGTGGTTCCACTCGCTGCTCATAATTAGTGCTATTGTTTATATAGCCTTTGCCTTCCCCAAGCTAACCCATATAGTTGTCGCCCCGGTTAATGCGTTTTTCCGAACGACTATGCCCAAGGGCGCGCTCAGAACAATTGAGTTGGAAGAAGCTGAAACCTTCGGCGCCGCCAATATCCAGGACTTCACCTTCAAAGATCTGCTAGACCTGGATTCCTGTACGCGTTGCGGCCGCTGCCAGGACAACTGCCCCGCTTATCTCAGTGGAAAGCCCCTTTCCCCCAAGAAGCTAATCCAAGACCTCAAAGCCCTTCTGACTGAAAGGGGGCCTGTTCTCCTTGGCAGCAAAGCTAGCGATAACCCTGGGGAAAACGGCCGCCAGATGATTGGAGACGTCATACTGGAGGACGAGATTTGGGCCTGCACCACTTGCCGTGCCTGCCAGGAACAGTGCCCGGTTTTCATCGAGCCCATCAATAAGATAATAGAGATGCGACGCAATCTGGTGCTGGAGCAGACTCAGTTCCCTGAGACTGCTATGGGAGCCCTGAGAAGCATGGAACAGAGGGGACACCCCTGGCGAGGCACCATGGCCACCAGAACAGACTGGGCAGATGGCCTTAATGTCAGGCAACTATCGGAAGACAGTAACGTGGACGTGCTCTTCTGGGTTGGCTGCACCGCAGCCCTCGAAGAAAGAAACATGAACGTCGCCAAAGCTGTAGCGAAGGTGCTCCAGGCAGCAGGCGTCAACTTCGGCATACTGGGCACCGAGGAGAGTTGCTGTGGCGAACCCGCTCGCAGAATTGGCAACGAGTATCTGTTCCAAATGCTCGCTCAGCAGAACATCGAGACCCTTAAAGGCTATGGAGTGAAGAAGATCGTTACTGCCTGCCCTCATGGCTTCAACACAATTAAGAACGAGTACCCCCAATTCGGCGGCAATTTTGAGGTCTGGCACCACACCGAGTTCATCGCCGAGCTGCTCAAACAGGGCAAAATACCTCTCGCCAGGAGCCTGGACAAGAAAATCACATATCACGACTCCTGCTACCTCGGCAGGTACAATGGCATATATCAGCAGCCGCGAGAAATCCTGCAGGCAGTTACCGGAGCAAGCCCGGCCGAAATGGAGCACCGAATGAGCAAAGCCTTTTGCTGTGGTGGCGGCGGCGGCAGAATGTGGATGGAAGAGCAGATCGGCAGAAGGATGAATCAGATTCGTACCGAGGAAGCTCTGAAAACCAACGCTGAAGTACTGGCTTCGGCCTGCCCGTTCTGCATTCAGATGTTTGAAGACGCCATCAAGGCGGTGGAGGCAGAGGCGACTCTCAAGGCCATGGACGTGGCTGAGATAATCGCCGAGGCCATCGAGTAAGGGTTCAGCTATCAGCATTCAGCTTCTTTGATCAAAAGGGGTCACAGAATCCCCCTTAGTCCCCCTTTAGAAAAGGGGGAAATCTCCCTTTGTCAGCCTTTGGAAAAGATCAAAGCTCCCTTTCTCACTCTTTGGAAGGGGGATTTGCTGAAAGCTGACGGCTGAACTCCTGCAACTGCTATAGCCTCGCCCATCCTCCGCATTTCATCCTCAAGTAATCAAAGACGGCCCGCAAAATATATATCGGGGCCTTCCATTGTCCGGTTATGCGCGAGTAATCCCATACGATCTTGGGAAGCCTGACGACGAAATACAGCCCAGAGCTAACGAGCTGGAGCTTGGTAAAATGCTTGTCGATGAAGATGAAGCGACCCCTGGCAGCATAATAGAGCGGCCGCCCCTTGAGCCTTTGTTTCTTGCTGCCTCCCCACCCCTTGTGCCAGATTCCAGACCCTGGAACGTAAAGGATCTTGTAGCCACTTCTGGCAGCCCTGACGCAAAGGTCTGCGTCCTCCCATCCAAAGAAAAACCTCTCATCAAGCATACCTACAGTTCGCAATAGGTCACGCGAGATGACCATGAAGCACGAGCAAATCCAATCAACCTCCACTTTCTCATCGAACTGTCCCCGGTCGACTTCCCCGCTTCCTCTAATGAGAGTGTTCCCGGTTCGGTAATCTATGGTGCCGCCGGCAAACCATATTTGCTGCGGAAACTCGTAACAAAAGATCTTGCCCCCAGCAATGCCAACCTTTCCGTCACTCTGGGCAACGCCAACCACCTCCTCAAGAAAGTCGGGGGTAACTACGGTATCATTGTTCAACAACACGACGTAATCAGCCCCCCTATCCAAGGCGTCCCCTATCCCTATATTACAGGCTTTAGCAAAGCCAAAGTTCCTTTCATTCTCGATCAAACTTATGCTGTCACCAAACCTTTCCTCCAGAAGCCTGGCATCATCCCCCTGCGAACCATTATCCACCACCACCACCTCACTATTGGGATAAGTCCTTTGCCCGAGAGACTCCAGGCATTCTATACTGTCGTCGAAGTTATTCCAGTTCACAAGGATGATTGATACTTTGGGCGGTGACATCAAGGACGACCCCTGGCTCGCTTTCCAGCCACAGCAATTATGTATCCTGAAGAGGTATGCTCACTGTCTTTGAATTCGCGCACTCCGTAGTTTCGCTCCACGGAATTATCAGCCAGGTTGACATCACACTGTCCGTAGAGGCTGATATCTCCGAAGTATCTGCCCAGCAAACGACGGAATTCCTCCGGCCAGAACTCCTTCACATGAAAGGGATTCAAAGGCCTTGCTAAGTAGGGCGAGAAGACCCTCCTATTGGGAGTTGAACAAACTAACAAACCGTTATCTTTCAGCACCCTCTTGCACTCGGCCAAAAACTTCCTGTAAGGTCTAATATGCTCCAGTGTCTCAAAAGAGACCACGACATCAAAGGAATGGTCAATAAAAGGCAACTTGACGCCATCGGCGCATACAAAGCTCACCCTTTCACTATCACCAAACCGATCCTGTGCATAGTCTACCGACTCCATTGATACGTCCACTCCCGTTACCATCCTCGCCCCATTTTCCACCAGATAGTCCACGCCGTAACCGGTACCGCAGGCCACATCCAGAACATCCTTGTCCTCGGTCAGGCTCGCGGCAAAAATATACCTGTCCATATGCTCTTTGTAGATGTCTTGAGGGGTCTTACCCGGCACGACGCGTTCGCCGCTAAATTCCATGTCAGCTCCCCCACATTTATCAGCCCCACAGCCTGCTCTATTCTATCACACGAGCATGGGAGGTAGCGACATCAGAATCAAGGCCAATAACAGCGATTACCTTGAAGAACCGGGGGTACGGCTGGGTAGGTTGCCCGACGTCGGGCAACCTACCCACTTAACGGAGTGGAGGGGAAGGGGCAGCGAAGCAATCTCACCCCAAATACATCCAAGATTGCTTCGTCCCCCGATGAATCGGGGTCCTCGCAATAACACAGGGATGTGGCAACACCAACTTGGTCCCGAATCGCTATTTTTGGGTCAAGGTGGACGGGTTGGCGCAGGGCAGGCCTCCCAACACGGGCCTGCTTGAAAGGAGATTTTGGGGAAGGCGAGGTGGTGAGAATTGAGGGGATACGACTCGCTGGTGATGGCTCTGGCAGACTATCCTCAGTCGAACTTAAAACCTTTCTCCGTAAAAAGCCTCAGGCAGGCATCTACCGCATCGCAGTCATAAAGGACGTCCTTCTTCTGCACGATTTCTAAAAGAGCCTTATCTATAGGGTGAGCTGGCCGGTAAGGCCGGTGAGAGGACATAGCTTCAACAACATCAGCTACAGCCAGGATTCTTGCTTCCAGCAGGATATGTTCACCCGAAAGACCTGAAGGATAGCCGGAGCCATCGAGCCTCTCATGATGTTGCAGCACAATCTCGGCAACTGGCCATTCAGCTTCCGCTGCCCTCAATATGTCGTGACCAGCCTTGGGGTGAACCTTGATCAGACAGAATTCAGCTTCGGTTAACGGAGCGGGCTTAGCCAGGATCTCAGACGGCACATACATCTTCCCCACATCATGAACAGATCCAGCCATATGGATGCCTTCAATCTGCTCTTTGGAAACGCCCATCTCCCTGGCGATAGCACAGGCAAGCCTGGTCGCCCGGCGCTGATGCCCCGATGTGTACGGGTCTCTCATCTCGGTTGCCAGTTCAAAGGCAAGAGTGGTTCCCTCCATGGTTCTCTGCAACTTCTCGTAACTTCGTTGAAGTTTTTCCTGCCCCCGCTTGCGCTCGGTGATGTCGCGGGCCACGCTGAGGATAAGCTTTCGACCGCCTGATTCAACAATACGGGCTTGCACTTCCACGGGCATAACGGACTGGTCCTTGCGGACGTGAGCCGACTCGAAAGCGGTTTCGCCCCTTCTCATTAGGTCTTTATCTCGTTTCTGGATAATCCTCCTGTACTTGGGGCTGTCCAGAGCACGAAGGTTCATCCCTATCAGCTCGTCTTTACTATAGCCGCGCGACTTGTGCGCCGATTCATTTGCGTAGTAACATTTCCCCTCAAAATCGTGGAGGAAGACCGAATCGCAAACGCAATCCAGAAGCTGCGCCTCCAACTTCAATTGGTCCTCGGCCCGCCTGCGCTCGGTGAACTGTCTGATAAGAGACATAAGGCGCCCCATATCAAGCGGCTTGGTCTCATAGGCTATTATTCCCTTCTGCTCTACACCTGCAACAGCGGTTCCCAGCGATGGATAGGCAGTGATTATGATATACTCGGTTACCGGCGACAGTTGGGTCAACTTCTCTACCACGTCCACACCCGACACGTCGGGCAGCTTGATGTCTATAAGGGCCAGGTCGAATACCTGGTCAGCGCACAGAGCGAAGGCAGTCTGGCCATTATAGGCAACGGCAGCGCTGTAGCCCTCCTCCTCCAGCACATCCTGCAAGTTTGACGCCAGACTCATATCATCTTCCACTATGAGTACGGCAAACTTCGGCTCGATTACACTGTTCTTCCTAGACATCACGCAGGCCCCATTCGGGTTTCTCGGAAGCTCCTTTGGCTTTCTGTTGTCTAATCCGCTCCAGGAGCGAAAGCAGCCTGTCCATATCTATTGGCTTCTCCAGGCAGGTATAGGCGGTCCCTTCGATCGCCTGCTCCACCAGGTCGCCCATCTCCTGACGATGGCCGGTAATGATAACTACAACCACATCGGGGCGGATATCGCGGACAGAGAGGTAGGTCTCGAGACCATTAACAGGAGGGAGCTTCATGTCCAGTAGTATGACATCGAAGTCGCTCTCCCAGGCCTTCTCTACTGCCGTGCTTCCATCATGGGCGACACACGCCCGGTAGCCCTTATCGCTCAGCACGTCCTTCATATTGGCGCAGAGATCCCGGTCATCATCCACCACCAGTACCAGCGCCCCTTTGGAAACGGCGTTTTCAATGAGAGCGAAGAGCAGCTCGAAGTCCAGCGGTTTCCTGACGAAGCCGAAGGCTCCCTGCCGCAGAGCGTCCCTGACGAGCTGTTCCACGGCATAGGCTGTCACCATAATGACCGGTGTCTGCGGCGCTATCTGTTTGATCTTCTTGAAGGTTGCTACGCCGTCTATCACTGGCATCCTGACGTCCATCAGCACCAGGTCAAGGCCATTCTGCCTCACCAGGTCGAGCGCCTGGAACCCGTCATAGGCAGTCAGCACCTCATAACCGTGCAGCTCCACGACGTCTTTTACGTTCTGGCAGAACTCCTCGTTGTCATCAACGACCAGTATTCTTGCCTTCTTCGACACTCCTATTCCCCCTTACGCTCGCCCATATCTAGAGGAAGCCATATGGCGATAGTTGCCCCCTTTCCCGGTTCCGATCTGGCTTCAATAGTCCCGCCGTGCCTGTCGATAACCATCCTGGCAATCGACAGGCCAAAGCCAATACCTTTAGCCTTGGTGCTGAACAGCGGCTCAAAGATCCTGTCCTGGTTCTCCGGGGAAATGCCCGGCCCGGAATCAGCGAAGGATACTTCAGCCCAACCGTCGGCAGCGCTGCGGACTATCACCGTCAGCGTCCCTCTGCCCTCCATCGCCTCTACTGCATTGTCCACTATGTTCTTGAACGCCATGGAGAGCTGCTCCGGGTCGGCATGGACCCCAACCTCCTGCTCTGGGAAATCCCGGATTACCCTGACAGCGACCGGCACTTTGGCCAGGGCGATTGCCTCAGGTGTAATTGCCCTGAGGTCGAGTCTTGCTAACTTCGGCTCCCTCATTCGAGTAAGGTTCAGCAAGCTCTGGATAATAGTGGTGGCGTTGTCCACACTCGACTTGATCCGCTGCAGGTGCTCCTGCACCTTCTCATTAGCGTCTTTTAGCTTCGTTTTGAGGTAATATGCCGAACTGCCTATGGTGGCAAGCGAGTTTCTCAGCTCGTGGGAGATACTTCCCGAGAACTGCCCCAGCGTGGCCAGCCGCTCGGAGACAATGAGTCTTTCCTGCATCAGCTTACGCTCGGTGATTTCCCGCTGTAGCCGCTGATTGGCCTTTGTCAGTTCGGCTGAGCGCTCCTGTACGACTTCCTCGAGGTGCTCACGGTGTTTCCTCAACTCCTCCTCCGCCTGCCTGCGTTCAGTGGCGTCCCTTATGATTTCGATGAGGCCCACTGGATGGCCAGAGGCATCCCTTTTCATGCTCGCTCTTATTTCACCGGGATACTCAGAGCCATCCGCCTTAACCAGGGCGCAATCGATATACCTGACCACCCCCTGCTTTCGCACTTCCTGCATGTCCGCCGCTGCCCTTCTGCAATCGCGCTGGGCAATAAGGTCCAGGGCGTTTTTCCCCAGGAGCTCATCCTCGGAGCGGCAGCCAAACATCTGCACAGCTTTTTCGTTGGCCTCGGTGACAGTCCCATCCAAGCCAGTAACCGCTATCCCTTCCATGACGGCCTCAACCATGATATGCAACCCTCCTTCCTCCCGTGATGAGGACCGAGTCACTCTATGAGCGTAGCGTCGTGACTCCTGTCACGACGAAGGATTCGTTGCCACAGGAGTGGCAACGAACTACGCTTTCACTCGGAATGATAGGCACAACATTCACCCCTTCGCTTCTGACCTATCTTACGCCTATAGCATTAAGAAGCAGTTACGGATAGATAGGCTGAGGTTACGAAGAGGTTACAGATAGATTACAATTCGGGGCGGAATGAACAACTGCTCGTGGTGAGGACTACTCCAATGGGGTTTAGCCTGGTTTCGCCAGGAAGTATCCCATGCCGGCTTTGGTGAGAAGAAGCTGTGGGTGGCTAGGGTCTGCTTCCAGCTTCTCCCGCAGCCGCCTGATATGAACCCTGAGGCTGTCTACAGTGCCGGGGTAATCGTCACCCCATACCTCTTCGGCAAGGCCGGGGTAGGTTGCCACACGACCCCCCATTCTCATCAAGTGGTGAATAATATGAGCTTCGATGGCCGTAATGTTTATCTCCCTTTTCCCATGCAGAAGCTGGCGTGTGGACGGATTGAACAGCAGTGAGCCAAAAGAGAGGGGTGACTCGTCAACGAAATTGTTCCTGTCCCGTATCCTGGCCTTTACCCGCGCCAGGAGCTCGAGCTGTCCACAGGGCTTGACTACGTAATCGTCTGCTCCCCACTCAAGCCCTTTGACTATACTGGCCTCGTCTGCCTTAACGGTGAGGATGATAATGGCGACAGAGGAAAAGAAGCGGATCTGCCTCAACACCTCGAAGCCGTTCATATCGGGAAGCCCCAGATCAAGGATGATGATATCGGGGTCTTCACTCTCCGCCAACTCTATCCCTTTCTTCCCCAGGTGAGTGGATACTAACTGAGCGTCAGGCCAGCGTATGCGGAAGGCCAGGGAAACAGACTCTACGATCTCAGGGTCATCTTCAATGATCAGCGCTTTCACAATTTCCTTCCCATTTCAAGGCCCCTTTTCTTCCGAAAACAAAACTTAATCCGTTCGCCCTGAGCCCTTCGGCAAGCCTTGGACCTGGCCAAGGCCAGGGCTAAAGACAGGCCCGTCAAGGGGCTCACCACGAACGGCTGGGTAGGTTGCCCGACGTCGGGCAACCTACCCACAGTCGGATGCGCTCACAATCTTCATCATTCGTTAGTGAACACCTACCCCAAGCTCGTGCAGATTGTCTGCCCATCAGTGAGAGCAGAGCAAAAACTGGGCAACATATTGCCACAAATCGGGTGCAGACTACTGGTGCGCCTTTCCCAGCCGATTGGCCTGGAAATTATAAGGCACTGGTCAGAAGTTTGCAATAAGCGCGCTCCCAGCGGTCCCGTCCCCGACCCTAGGCTAAGTGCATGGCGCAGTCTCCTCACATACAGTTAACAAATGGCGTTCGAAGATGCCTCCAGCGTGCCCTTTTCAACAGAATGGACATTCGGCTACGAGCCAAAAAGACCAGGGGATGCGAAGCAAAAAGTCATAAAAATTTCCATCAAAATATGTGGACAACCCCGACCGAAAAGTATATACTTCCAAGCCTAGAGGGTAAGAGACTTACACTGCTTAGGTAAGGAAGTATTATGCTTTTCTTTAGGGGCTCTAAAGGAGGGGGCATGCGAAACAAGGGCGTGAAGCAGTTGTGGGGACACGATTTCGATGTAGTCAAAGAAGGGCTAAATGAAGCGCAAGTAATAGCCTTTATCAATAGTATCACAAAGCAGAAAGAGGCAGGAGTAAGGGAGGAATCTAGGAGAAAGGCCGAGGCCGATGCAGGTAGGATTCTTGCCCAATCGGAACAAAGAGGCAGGGAGATTATAGAGGAAGCAAAAAACAGGGCTGAGGCTGAAGCAAGGCGCTTGATTGCCGAAGCCGAACGGAGGGGCCGCCAGATTGTAGAGGAGGCAAGAAACAGAGCCAAGCCCGAAGCAAACAAGGTAGTCGCCGAAGCTGAACAGAAGGGCAGCCAGATCATAGAGGAGGCGAAAAGGAAGGCCCAGCCCGAGGCAAGAAAGATTGCCGCCGAAGCCGAGCAAACCGGGCGCCAGATTATCGAGGAGGCAACAAAGAAGGCCCAAGCTAACGCAGGGAGGATGGCCGCCGAAGGCGAACAGAGAGGCCGCCAGATTATAGAAGAGGCGAGAAAGAAGGGCGAGGCTGATGCCAACAGGATGATTGCTGAAGCTGACCAGAAAAGCCGCCAGATCATAGGCGGGGCAAGAGAGAAGGCCGAACCTGAGGCAAACAAGATAATCGCCGAAGCTGAACAGAGAAGCCGCCAGATCACAGAGGAGGCAAGGAGGAAGGCCGAACCTGAGGCAAGCAGGATAATCAGTGAAGCAGAACAGAAAGGCCGCCAGATTATTGAGGAGGCAAGAAACAAAGCCAAGCCCGAAGCAAACAAGATAGTCGCCGAAGCCGACCGTAAAGGCCGCCAGATCATAGAGGAAGCAGCAAAGAGGGCCCA
The DNA here is from genome assembly GCA_964502665.1 of uncultured Dehalococcoidia bacterium. Classification (GTDB taxonomy): domain Bacteria; phylum Chloroflexota; class Dehalococcoidia; order SZUA-161; family SZUA-161; genus SOKG01. Next base: position 3,986 of record CAZCXP010000027.1, on the reverse strand, counting down.
GCCCGAAGCAAGAAAGGTAGTCGCCGAAGCCGAGCAAACCGGGCGCCAGATTATTGAGGAGGCAACAAAGAAGGCCCAGGACGTCTCAGCCAATATTGTTTCCCAAGCCGAACAGAAAAGCAGCCAGATCATAGAAGAGGCAAGAAAGAAGACAGAGGCTGACGCAAGCATCTCACTCGCCCAAGCCGAACAGAAAGGCCGCCAGATCATAGAGGACGCAACAAAAAAGGCCCAGGACGTCGCAGCCAACATCGTTTCCCAAGCCGAACAAGAACGTAGCCAGGCCATAGAAGAGGCAAGAAAGAAGACAGAGGCTGACGCAAGCACCTCACTCGCCCAGGCCGAACAGAGAAGCCACCAGATCATAGAGGAAGCAACAAGAAAGGCCCAGGACGTCGCAGCCAACATTGTCTCCCAAGCCGAGCAGAAAGGCAGCGAGATCATAGAGGGAGCAACCACGAAGGCCAAAGATGACGCAGGCAGGATCATCTCCGAAGCCGAGCAGACCAGTCGCCAGATTATCGACGAGGCCACCAAGAAAGCAGAGGCCGACGCAGCCAACATTGTTTCCCAAGCCGAACAAGAACGTAGCCAGGCCATAGAAGAGGCAAGAAAGAAGACAGAGGCTGACGCAAGCACCTCACTCGCCCAGGCCGAACAGAGAAGCCACCAGATCATAGAGGAAGCAACAAGAAAGGCCCAGGACGACGCGAGCAAGGTTGTTTCCCAAGCTGAACAGAAAGGCAGCCAGATCATAGAAGAGGTCATCAAGAATGCTGAGGCTGACGCAGCCAAGGTTGTTTCCCAAGCCGAACAAAAAGGCAGGCAGATCATAGAGGTGGCAAACAAAAAAACTGAACCTGAAGTAAGTAGGATAATCGCCCAAGCCGAACAGAAAGGCAGCCAGATCATAGAGGGAGCAACCACGAAGGCCAAAGATGACGCAGGCAGGATTATCTCCGAAGCCGAGCAGACCAGTCGCCAGATTATCGACGAGGCAACCAAGAAAGCAGAGGCCGACGCAGCCAGGATTATCTCCCAAGCTGAGCAGAAAGGCAGCCACATTATTCAGGAGGCGAAGGAGAAGGCTGAGCCCGAGGCGAACAAGGCGATTGCCGACTCAGTGCAGAGGGGTTACCAGATTATAGATGAGGCAAAGGAAAAGGCTGAGGCTGAGGCAACCAGGATTGTTTCCCAGGCTGAGCAGACCAGCCGCCGGATTATCGACGAGGCCACCGAGAAAGCAGAGGCCGACGCAGCCAGGATTATTTCCCAAGCTGAGCAGAAAGGCAGCCAGATCATACAAGAGGCAGCCAAGAACGTCGATCCCGAAGCAAATAGGATAGTCTCCCAAGCCGAGCAGAAGGCCAACCAAATCGTAGAAGAAGCAATGAAGAAGGCCGAGGGCAACGCAGGTAAGATAGTCACTGAAGCTGAACAGAGAGCCAGGGTGATCGTAGAGGAGGCAACAAGGAAAGCTGAGGCTGAGGCAAGCATGGTCATCGCCCAAGCCGAACAGGAAGCAAGGCAGATTGCTCAGGAGTCGAAGGCGGAGGCCAGCGCTCGGACGAGCAGCCTAGTCAACGAGTATGAGCAGAGAGCTCGCAAGATTTTGGAGGAGGCGCAGAGAATAGCTACTGCCCCTGCCGTGGAGAGACCTGCGCGGATAATTCGAGCTCTCCAGGAGAAGGCAGCCCTAGACGCAAAAGCTAAAGAGGAAGAACAAAAAGCCGCTCAGCAGAAGCGGGTGGAGCTAGTAGTAATACCACCGATCAATTTTGCCCGGCTGACGAAATTGCGACTATCCTTACAGCAGTTCCCCGATTTACGCGTCCTGGCAACAGGCGGCTCTCTCGAAGGCGGTGCCACCATTTCTGTCTTCATGGAGGAGCCAATACCGTTAGCTGATGAGTTGAGAAAGATAGGCGCTATAGAGGAAGCAATAGAAGAGGAACTGCTCGATTCTCACCCCTTGGGCGACTTTCTGAAGCATGCAATGCCCCCGCGTTCTTCAAAACGACGGGAGATGCAAAGGATCCTAGTCGTGCTGAAGAGAGAGGAATCATAGTCCCAAGACTGATCCGCAACTTTGTGCCCATCCCGTACCGCTCTATTGCGTTGAAGGACATTCCTTTACGAAGTTGATCAAATCCCCCCTGCGGAAACCCATAGATGTGAAGAATCCCTTTAACAGTTCATCATCCTCTCTGATAATCACTTCCACATTGACTTTGTTCTGCTGGCACATCCCACAAAACGTTTCCACCAACCTTCGACCCACGCTCATATGCTGATACTGCGGGGCGACGCCCACCATATCTATCCACCCGCTTACATCCTTTCCATACTCCGCTCCTCTTATATCCCCTAGAATAAACCCAACTATGTCCCCTTCCAGTTCAGCTACAAAACTCAGTGCTGGACGATACACCGCCACCTCTATGTCAGCCCCTACCTGCCATGAGAGAGCTCGCTCCGGTCCGGCAAGCAATTCATCTATTGCCTTCACTTGCGCTATGTCTTCTTCGGTCATCCGCCGAATGTTAATTTCCCTCTCGTCTCCTGCCACGCCTAACCTCCCAAGCTTCCATTTGAGGTCATCCTCCCCATAGTTATACAGCCATCCAGCGACATTTGCAATACATTTATAGTGCAGTAATCCTCATACAAGCTCAGCCATACATAATAGAGTTAGAACAGGATGAAGACAGGAAGTAGTCCCAGGTGGAAGGAAGATTAGAAGAAGCTGCGTTGAATCGGGCCAGGATGCTCAGGATTTCAGAGCGGACTCGCCTATGTCTATCCACCCTTGCCGCAATGCCAGCACCACAGCGTGTGTGCGGTCATTTGCATCCAGCTTATCCAGAATAGAGGTGATGTGATTCTTGATTGTCTGCTCGCTGATGCCGAGGACATGCGCGATCTGCTTATTGGAATAACCCTCGGCAACATACTTAAGGGTTTCCGTCTCCCTGGGAGTAAGCGGCGTGGCCAGGGTTTCCATGGCCTTGCCCATCAGCGAGAGGTCCTGAAACTGGCGCAATACCTGCTCAGCAACCCTCGGCCTGCCCAGGAGGGTTTCGTTTATGGGGCGCTCGCCTTTTTTAATCCTCTTAATAGCGCCAGCCAGCTCCTCTGCCGAGATCTCCTTGCTTAAGTACGCTGCTGCCCCCGATCTGATAGCCTGGAAGAGCTGGTCATCATCCCAGCAAGAGGTCAGAGCTATGACTGCCGCTCCAGGGCAACGGGTAGTGATCTGGCGTCCAATGTCAAGACCGCGAAGCAGCGGGAGGTCGACATCCAGCAGCACCACATTGGGTGCAAAGGCCTCAACCAAAGTCAAAGCCTCGCTGCCAGGTGCGCAGTCTCCTACAACAGTTATACCCTCGTCGGCGGCAAGCGCCTGCCGCACTCCGTGCCGGTAGAGAGTCTGCCTATCAACTATGAAAACAGTGATCTTCTCCACTGTAATACCCCCTAAGGCCTAGGTAACCTGAAAATAGCATAAGATACGCAGTCTGTCCATAGTACTTTTTTCCTATTTCTTACCCGTACCTCACTAAACCCACCGCCATCAGAGGCGACCGCATCTATATAACATAAAATCCGACTTTTGTAAACCCCCTGCGCGCACTTTTTCTGTGTGTACGTTCAAAATGTCCGCATTTAAGTCGTAATTCTTATGTTTAGAAAAGTTCCATTGGTGAAATGAAGAGGAATACTTTGTCCTCCCTCCCCTGGCGGCAGCGACTTAGAGGGAGAGTGACAAGGATATCACCCTCACCTATCCTCTCCCGTCAAGGGAGAGGAATACTTTGTCCTCCCTCCCCTGGCGGCAACGACTTAGAGGGAGAGTGACAAGGATATCACCCTCACCTATCCTCTCCCGTCAAGGGAGAGGAATACTTTGTCCTCCCTCCCCTGGCGGCAACGACTTAGAGGGAGAGTGACAAGGATATCACCCTCACCTATCCTCTCCCGTCAAG
>CAZCXP010000026.1:10881-22288 GCA_964502665.1 uncultured Dehalococcoidia bacterium | reverse complement strand
ACCTCCATCACCCCCTTCGGCCAGACGGGCCCCTACAAGGACTGGAAAGCTCCTGACCTCGTCGGTTGCGCACTGGGCGGCCAAGCATATGTTACCGGAGATGACGATCTGCCTCCGTGTCGAATTGGCTATCCCCAGGCCTATCTTCATGCCGCCAACCACGCCGCCTCCGGGACGCTAGCCGCCCTTTACTATCGAGAGCTCTCAGGGGAGGGCCAGCATGTTGACGTCTCAATGCAGGAAGCCGTGGTATGGACCCTGATGAATGTGATCCAGTTCTGGGACCTGATGAAGTTCAACATGTTTCGGGGTGGAGCTACACGCATGATGGGCACCCCGCGGTGCCGGGTTGCCTTTCCCTGCAAGGATGGCCATGTGGCTTTTCTGATAGCAGGAGGCCAGTTAGCTTCGATCTCCATGCCTCCATTAATAAAATGGATGGCCGAGGAGGGGATGCTGGGCGCTTTTGAGGACAAGAAGGACTGGGAGCCGAAGGACTGGGCGGAGAAGGTGGATGCCTGGGCAATGACACAGGAACAGGTCGATGCCTGGGAAGGTAGCGTGCTGCATTTCTTCGCCAACAAGACCAAGATAGAGCTCTATGAGCAGGCGCTGAGGCGGCGCATAATACTGTACCCTTGCAGCAATACCAAAGACATGGTGGAGAACACCCAGCTCAAGGAAAGGGAGTTCTACGTAGATGTGGAACACCCGGAGCTGGGTGAGACCATCACCTACGTAGGCTCCCCCTACAAGATGACGGAGACCACCTGGAGGATATCGAGGCGTGCCCCGCTCATCGGGGAGCATAACCAGGAGATCTTTGGAGGGGAGCTGGGCTTCTCCGAGCAGGAGATGCGCCTGCTCAAGGAAGCCAGGGTTATCTGAGCTCCCTGGGAACCCAAGATCGAGAGGAGCAAGAGATGGAGAAAAGGCGCGTATTTGAAGGACTCAAGATTGCCGATTTCACCTGGCTGGGGGTAGGCCCCATAGCTATGAAATTTATGGCCAACCTGGGGGCAACGGTGATCCATATCGAATCCAACACCAGGCCTGACATTACCCGGGTATCCTTTCCCTACAAGGATTTTCAGGCGGGCATAAACCGCAGTGGCTTCTTTGCCTTTTACAACGACAGCAAATACGGTATAAGCCTTAACCTCAGGATGCCCCAGGCGCAGGAGGTCGCCAGGAGACTGGTCTGGGAGTGGGCCGATGTGGTTGCCGATGCCCACCTCCCGGGGATTATGGAGAAGTGGGGTTTGGACTACGAGACCCTGAGAAAGGAGAAACCAGACCTCATCCACATAGCTACCGCCCTGCAAGGAAAAACCGGCCCCTACAGCACAATGCCGGGGCACGGGATAGTCGGGGTCTCGCTGGCGGGCTTCAGTGAGATCACCGGCTGGCCTGACAGGGAGCCAGCGGTTCCCACTGGGGCCTTGAGTGATTTTATCACGTTCCCTCACATGGTGACTGCCCTTATCGCAGCGCTTATCCACCGAAGGAAAACGGGCAAGGGACAGTACATAGAACTCTCTCAACTGGAAACAAGCCTCCAATTTCTGGCACCGCCCATCATGGATTACATGATAAACGGGCGAATTCCGGGACGCATGGGCAACCGCTCCACCCACGCCGCACCACATGCCGTCTACCGCTGCCAGGGAGAAGGGGAGAAGTGGTGCGCTATAGCTGTAAGCACCGATGAGGAATGGGACAACTTCTGTAGGGTTATCGGAAATCCAGAGTGGACCAAGGACCCCAAGTTCACCACGCTTAAGCGCAGGAAGGAGAATGAGGATGAGCTAAATATCCTGGTGGAGCAATGGACAGTTAACTATCCGCCGCAGGAGGTGATGAGCCTCATGCAGGCAGCAGGGGTGCCCGCAGGGGTGGCCGAGAGCGGTGAAGACCTGGTGGCAGACCCCCAGTTGAACCACCGAGGAGCCCTTGTCATTCTCGAACATCCTGAAATAGGCCCCCATATTTACCAGCCTCCGCCTTTCAGACTATCGAAGACTCCTCATGAGCTCACCATGCCTGCTCCCTGCCTGGGTCAGCACAACGAATACATTCTGAAGGAAGCCCTGGGGATGTCCGACGACGAGATCGCAGACCTGCTCATAGCAGGCGCCCTTGAATGAAACAATCCAACGCCCGCCAATGTGAATCCCTCTCGCTCTAACCCCATCCCTCCAAGGGATGGATGGGGAATCCCTCTCCCTTGAAGGGAGAGGCTAGGTGAGGGTGAATAACAAGAAATTTTGCTGTCAAGCGTGAGAAGGGACGCTATAAGGAGGATGGAAATGGCGAAGAATCCCCTTCGGACAAGGTTATGCGATATGCTCGACATCGAATACCCCATCATCCTGGCTGGCATGGGCGGGATGGGTGGGCCCGTGTCCGGCCCGGAGCTGGTGGCAGCGGTATCCAATGCCGGCGGGCTAGGTATCCTCGGCTGCGCCTTCCTGCCCCCTCATAAAGTCGAGGCCATGATCAAGAAGACCAAGAGCCTCACCAATAAGCCCTTCGGGGTGGATACGGTTTTGCCCGGAGAGGTCCCTCAGACAGGGACCACAGCCGAATTCAAAGGCGAGTTGCCATCTGTTGCTTCGGAGCAGACCGACTTCGTTGAGAAGCTGAGGCAGGAGTTGGGGGTGCCCAGGCCGACGGGGGGAAAGGGATATCTATCCGAAATGGCTGATGACACGGTCTTTTCGGGGGACCTGTTCAAGGAGGAGATCGAGGTCATCCTAGAAGAGCGCGTCCCTGTCTACGCCGCGGGGCTGGGAGACCCCGGTTTCATGGTGGCTGAGGCCCATGCCCGGGGAATGAAGGTGATCGGTGTTGTCGGCCACGTCAGGGCTGCCCGCCGCGTTGCCAAGTCGGGTGTGGACATCATAGTGGCCCAGGGGCACGAGTCTGGAGGGCACATCAGCAGGATAGGCACCATGCCCCTGGTGCCCCAGGTGGTAGACGCCGTTTCCCCCATTCCGGTGGTGGCTGCGGGGGGGATAGGCGATGGCAGGGGGCTTGTCGCTGCCCTGGCGCTTGGGGCTGTTGGCGTGTGGTGCGGCACCGTCTTCGTTGGTACCTACGAGTCTATCTATGAAGACTACCTCAAGCAGAGGATTGTGGAGGGGACGGAGGACGATACCGTAGTGTCGAGAGTGATAACGGGCAAGCAGGCGAGGTATATGAAAAACAGGCTGATCGCTGCCTGGGAGAAGGCGGGGTTGCCCACATTGCCCCTGCCCTTACAACCTATGCTCGTCCTGCCCATATTGGATGGGGCCTATGAGGCGCGGATAGCGGACATAGTGCCTGCGCCCGCGGGGCAAATAGCGGGGATGATCAAGGAGCTGAAGCCGGCGAAGCAGGTTGTCGAGGAGATGGTGGAGAGGGCCAGGCGAGTCCTGGAGGAACTCTCCTCCAAATAGCAGAGGTTGTAACAAGGCGGTGATAGGTCAAGGGCGAGGAACGATTATACTATCCAAGCAGAACCAGCGCCGAAATGCGCCTGCGACTATTGACAAATGCTCCAAGATGTGTTAGCCTATGCGTTTGTAGATGGACCTTCTTTTGTTCCTGACCTTCTCTCCGGCATTACCGACTCCAGTACTAACTACGTCACGCTCTTGTTTCGACTCCCCTTTGTGAGAGGTTGAGAGGTATCAAACGATGACTTTGACCATATCCCCTAATCTGGGCATGCGGCGGTCTTATGCCAGAATACCCCATCTCCTGGAAACGCCCAACCTCATCCAGATTCAGCAGGACTCCTATCGCTGGGCCTGCGACCCCTCCCTCGGCGGCGGACTCAAGGAATTGTTCGATGAGATCTCGCCAATTAAGGACTTCACCGGCAACCGCTACGAGCTCCGTTTCGCAAGCTACGGGTTCGGAGCCAGCGCCGAGATGCCGCCATTTGAAGATGAGAAGGCCTTCTGGGAATATATGTGGGCTGCTGCCAAGTGCACGGAGCAGGACTGTTATGACCGCGATGTCACCTACGCCGTGCCACTAAAGGTGAAGGTGCAGCTAGTGATCAAGGAGACCGGGGAGATCAAGGAGCAGGACCTATTCATGGGGGATTTCCCCCTGATGAGCCCCAAGGGCACCTTTATCGTCAACGGCGCCGAGCGGGTGGTGGTGAGCCAGTTGGTTCGCTCCCCAGGAGTCTACTTCACCCTCGACGAGGACCCGGCCACCGGGCGAAAGCTGTGCTCCGCCAAACTAATACCCAACCGTGGCGCATGGCTGGAGTTCGAGACCAGCAACCACGACCTGATCTCAGTAAAGGTTGACCGAAAACGGAAGATTCCGGCTACCACCCTGATTCGTGCCATCAGCGACGCCGAACACCACTATGGCACAGACGAAGAGTTGCTGGCTCTGTTCGAGGACGTGGACACCAACACTGATCACCCCTACATCCTGACTACTATCGAACGTGAGCCAGCGGTCAAAAGCGAGCAGGAGGCGCTAATCGACCTATACAAACGGCTTAGGCCCGGAGACCCCCCTACGCTGGACAATGCTCGTTCGCTGATAAATGCTCTTTTCTTCAACCCGCGGCGCTACGATTTGGGCAAAGTGGGACGCTACAAGCTCAGCAAACGGCTTGGCCTCGATCAGGCTCCCAGCCAAAGGATCATAGCCAAAGAAGACATGGTGGCCATTCTGCGTCAGATAATAAGGCTCAACAACGGGCAGGATGAGCCCGATGATATCGACCACCTGGGCAACCGCCGGGTGAGGGCAGTGGGCGAACTGCTGCAGAATCAGCTCCGCGTCGGGCTTTTTCGCATGGAGCGGGTGGTAAAGGAGCGCATGAGCCTGCTACCACCAGACGCAGCGACACCCAGCACTTTGGTCAATAGTCGCCCCGTGGCTGCCGCTATTAGAGAGTTCTTTGGCAGCTCCCAGCTTTCTCAATTCATGGACCAGACTAACCCCCTGGCCGAGCTAACCCATAAGCGCCGACTTTCCGCGCTGGGCCCCGGAGGGCTTTCTCGAGAGAGGGCTGGCTTCGATGTCCGTGACGTCCACCTTTCCCACTACGGCAGGATCTGCCCCATTGAAACCCCCGAGGGACCAAACATTGGCCTTATCGGTTCTCTGGCCACCTATGCACGAGTCAATGAATACGGTTTCATCGAGACCCCCTACCGAAGGGTAATAAGGGAACTCAGCAACGGCTCACCCGATCTCGTGGGCAAAACGGTTGCCGAGGATGTGGCTAATGCCGCCCGTCAAGTTGTGGCAGAGGCAGGGACAGTGATCACTGCAGACATAGCCCGCAGGCTGTCAAGACTAGCGCGCCGACCTATCAAGATCAAGCCCTTCGTCTCAGAAGAGATCAACTATCTCTCTGCCGATGAGGAGGAGGACTACAGAATTGCCCAAGCCAACACCCCCCTCGACGAGAATAGCGAGTTCATTGAAGGCAAGGCGGAGGTCAGGCACGGCAAGAAGTTTTTGCTGGAGCCTCCGGATAAGATCGACTTCATGGACGTATCGCCGAGGCAAATCGTCAGCGTAACCACCTCGCTGATACCCTTTCTGGAGCACGACGACGCTAACCGAGCCCTTATGGGCTCCAACATGCAACGCCAGGCAGTTCCTCTGATCCTGCCCCAGTCTCCGCTGATCGCCACTGGGATGGAAAGAGAGGCGGCTCGCGACAGCGGCCAGGTGCTTTTCGTTTCCGCCGACGGCGAGGTAACATCGGTCTCAGCTAACGGGATCGTGGTCAGGTATGCCGACGGAAGGGAGCAGTCTTTCCCCTTAACCAAGTTTGCCCGCTCAAATCAGGGGACCTGCATCAACCAAAGGCCAGTGGTGAGCAAAGGAGATCTGGTCAGGCGGGGTCAGGTTCTGGCAGACGGCTCGTCCACAGAAGGGGGCGAGCTTGCCCTGGGGCAAAACGTCCTCTGCGCTTTCCTGAGCTGGGAAGGATACAACTTCGAGGATGCTATTGTCATCTCTGAGAGCCTGGTCAAAGAGGATAGGTTCACCTCAGTTCACATCGAAAAATACGAGGTTGAGGCCAGGGATACCAAGCTGGGCCCCGAGGAGATAACAAGGGACATACCCAATATAGGGGAGGAAAGCCTGCGCCATCTCGATGAGCTTGGGATTATCCGAGTCGGCGCCGAAGTCGGCTCCGGCGACATCCTGGTAGGGAAGATCACTCCCAAAGGCGAAAGAGGGCTCACCGCTGAAGAGAAGCTCCTGCGAGCCATCTTCGGGGAAAAGGCTCGCGAGGTCAAGGATACCTCCCTCAGGGTGCCGCACGGTGAGTATGGCAAGGTGATCGATGTCAGTGTTCTCACGCGTGACGATAACCATGATCTCCCCCCAGGGGTCAACCAGATGGTGCGGGTGTTTGTAGCCCAAATGCGAAAGATCTGCGAGGGGGACAAGATGGCCGGGCGTCACGGCAACAAAGGGGTGATTGCCCGTATTATGCCGGAGGAGGATATGCCCTTCTTGCCCGATGGCCGACCAGTGGACATAATACTCAGCCCGCTGGGCGTTCCCTCTCGGATGAATATCGGGCAGCTTCAGGAGACCCACCTGGGCTGGGCGGCCAAAACCCTCGGCTTCAAGGCACTGTCCCCGGTTTTCGACGGCGCTGATGACGCCGCCCTCGAAGATGCGTTGGCGAGGGCATGGATAGCGCGCAAGTCGGGAGCAGTCGTCTGGAGTCACAATGGGGAGGATGCCATCCAGTTGGATAAGGCCAAGTCCTGGCTCGGCGAGCGTGGGTACGATGGTGAGAGGGTATTCGCTGAGGAGGTCACGGGCGAAGCAAGGCAGGTCTGCCTTAGGCTGTGGCTGGAAGAGGAGGTGGGCCTGGATGTCTCAGCCCTGAGCGCCGAAGAGGTAAATAAGGTTGTGGAAGACCTCTGCCATGAGAAGGGGATGTCACCTCCTATCTTTGGCAAAACTGTGCTTCACGATGGACGCACTGGTGAGCCCCTCGACCAGCCAGTGACTGTGGGCTACATCTACATGATGAAGCTGATCCACCTAGTTGAGGACAAGATCCACGCCCGGTCTACGGGCCCCTATTCATTGATAACGCAGCAGCCGTTGGGTGGCAAAGCACAATTCGGCGGACAGCGGTTTGGTGAGATGGAAGTGTGGGCACTCGAAGCCTACGGCGCTGCTCATAACCTTCAGGAGATGCTCACCGTCAAATCCGACGACGTGGTGGGGAGAGTCAAGACCTATGAGGCTATAGTCAACGGCGAGGACATATTGACGGCTGGGGTACCGGAATCTTTCAAGGTGCTGGTCAAGGAGTTGCAAAGCCTGGGACTGGCTATCGAGGTGCTTAACGAGGACGAGGAAAGGGTGACATACCTGATGGAATCTGCAGCAGAAACTCCCAGGCTGGGGATAAACCTGGCCGGATTCGAGGAGCGTGAGTAATGCTCGAGGTAAACGACTTTACCACTGTTCGTATCTCTCTGGCATCGCCAGAGCAGATCAGGGGATGGTCCTACGGCGAGGTTACCAAGCCCGAAACCCTTAACTATCGTACCCTGAAGCCGGAGAAGGACGGGCTTTTCTGCGAGAAGATATTCGGCCCAACTAAGGACTTCGAGTGTTACTGCGGCAAGTACAAGAAGGTGCGCTACAAAGGCATCGTCTGCGATAAGTGCGGGGTCGAGGTAGCTCGCTCCAAGGTTAGAAGAGAGCGCATGGCGCACATCACGCTGGCGGCTCCGGTTAGTCATATCTGGTTTGTTAAGGGGACACCCAGCCGAATGGGGTTGCTTCTCGACATCTCTCCCCGTAATCTGGAGCAGGTTATCTACTTCGCCAAGTTCATCATCACCCGTGTCGATGAAGAGAAGAAGGGGCAAGCGCTAAAACAGCTTCGCGATGAGGCCTCTCGAGGGCTGTCGGAGCGTGAGAGGCTGCTGGCGGAGGAAATCGAGGGGCTGAAATCACAAGGGAAGGCGGAGAAAGACGAGGAGAAGGCAGAGAAAGACGAGGAGAAGGTGCTGCAGGATATAAACCGGCTGCAGCAGCAATTCCATGAGGAGAAGAGGCAACTCGAAAACGACTTCAGAACAAAGATCGCCGAGCTTGAGGGACTCGAGCTAAAAAGCCTGCTTAGCGCGGGCAAATATCGCGAGCTTAGGCAAAGATGGGAGAATGTTTTCAGCGCCGGTATGGGGGCTGAAGCCATGCTCGAAATCCTCAGCCATCTCGACCTGGAACACATGCGCCAAGAGCTCTACCGAGAGGCTGCCTTGAGTTCGGGGCAGCGACGCAAGAAGGCGATCAAGAGGCTGAGAGTTGTCGAGGGCTTCCGTAAGAGCGGGAACAAGCCGGAATGGATGATCCTCTCCGTGCTCCCCGTTTTGCCCCCGGAGCTACGCCCCATGGTTCAACTCGATGGCGGTAGATTTGCCACCAGCGACCTTAACGACCTCTACCGCAGGGTGATCAATCGCAATAACCGCCTGCGGCGGCTGCTGCAGATCGGCGCCCCAGAGATCATCATTCGTAACGAGAAACGTATGCTTCAGGAAGCGGTGGATTCCCTGATTGATAATGGACGCCGGGGCAGGGCTGTGGTCACTGGAAACAACCATAAGCTGAAGTCGCTGTCAGACATGCTCCGGGGCAAGCAGGGAAGATTCAGGCAGAATCTGCTGGGCAAACGCGTGGACTACAGCGGGAGATCAGTGATCGTAGCTGGTCCTGAGCTGAAGCTTCACCAGTGCGGTCTGCCCAAGAGGATGGCCCTGGAGCTATTCAAGCCATTCATCATGCGGCGCCTGGTTGGCCGGGGGCTGGCCCTCAACATCAGGAGCGCCAAGCGAATCGTGGAGCGCGGCAAACCTGAGGTTTGGGATATCCTCGAAGAGGTCGTTAAGGAGCGCCCCATTTTACTGAATCGGGCACCAACGCTACACAGACTGGGCATTCAGGCATTTCACCCAGTGCTCATCGACGGCAGTGCTATACAAATCCATCCCCTGGTGTGCGTCGCTTTCAATGCTGACTTCGATGGCGATCAGATGGCGGTTCATGTGCCGCTATCACGAGCAGCGGTGGAAGAGGCAAATAAGGTGATGCTCAGCGTCTACAATATGATGTTGCCAAGCTCCGGCGAACCTGTGGTGGCACCAACATTGGACATCGTTCTTGGCTGCTACTACCTGACGATGGTCAAGCCCGGGACGAAGGGCGAGGGGATGGTCTTCAGCAACTTCGATGAGGCCAAGCTCGCCCATGAGCTGGGCATCGTCGACATCGGAGCTAGGATCGAGGTCCGGGAGCAAGTTAATGGGGCAAAGCGAGTGAAGACCAGTGTTGGTCGCATCATTTTCAACGACATTCTGCCCAATGAACTCGGCTTCCGCAACCAGCTCATGGATAAGAAGGCATTGAAGGAGATCGTTGCCGAATGCTACCGGCTCTTGGGGAACGAGAGCACTGCCACCATGGTGGACAATATCAAACGTCTCGGGTTCCATTACGTCACCAAGTCAGGCATCACTATCGCTATCCATGACATACAGGTGCCTGAGGAGAAGACGAGGATTCTGGAGGAAGCCGAGGGAAAGATCACCGACATCGAGAACCAGTTCCAGCGAGGGTTGATCACCGAAGATGAGCGCTACAATAGCGCGGTGAATATCTGGACACGGGCAACCGAGGAACTTCAGACCGTCCTGGAACGATCCCTGGATAGGTATAGCTCAATATATATGATGGCATCCTCCGGAGCCAAGGGAAATATCTCGCAGATTAGGCAGATGGCTGGGATGCGGGGCTTGATGACCGATCCCTCGGGCAGAATCATCGACCTGCCCATCAAGGCCAGTTTCCGAGAGGGTCTTGCCGTATTGGAGTACTTCATCTCCACCCACGGTGCTCGCAAAGGGCTGGCTGACACAGCACTAAGGACATCTGACAGCGGCTACCTTACCAGAAGGCTGATTGATGTATCCCAGGAGGTGATTGTCACCGAGGAGGATTGCGGAACAATAGCCGGCATCTGGATCTCTGAGCCGCCGGAGAAGAGCATGCTGGCTCCGCTTGCCGAGCGCATCTTGGGCCGGATTGCTTCCAGCCCGATTGTCAATCCTGTAGGTGGCGAAATCCTCGTAGACCGGAATGAGGAGATCGACGAGGAGAAAGCGGATGAGATCGCCAAAGCCGGCATCACCAGAGTCCAGGTGAGATCTCCGCTCAGCTGCCAGTCACGACGTGGTATTTGCCAGCGGTGTTATGGAAGAAGCCTTGCTCGAGGTAAGCTGGTTCATACGGGGGAAGCGGTGGGGATTATCGCTGCCCAAAGCATAGGCGAGCCCGGAACCCAGCTCACCATGCGCACCTTCCACACTGGGGGAGTTGCTGGGCTGGACATCACCAGTGGCCTGCCCCGCGTAGAGGAGCTGTTTGAAGCCAGAGCGCCCAAAGGGCAGGGTGTCATCTCGGAGGTCGAGGGTGCAGTTGAGATAAGTCGCACCGAAGAGGGAAGGAAGATCAAGGTTGTCAGCTCCGAGGTCTACCGCGACGAGTATTCCATACCCAAGGGCTACGAGGTGTTGGTGGAAAACGAGCAGCAGGTTGACGCTGCAACTGTGCTGGCACAGCTAAGCGTTGCCGAGGACGAAACAGCGGCCGATGTAGCGCCTCCACTTGTCGCCCCAGTGGGAGGCAAGGTGGAAATTCGACGCAATAAAATATCAATAGTCTACGAGGAAAGGGAAGAACGCGAGTACCTAGTGTCTCCGATGACCCCAATTCTGGTGCGGAACGGCGCCAGGGTTGAGGCCGGGGAGCAACTCACCGAAGGTCTGATTCATCCTCAAGACATCCTTCGCATAATGGGCCGTGAGGCAGTTCAACGATACCTGGTGCACGAAGTGCAGAAGGTTTACCGCTCCCAGGGTGTGAATATCAACGATAAGCACATCGAGATCATAGTTCGCCAGATGCTGCGCAAGGTTAAGGTCGATTCCCCTGGCGACAGCGGGCTCCTGCCAGGCGAGCTGGTCGACAGCCTGGCGTACGAGGATATCAATGCCAAGGT
The DNA here is from genome assembly GCA_964502665.1 of uncultured Dehalococcoidia bacterium. Classification (GTDB taxonomy): domain Bacteria; phylum Chloroflexota; class Dehalococcoidia; order SZUA-161; family SZUA-161; genus SOKG01. Next base: position 11,214 of record CAZCXP010000026.1, on the reverse strand, counting down.
GCTGGCTGAAGGGGGTGAGCCAGCGACTGCGCAGCCTGTGTTGCTGGGAATCACCCGGGCGTCGCTTAACACCGACAGCTTCTTGGCAAAAGCCTCCTTCCAAGAGACCACCAGGGTGCTCACCGAGGCTGCGGTCATGGGAAGCGTCGATAAGTTAACAGGGCTCAAGGAAAACGTCATCATCGGCAAGCTTATCCCGGCCCGTAGCGAAATCTCGAAGGCTGTGGAAAGAGGTCCGGAGTTGCCTCTGCTAAAAGGTGAACTGGAAGCCGCGGTTATTGATGAAGCGGAACCAGCGATAGAAGATGTAGCGGAAGCTACGTTAGAAGAAAC
>CAZCXP010000026.1:0-10781 GCA_964502665.1 uncultured Dehalococcoidia bacterium | reverse complement strand
AGAAGATGTAGCGGAAGCTACGTTAGAAGAAACCGGGGCGAAAGAAGATATCTCATCGGTTGACTCAGATACCGGCGCAGAACCCGCGTTGCCTGTGGCAGAAGGCGAACTGGAAGCCGCGCCTCTTGATGAAGCGGAACCAGCGATAGAAGATGTAGCGGAAGCTACGTTAGAAGAAACCGGGGCGAAAGAAGATATCTCACCGGCTGACCCGGATACCGATTCGAAGCCAGATACCGCGATTTAACAGGCATGAAGCCTGGTTCAGGCAAGCCGACAGGGGCTTAGCTGAGCAGTAGTCAAAGAGTAGAGGGCCACGAACGCTTGTTCCTGGCCCTCTTCCTTAGTGGCATGAATCGTGTCATCCCGCCAAGCCCCCTTTGACGCCGCAGCCAGGGCACTGTAAAATGGATAGCGATATTTGGAATTCGAGGGAACCTTACTTATGACAGCGGTGGGACAAAGCGACATCCCCAAGAGCTACGACCCCAAACCCGTCGAGAGGAAGTGGTATCAGTTCTGGCTGGAGCGAGGTTACTTTTCCCCTGAGATCGATCGTCAACGAAAGCCGTTTGTCATCATCATGCCGCCGCCCAACGTCACCGGCGAGCTTCACCTGGGCACCGCATTCACCGCGATCATCGAGGACACAATGATTCGCTGGCACCGCATGAAAGGCGATCCCACTCTATGGCTGCCAGGGAGTGATCACGCCGGGATCGCCGGCCAAAACGTGGTTGAGCAGTTCCTCGCTAAAGAGGGGCTATCACGCCACGACGTGGGGCGCGAGAAGTTCTTGGAGCGGATGTGGGAGTGGATGAATAAGTACAGGGGAATCATGTCCGAGCAACAGAGGAGACTCGGCGCCTCCTGTGATTTCACTCGCGAACGCTTCACCATGGACCCTGGGCCCAGCCTGGCGGTGCGCACCACTTTCGTCCAGCTTCATAAGAAGGGCTTGATATATCGCGGGGAGCGCATCGTCAACTGGTGCCCCCGCTGCGCTACTGCACTCTCCGACCTCGAGGTGGAGCATAAGGAAATATCGGGCCACCTCTACTACGTGAAGTACCCGTTGGAGGGGGCTGAGAAAGAGTTCATCACCGTAGCTACTACCCGTCCGGAGACCATCCTCGGCGACACCGCGGTCGCCGTCAACCCCAACGATGAGCGCTACAGAGACCTACTGGGCAAAAAAGTGATTCTGCCAGTGCCGGAGGAGTTGAAGAGATCGATCCTGATAATCGCCGATGACGCCGTCGATCCCTCTTTCGGCACCGGAGCGCTGAAGATCACGCCGGCTCACGACCCCGTAGACTTCGAGATTGCGCAGCGCCACGGCCTTCCTGCAATCAACATAATGGACCTGGACGCCAGGATGAACGAAACAACACGTCCTTACTACTATAGGGACGAGTATGGGGACGAGCGCGATAGGGATGACCGCTTCGAGTGCCGCCGGAAACTGGTTGCCTATCTTGAGAATGAGGGATTACTGGTCAAAACAGAACCCTACACGCACTCTGTAGGGCACTGCCAGCGCTGCCAGACAATGGTCGAACCCTTCCTCCTGAAGCAGTGGTTTGTCAAGACGGCTACACTGGCCAAACCAGCCATCGATGCCGTGGTCGAGCGGCGCATCGAAATCATCCCCGAGCGCTTCACCAAGGTTTATGTAAACTGGATGGAGAATATCCGCGACTGGTGCATCAGCCGCCAGCTCTGGTGGGGGCACAGGATCCCCGCCTGGTACTGCTGCCAATGTGATGCCCGTAGCATTCTTATACTGCCGAGAGAAGAATGGATTCGAGGAAAAGGCTTGCCGCATACCTGGTATGAATACGGCGACCTCAGGAAATCGGAAATATCGCATAAGGAAATTGTGAAAAACATAGACTGGGTCATAATCGATTTGTCAGCAGACCCCATAGTAGATGTAGACATCCCTCAACAATGTCCCAGGTGTGGCGGCAGAGACCTGCTTCAGGACCCCGACGTTCTCGACACCTGGTTTAGCTCCGCGCTCTGGCCCCATTCCACCCTGGGTTGGCCTGAAGAGACCGAGGACTTCAAATACTTCTATCCGACCACGGTGCTGGAAACTGGCTACGACATCCTCTTCTTCTGGGTGGCGAGGATGATCATGATGGGTTTGGAGAACACCGGCGAGGTGCCATTCCACCAGGTCTACCTTCACGGACTGATACGGGATGAAACGCGCACCAAGATGAGCAAGTCCCGAGGCAACGTGATTGATCCCATGGAGTCCATAGAGAAGTATGGCACCGATGCCCTGCGCTTCGCACTATCTACGGGGACTTCGCCGGGCAACGATATGATGCTGGGCTCACACAAGCTTGAGGGCAGCCGCAATTTCACCAACAAGCTCTGGAATGCTGCCAGATTCGTAATCAGCAACCTCGCCGGTGTGGAGGCTGAGACCCCTCGTGGTATGACCCCCGCAGAGGATCGCTGGATTCTGAGCCGGCTGAATCATCTCATAGCCGAGGTGACCGAGCTCCTCGAGGAGTTTCAGTTCGGTGAGGCGCTCCGCCGCATCTACGAATTCTTGTGGACCGAATACTGCGACTGGTATATCGAGATCGCGAAGATAAGGCTTCGCCATAAGAAGGAAGCCCCCTCTCCACTCCCAGTTCTGGTTCATGTGCTTGAGACAGCGGTGCGTCTCCTCCATCCTTTCATGCCCTTCATCACAGAGGAGATATGGCAAAGGATAAGAGAGCGCCAGCCAGAGGGAAAGCCTGCCTCCATAATGATCGCCCCTTACCCTACTGCTGACACCAGCGCCTTCGACGCTGAGGCGGAACGAGAGATGGAATCGGTGATCGAGATCGTGCGCTCCATCCGCAATGCCCGCGTGGAGAGCAAGGTCGACCCCGGCAGGTTTGTCGAGGCCATTATCGCCGCCGGCGAGGCCAAGCCCGCGCTTGAATCCCATGCCCCGGCCATCAGAACCTTGGCACGAGTGCGCCCGCTGACCATCCTCCACAGCAGAGAGGAGAGAGGAACTAGAGGGGATAAGGCAAAGATACTGGTGCTGAAGGGCGTCGAGGTTATCTTGCCTCTCGAAGGTATGATCGACTTCAATGCTGAGAAGAGTCGCTTGCTAAAGGAAATCGAGTCAAACCAAGAGGAGATAAGGCGCATAGAACGGCTCCTGGCGGATGAAGCCTTCCTTAATAAGGCACCAGCCTCGATCGTAGAGAAGGAACGGCAGAAGCTAGATGATCGCAGAAATAAGCTGACCAGGTTAGAGGAGAGGCTTGACCGTCTGCGATAGAAAGCTCCTTGTTTGACATCCGCCGTATAGTGTGATTAACTGGAACTAAACCCTCATCAGCAAGTACCCACCAACGAATGATAGAAAGCGAAACGGCCGGATGCCGTTCGTGGTGAGCTTGTCGAACCATGAACGGCCCCCCGCGTACGCGGGGGCTCAGGGCGAACGGAATAAACCTCTTTGGGTAGGTCGCCCGACGTCGGGCGACCTACCCTGATGGAACTGCAAAGGGAAACACTTCTAGTTTTCCCTCGGGTTTTGCCATGAACGTCGGTGCTTTGAGGGTGAGGCTTCGCCTCCCTGAAAACCACTCCCTTAAAGGCAAAAGAAGGATATTGAAGTCAATCACCTCACAGGTGAGCAACAAGTTTAACGTCTCCATCGCTGAGGTTGATGACCAGGACTTATGGCAGTTGGCTACATTGGGTGTTAGCTGTGTCAGCAACGATGGCCGGCACGCAAACGAGGTCTTGTCCCACGTGATGAACTTCATACAGAGCATCAGGAGCGATGCCGAGGTCTTAGATTACGAAATCGAGATCCTGCACGCCCTGTGAAGGCGCAGGGGAAGCGATGAATACCTCGACCTTTCTTCCCCATCTGAGGAGCCTCCCCGCCTACAAGGATCAAATTGCTCACATCGAGCACATCCCACCCAGGGAGGCAACCTACGGCGAGCTGGAGGAGCCCCTGCACCCCGCGCTTCATGCCTCACTCGACTCAAACCGCCTGCTCCCGCTCTATAGCCACCAGGCTTCGGCCATTAACGCTGTCCGCGCGGGCAAGAATGTTGTGGTGGTTACCCCAGCGGCCAGCGGCAAGACCCTTTGCTACAATATCCCCATCCTCGATGCCATCTTGACTCATAGAGGCAGTCGCGCTCTATACCTTTTCCCCACCAAAGCCCTGGCTCAGGATCAACTGCGAAGTCTAGAAGAATTGACCGCCCCACAGCGGATCAAGCTGAACTGCGCAACCTTCGATGGCGACACCCCCCAGTGGGAGCGCACCGAGATTAAGCGATCGGCGGAGATCGTGCTGTCAAACCCGGATATGGTGCACCTCGGCATTCTACCCAACCACCGCTCATGGTCCGGGCTGCTCTCAAGGCTGAAGTACATCGTGATCGACGAAGCCCACATCTACCGGGGCGTCTTCGGCTCACACGTGGCTAACGTGCTCCGCCGCCTCAAGCGACTTTGCACCTTCTACGGAGCGACCCCGCAGCTCATCTGCTGCTCTGCCACTATCGCCAACCCTAAAGAACACGTCGAGAGGCTGACCAGGCTCCCCTTCGACGTTATCGCCGAGGACGGCTCTCCTCACGGCGGAAAGGACTTCGTATTCTGGAACCCCCCGCTGCTCGACGAGGCGAAGTCTGCTCGCCGCAGCGCCAACAGCGAAGCCACTCTTATATTGACCGAGCTTGTGCAACAAGGAATCCGCAGCCTCGCCTTTGCCCGAAGCCGCCGGCTTACCGAGCTCATCTATCTCTATGTGCGGGATCAGCTCAGCCAGAAGGAGCCGGCACTGGCGAAGATGGTCAAGCCCTACCGCGCCGGTTACCTGGCCGAGGACCGCCGCCAGATCGAGCGCGAGCTGTTCGAGGGCCATTTGCTGGCTGCGGTGGCTACCACGGCATTGGAGCTGGGAGTGGATATCGGCGGTCTGGACGCCACCGTGCTCACCGGCTACCCGGGCAGTATCGCCAGCACCTGGCAACAGGCGGGAAGGAGCGGGCGCAGTGAGGAGAGCTCTCTGAGCTTTCTCATCGGCCTGGACAACCCCCTTGATCAGTATCTCATGCGCCACCCCGACTTCTTCTTCGGCAAGAGCCACGAGAATGCTCTAATCGACCCGGACAACCTCCGCATCCTCAAGCCCCACCTCGTCTGCGCCGCGTGGGAGTTACCCCTGAGCGACAGCGACGAGAGGTTATTCGGGGATAGCTGCCGCCGAGCAGAAGCTGAACTCGAAGGAGAGGGGCTGCTGCACAGGCGCGGCCGGCGCTGGTATCCCTCGCCAAGGGTAGTTTATCCCGCCCAGGAGATCAACATCCGCTCCACCTCCTCCCAGAACTATCAGCTTGTGGACATCGCCAGCGGCCGCCTCCTGGAGACTGTTGAGGAGGCCAACGCCTTCTTCCAGGTCCACCCCGGCGCCGTTTATCTCCATCAGGGAGAGTCCTATCTGGTCACCGAGCTGGATTTGAAGATGCGCACCGCCTACGCTGTGCCCACCGATGCCCCTTACTATACCCAGACCAAGGACATAACCGATATCAGCATACTTAGGGCAAGCCTCGAGAAAGCCATAGGGGACATAATGGTGCATCTGGGCGAAGTGGAGGTTACTACCACCGTGCTCGGCTTCAAGAAGAAGCGGATATTCACCGAAGAGGTAATCGGCGAAGAGCCCCTCGACCTGCCACCCCACCCCTTCCCTACTGTGGCCCTTTGGTTCGAGATACCGCCGCAGGTTGAGGAAAAACTGGCGGCGGAGGGACTCGACTTCGCCGGAGGTCTGCATGCTGCCGAGCATGCCGCCATCGCCCTATTGCCACTGTTCGCCCTCTGCGACCGAAATGACATAGGCGGCGTCTCCACGCCCCTCCATCCCGATACCGGCAAGCCCCAGATATTCATCTATGATGCTTATCCTGGAGGAATCGGCATCGCCGAGAAGGGATTCGAGCTAGTTACAGAGTTGTGGCAGGCGACACTGAAGGCGATCTCCGAGTGCCCGTGCGAGGAAGGATGCCCTGGCTGCATCCAATCTCCCAAGTGCGGCAACAACAACGAGCCCCTTGACAAAAAAGCAGCAATGGTGATACTTGAGGAGCTTGTGGCTGGCAAGAAGCAGCAATGAAGTGGGGGCCCAAAGCAGTGAAGGATGGTCAAAGGCACCGAGGGTCTTGCGGGGGCTTCAATTTGAATACATTCTTGCTAGGCCTGGTCTCCCGGAGAGGGTATCCCCACGGCGGCGGCCCCAGCTGCGGTCAGGCTGAATGGGAACCCAGCCGTTGCGCACTGCCAGCATCACTGCGTGGGCTCTATCGTTAGCGTTCAGTTTGCGCAGTATGGAGCTGACGTGATTCTTGATAGTCTGCTCGCTGACGCCCAAGATGATCGCAATTTGCTTGTTTCCATTGCCCTCGGCGACAAGAGCCAGGATTTGCGCCTCTTTTGAGGTCAGGGGTATCAATATGTCATCCTCTTTTCTGACGCCAGATGCCATCTCCTGGAATTGCCTCAGCACTCGCCAGGCGACTTCGGGTTTCTTGCTTACACTGTCATTTATGGGATAGTCACCCCTGGAAGCTCGTTGTAATGCCTCGGTGACCTCTCCAGGTGAACAGTGTCTGGTTCTGATATAAGCTGCGGCCCCTGCTTTCACAGCTTCGAATAGCTCGTCGTCATCTTCCAGCGGGTTGGCGCTCAGTATCACGACCTTTGTCTGAGGGAAGGTGCGAACGATCTTCTTGGATAGCTCCAGTCCGTTTAGGAAAGAGTAGCTGATATCCACGAGTACGATATCGGGCGACTCCGCCGCGATTTGAGCTATTGCCTCGTTGCCGTCCTCCCCAGGGTCGCATTCGACGACCTCCACCGCGTCGGGGCTGTTTCCTTCAGTCAAAACCTGGCGTACCCCAGCTCGGAAGAACGACCGGCTATCGACTATCATTACTACTATCTTACGCATAGCTCACCCCGAAACCACCTTCCATCTTTTGTTTCTCTTTCGCTGGACTCACTCAGACGCCTTTGTTGTTCCCAGGAAGCAAGACATCGATGTCCTCCCGTCTGAATCTTCGATCGCCGCGAGGACCTATGCGGTATGCCTTTATCATCCCCTTTTCTGTCCAGCGCCGTAGGGTGTTGCTGTGGACATACAGAAGCTGGGCTACTTCGCTGACCGTCAACATGCCACCCATTTCGCGATTGTTGTTGGCCATATCATTCACCCCCCTTGTAAGCTGCTATCACAGTCGCCCTATACCCATCAGGCAGACCATCCAATCAGGCCACCCACCAGATAGTACGATGTATATATCCCATGAAAGTACTATATAATCCAGCCCGTTGCCGGTAAATGGTACTCCCAGAGTAAATGGACCAGTATTATGGTCATATCTCCTCCGTACGCAGCCTGTACTTTCGTCACCCGCCTTCACTTCACGGAACCGCCTGCCTCCGTCTGCCCCGGGGCACCCGATAGTACTAGTCTTGCCCCGTACTAGCTCACTAAGCGTTTCAGTACCAGATTTGACCGGCCGCTCTCGAAAGTCCTAGACGGCGTAGTACAAAAGCTGGTGCATTTAGCCTTCCGCAGTGTTACAATCGAGGTTGAAGGACACAACCACAATCGCAAAGGCCGGTTGTTTCGTTATGAGTTCGCGCCCGAATTCGAGCAACTAGGGGCCTCGGTTGCAGGTCTGAAGGGGGAAGATGGCTGCGAAGATAGTGGTTGGGACGAGCGGCTGGCACTACGACCACTGGCGCGGGGTGTTCTATCCCGACGGACTCTCCAAGCCTGGCTGGCTTGAGTTCTACGCCCGAACCTTTGCCACGGTTGAGCTCAACAACAGCTTCTATCATTTGCCCTCGGAGAAAGCGTTTGCGGGCTGGCGGGATTCCACCCCGCAGACCTTCGCCTTTGCCGTGAAGGTGAGCCGGTTTATCACCCACGTCAAGAGACTCAAGAATGCCGAGGAACCATTGGCGAACTTCTTGAGCAGGGCAAAGCTGCTCGCAGGGAAACTGGGTCCCCTCCTGTACCAGCTTCCGCCGAGTGTGCACCGCAATGACTGGCTGCTGGAATCCTTCCTCTCAACGCTCCCCGGCGATTTGAGCCACGTTTTCGAGTTCCGTCACGAGTCCTGGCTTGTCCAGGAAGTATTCGACCTGCTGCGCCGCCACAATGTCGGCTTCTGCATCTTCGACATGCCCGGTCTCACCACACCCCTCGAGGTCACCGCCGATTTCGCCTATGTCCGCTTTCACGGGAGCACCTGGATGTACGGGGGCTGTTACTCTGATGAGGAGCTAGGCGATTGGGCGCACAGGATTGCGGAGCTGGCTCAGAATGGCAAGGCAGTCTATGTCTACTTCAATAACGACGCCGAGGGCTTCGCCGTGAGGAACGCACTGACGCTGGCAAAAAGGCTAAACGAAATATCGGGACAAGCGGCTCTTGCCCCTTAAACCCTTTCCCTCCGCAACACGCCCTTCAAGAAATGTTTTGGGCCTCCAACACCGATACGCGATGCGCAACCGGAAGCTGAACCTTAAAAATGTTTCTCGCTATGCAATTATGCAGAATTACCCGACAAAGTCAGAGGTGCAGTGAAGTAACATTAGGAAACTTCATCTTGACTTGTACCATGCAGTCCTCTAGGATTGCATACACAGTACTATAGTTTCAGTACGATAGTTTGGGATCGCCAGTACTATAGTGGGAGACATATTCAGAAGGCAAAGCTAACTACCTAGATATCCCCGGTAGCAGCGGCCCGACAACTTCACAGAAAGGCGCACCATGAAAGTAACGATCGTTCAGTTCGATAACGTGGAAGACGCTGTTTTGGAAGGCGAGGCGCTCATGGCCAGTTGGGACAGCGAGAGGGGCGAGTTTGTGATTCGTGGAGACAAGGATGGTCAACAGGTATTCAGCAACGTTGTAACCAGCGTGCTGGAACAGCGCAAACTGCTGGTCGAAATCGAGGACTCGGGACCAGGCCAGCTTGTGTGGCGAGGTTATGTGGGCAGCGCGGAGTTCCTCTCGTTCGAATCCGGTGAGGTAGAATGTTGTTTGGTCATGTTACTCGACGATTGGTTTGGCATTGTTCCCCAGTTCAGCAGTTCGTAGCCTCTTCTAACTTCACAAGCCCCCACAAGTATCCGCCCAGATGCGCAAGCAGAAACGGAACGCATAACAACCCTCCTCGTTGCGTATTCCTAGAGAATCCCCTGCAAGATTCAGAGGTAGAGTGAACTAAGATGAGGGAACGTTATGTTGACTTGGAGGGCGAAGCCGTCTACGATTTCACTACAGTACCATATAAGTTAGGTACAATCGTCTTCCTCGCCAGCAGGCATATGGCAGGGGAATCTCTGTAGGCAAAGCCAACAACGTGAAGTTCCCCTGAGAACAGCGGTATCAACAGCCTTACACTGAGGCTCAGGATGAAAGCAACAATAAGTGAACCTGAAAAGATGAACGGCACGCTGTGGGAGGGTGAGGCGCTCAGCGTCAACTGGGATAGCCAAAAGTGCGAGTTCGTAATTCGTGGAGATGCAGACGATGAAGCGTTTGGTGCCGTGATGGCCAGCATAGCCGAGAAGCACAAACTGACAATCGGAATTGAGGACTCGGGATCAACCCAGGTGATATGGCGAGGTTATGTGGGCAGTGCGAACTTCCAAGCGTTCGAAGCTGAGCAGGTGGAATGCTGCTTGACTATGTCCCTGGACGATTGGTTTGGCATTTTCCCCGGATTTGGCAGTTTCTACTTCTGTTGACTTGACAGACGAAACAGGAGTGCAGCTAGCAGATTACCCCGAGGTAAGTAAGCTCCCCCGTTGCATCTGCTAAGTCGCATCCAACCTCGCTGCAGTCCTAGCCAGTTCCCAGGTATAGTCGTATAAATGCAATCCCTTGCTTAACGCCATAAGTTCTCCATCTTCCACACCGATCTCGCTCGCCACATACTCCTTCAGGAGCTGTATCCCTGCCAGATTCGATGGTAATCCTGCCCACAAGTCCCAGGACCTGAAATACACTATGAAGTGCAGTCTTCCATTCTCGACCCTGGTGTCGATGCCCCTCAAGCAAGGGGGATCAGGAAGTCTAATTGATTCCCTGCTCCCAACCGCCATGAATCCTTGATTGGTATTGTGGCCGCCCTCCTTGTATATCTGAATCAACTCCGGTATCTGCTGTTCTAGATCCTCGCCGTAAGTATACTGCTCCCTATCAGCCTTGAAGGAAGTCAACAGGTACTGCAGGTAGTTCTCCACATACTCCATCGACGAAGGAGGAGGTACTCCTGAAGGCACGTCAGGAACCAGGGGCCTATTGCCGGGGTGTCTAACCTGTAGGACAATGAAATCGAGCTCTTTTCTGCGCTGCCCGACATTGCTGCCCCTGTCGATGATATACTCACGCCCCTGCGCAAGCGTCCTGCGCAAGCACAGGAACCAGGCCTCCGGCAGGTCCCTGGCCTCAACTACTGAAATTTGCATCGTAAGACCGCCTTGTCCCCCAAAAGTCTAAGCCCTATTATACCCAGTTTGACTGAACGATGTCCACGAACATCCGCCCCACTTACACTCCGGATTCCAGAGGTAGGGGCGACCCAATGGGTCGCCCCTACCTCACCATTGATAGTTGACAAGGGCTGGCAAATATGGTAAACATTCCGTTGGGGGATTCGTTTACGACTTTGCTGCGAGCGCCTTCTCGGGACGGGGTCCAGGGG
>CAZCXP010000025.1:18194-22335 GCA_964502665.1 uncultured Dehalococcoidia bacterium | reverse complement strand
CTGGCTGTTCGACTTGAGCAGCTTCAACTTCGGCTTCCTCTTCCTCCAGCACAGGTGCGGGCAGCTCCTCAGCCTCCTCCGCTATCATCTCCGGTTGTTCGACTGGAGCAGCTTCAACTTCGGCTTTCTCTTCCTCCAGCACAGGTGCGGGCTGCTCCTCAGCCTCCTCCGCTATCATCTCTGGTTGTTCAACTGGAGCAGCTTCAACTTTTTCTTCCTCCAGTACAGGTGCGGGCTGCTCCTCAGCCTCCTCTGCTATCATCTCAGCCTGTTCAACTGGAGCAGCTTCAACTTCAGCTTTCTCTTCCTCCAGTACAGGTGCGGGCTGCTCCTCAGCCTCCTCTGCTATCATCTCCGGTTGTTCGACTGGAGCAGCTTCAGCTTCGGCTTGTTCAGGGGCTGTAATCTCCTCTTCCTTTGGTACAGCCGCTACTGCCTCGATTTCTCCCAGGTCTAGGAGCAATCCCTCATAGACTCTCTTGAACTTCTCCCTTATCTCCTCTTCTCCTATCCTCTTGCTCCTTAGCAGCACTTGCTCGGCTTCTCGCCTGATACCCTGTGCCTCTGCTTCAGCCTTGTCCCTTGCCGCTTTTAGAATACCCTGTGCTTGCTCCTCAGCCCTGGCTGTTCGTTCTTCCACTAAATGCTCGGCCTTTTCGTTGGCTTCTGCGACAATTCTGCTGGCTTCCTCTTCGGCAAGGCCCTTGACGGACTCCGCTTTCTCCTCCGCCTCTCTTAGGACCTCCTGGGCTTGCCGTTCGGCTGCTTCAGCCTTCTGTTTGGCTTCGGCGATAAGTCGGTCGGCTTCTTCCTGGGCCGGTGCTTTGATTGTCTCCGCCTTTTCTTCCGCCGCTCTTACGATGTCCAGAGCTTGTTGTTCAGCTAGCGAGGCTTTTTCTTGTACAGTATCCTCTGCTCTTTGCTGAGCTTCAGCTACTATCCTGTCAACTTCCGCCTTAGCTTTCTCCTCAGCCTCAGCTACAATTCTCTCAGCTTCCGCCTTAGCTTTCTCCTCAGCCTCAGCGACGATTCTCTCAGCTTCTGCTTTGGCCTTTTCTCCAGCCTCGGCGACCATCTTCTCTGATTCAGCCTTGCTTTGCTGAGCTTCGGCGATGATTCTCTCGGCTTTTGCTTTGGATTTCTTTTCAGCCTCAGCGACGATTCTCTCAGCCTCTGTTTTGGCCTTTTCTCCAGCCTCGGCGACCATCTTCTCTGATTCGGCCATAGCTTGCTGAGCTTCGGCGATGATTCTCCCGGCTTCCGCCTTGGATTTCTCTTCAGCCTCGGCGACCATCTTCTCTGATTCGGCCATAGCTTGCTGAGCTTCGGCGATGATTCTCCCGGCTTCCGCCTTGGATTTCTCTTCAGCCTCGGTGATAATGGAAGCAGCCTGGGCGTTTGCCTCTTGCTCTATTTCTATCCTGATACTCTGTGCCTGCCTCTCGGCTTCGATTATGGTTTTTTCTGCAAGCTTTTTGAGGGAATCTATGTGCTCGAGTTTGCTTGTGAGTTCGTTATTCTGCTCAATAAGGTCGCTAATGAAAGAGAAGACCTGGGCTTGGTCTAGCCCCCTCTTGACTATCTTGAACTTCTGCTGCCAGAGTTCGCTTGCATCACCCTTGCTTGCGTCCATAACGCTCCCATCCTTTCATGGCTGCCTCCCGTTTGGATTGTAGAAGGACTTACAGCACATGGCAATGATATTTTAGTACTTTTTCTGAATAGGACTTTCGTACCACTCCAGTTGTGAGTTCTCGTTTAAGAGGATGTGACAATCGACAACTCCAGCTTGGGCTACGGGATGTAGTCTTGCTGTCTACATTGCCATCTACCTTTGGCTTATTAGCTATAGACTGAAGCCTTCTGGCGTATCTTGGTAACTCTTGAGGATAGCACTTAGCCGTGGCCATGTCAAAACTGCCTTGTCAGAGGTTGGCTGGGTGTGTTGGGTGAGGCCAGTTTGGGTGTAGCTTCTGACATCGTTTGATAACGGGGTGAAAAGGAGGGCTATCAGCCGCCCCCCATAAGGATTCGGGAGCAAAGGTCGTAAAATAGGGTGGGGATGACTTGCGCTGCTGGTTAACTTCGGGCTCGTAGCTAAGGTCGTGTACGATACTTGACATATATATAAAGACGTAGTACAAGAGACTACACTTTAGTTAACTCTAGTTTACTCTAGTTTACAACCTGGAACACGGGTCGAATACCGAAGGTGGCCGGTAACAGGAGTAGCTTTGGCGAAAGACGGTTCTGTGGTTGAAGCAATGCCGAATAACACCGCGCGCGACACTGTCAGTAAAGTGTGGGAACTGTATGCCCGCTTCTACGATGCACTGCCCAGGTACTATGGGTCTTACCAGAGGCTGCTGCTGGACGTGGCAAGAGCTGTTGGCGACAGTACGCGTGGAGGCGGCAGGATACTCGATGCGGGCTGCGGTACCGGAAGCTACTCGATAGAGCTGGGGCAGAGAGGGTATATCGTTGATGGTATAGACTCCTCTCAGGCGATGTTGCACAGGGCTAGACTGAAGAAGAACAACGCGAGGCTGCAAAACGTTGAGTTCAGGGAGTGGGACATAGAAAAGGGGCTCACCATCTATCCTGATAACACTTTCGATTGCGTTCTCTCTGTTCACGTTCTCTTCGCTTTGAGAGAACCTGACAATGCTATCAGTGAGTACTTCAGGGTGCTCAGGCCCTCCGGGCGGTTCATTTTGGTTGAGCCCAAACACCCGGTCAGGATAATCCCAATTCTGAAAGAAATCTATCGTGACGGCGGCCTATCTAATATCGGGAAACTTCTCGTTACTCAGTTCGGTGTAGGGGTCTGCAATTTGGTCCTGGCCAGAAGCTTGAAAGAGCATGGCCATCATCGCTGGAATGAGGAGGAGTTGAGGAGCAAACTTGAGGGCTCCTGCTTTAGAGTGGACAGTATGGTACCTGCTTATGCCGCAAATTCGGACTTGCTGGCCACAGCCATCAAACCCAAATGCTACTTCGAAGCGAGCGGCTATAAGTTTCTGATTGCGGAAACCCGGGAAGACCTTGAGAAGGTTTGGAAGTTGAGATATCAGGTATACTGCGTCGAAATGGGTTATGAGCCTGAGAACAAGAGTGGGCTCGAAAGAGACGTATACGACGACTGCGCAGCAAACTTCTTGGCCCTGGATGAACATGGCACACCGGTTGCCACAATGCGAATGGTTGCCGACAATCCAAGCGGTTTTCCAATGGATTCAGATTTTCCGCTGACTGAGTACGTCAGGGCCAACAGCATATCAAGAGCTGTCGAAGGAGGAAGATTCGCCATCGGTAAGGACCTGGCTCGGGAAGCCCGCCATCTGGTCGCGTTTGGTTTGTTCAAGATTCTCTACGACTACTGCAACGATACAGGAATAGATGACATATTCACTGTAACACAGCCCAAGATTGTCGAGAAATACGGGATGCCCGGGGTTAGGCCAATAGGAGAACCCTTTGAGTATTCAAAGCCCTTGTGTGGTGGGTTGTGGGTGCCGGTGCACTGTAACATCAGCGAAGCCTATGGTCACTACTTGAAAGGTCCGGTGGCTCGCACTGGAACGCGGTGATGTGCTTGTCGGGGGCGTCGGCCGGGCACCGTTCCCGGCTGGAGATCTGCTGCTCTGTCCGTGAAGGGGTGGTTCCCTATTTATGCATGTAATCCGCCAGGAGGCATGCTAGAAAGTCCACGCGGTCGCGCATATCGTCATCAACCTCAGCCTTGTGGTCCTTCGCAGCGTCTGCGTTGCCATTTGGGTAGCCGGCATATTCCTCTGGCTGGACAATCTGAGGGTGCATGCCTTCTTTGTCCAGGCTTCTACTGGATGTGCTGAACTTCGGTGTCGGTGTTTTTCTTTCCCTTCTCATTGTGCTAACACAATCTTTCTGGGCTCTACTTCCTAATTTTGGCAAATCCCGATCCCCTTGGCAATGAGGCGATGGTACCGGGCTGTATAGTAATTTGGTACCCAAACCGGCGCGACCGACATCTCTAGCGTGCGCTCATCAACGAACTGCTCGTCTCAAGAATAGCGCCAAAACGCTTTCTCAGGGAATCCACTCTCACATCAGCTAACGGCATTGGCGTCTATCCAGCCTTCTACATGGAATCGGCGATCTT
>CAZCXP010000025.1:10679-18094 GCA_964502665.1 uncultured Dehalococcoidia bacterium | reverse complement strand
ATGGTGACAAGATTTGCCCCTTGTTCCCCTCTTCAGGTGCAAGCTCGATTCGCTATTAGGGTTCGTCATCGGCTCTGGAGGCGGTCAGTTTTGACTGGTTTGGTGGAGTTGGGTGAAGCTTTGTGCAGACGACGGTACTGCGGTGACCATTACGGCGGTCAGATGTACTTGCATGAGGTTTCGCAAACTCAAAAGTACGTCTACCACTGTTACCTTTGTAGGATTGACCAAGCTCGCTTTAGTCGGATAATGGTTGTAGGCTACAGCGAGCTAAGTCTACAAGGGGGCGCATTGCAATAAGATGAGTTCATATTGTGTGATGCTATTGATTACCCTCATCATCGAGTCCACTTTGCTGGTGGGCCTTCTGCGTGATACGCGCACGCGAGTCCGTTACCACTTCACGGTGTATGTGGTCTTTGCCATGGCATGGAGTTTGAGCGCGTTGCTACTTTCCCTCGATTTCTTTGGGCTTACTCGCCTATGGGCCGGTTTGCTGGTTGTGAGTGGTCTATGTGTGGTAGTCGCCTATTATCAATTTGTCTGCTTCTTTGTCCACAAAACCGCTGATATAGCGGTGAAGCTCGGGTATGGGGCTGTGGTGTTCATCTTGGCGCCGCTGGCAGCTCTGGGCTATATCCCTGATAGCGTTTCTGTATCAAATGGAACGCTCAGTATCGAATATGGCCCATTTCTACATCTGCTCACCGTCATAGGTGCTCCTTTTATTGTATTGTCAGTATTCCTTCTGGTGCGCAGGTATCGGTCTTTGAAAGACCCTCAGAGCCGGAATAGAGTTACCTATCTATTGGTCGGCCTCGGGATGCTGACGGGCTTTTCTATCAGAATGGCCATCCCACCCTTCCCCCAATTCCCTTTCGAGCACATTGGACATCTGGGCAATGCGCTGGTGATCAGTTATGCCATCATGAGATATAGGCTATTCGACATCAAGCTGGTCATAAGAAAAGGACTTGCATACTCATTGATAAGCATTCTTATCACCGCTCTATTTCTGCTTATGCTCTTGAGTTTGCACCACTTCCTCCAGGGTTGGACCACCTCCGCCAGCCTGGCAGCTGTTTTCGTGATGGCGCTCTTGATGGCCTGGCTGTTTAACCCGCTGAGGATGTTCGTTCAGAAAGGTGTGGACAGGCTCTTCTACAGGGAGACCTATGAGTATCGGCAGATGGTGCTCGGTTTCGCTCAGAGAATGAGCAATGTTATCGATCTGGACGAGCTGGCAGAGGCAATGTTGAAACCGATAGCAAGGGCGGTGAATGCCACCCAGGCGAGCCTTTTGCTCCGCGACGGTGGTGATTTCAGCTCACAGTACGCGGAGCGGCTGGTTGAGGGGGAGGCAGCGATACCGATAAAGCTGAGCATGGAAAGCCCGGTTGTGAGCTGGCTTTCCCGTAACGATAAGCCTCTCTCTCGAGAGCTCATAGATGTAGCGCCGGAGTTTAAAGGGTTGTGGGAGGTGGAAAGGAATATTATCGAAGGCGTGGAAATGGAGTTGCTTGTGCCGATGAAGAGCAAAGGCAAGCTGGTCGGGATTCTGGCGCTGAGCAAAAAGGAGTCAGGCGGTTTGTACTCCAGCGATGACATTGAACTGGTGACGACGCTGATCCATGAAGCGGCAGTGGCTATAGAGAATGCTCAGCTTTATGCTCAAGCCAGGGAGAGGGCTCATATCGATGAGTTGACCGGATTATATAATCACCGCTATTTTCACGAGCGCCTTGACGAGGAGATCTCCAGGTGTTCTCGCTTTGGTGACATATTCTCCCTGCTCTTTTTGGACATGGACCTTTTCAAGACGTATAACGATGTCTATGGTCATCTGGCGGGCGATGATATCCTCAGGGACATAGGGCAGTACATAAGGAGCGCGACCAGAAGCATAGATATGGCTTTTCGCTATGGCGGAGACGAGTTTACCGTTATTCTGCCGCAGGCATCTCTTGACGATGCCTACAACGTAGGGGAGAGGATACGCAAGAGGATAGAAAGCGAGATGGACTCTGGAGGGGTTGCATTGACTTGTAGCATGGGCGTAGCTTCGTGGCCCACTGATGGGGTTATGCGAGAGGAGCTTTTCCAGGCGGCGGATGCGGCCTTGTATCATAGCAAGCAAGCGGGCAGGAATCGAATATCCTTGGCCTCCGATGTAACCCGTTCGCAGGCAGTTGGAATAGGGGTTAAGCCGGAGGGAGAGCCGGGGGTATTGAGCACGATATACGCCCTGGCAGCGACGGTTGATGCCAAGGACCATTATACCTACGGGCATTCGAAAAAGGTTAGCAAGTATGCCACGGAGATTGCCGAGGAGCTTGGCTATTCAGAAGAGCGGATAGCCACAATCCGAGCGGCGGCGTTGCTGCACGACATTGGCAAGATTGGAGTCTCCGATGGGGTACTTCTCAAGACCAACGCTTTGAGTGAGGATGACTGGGAGTCGATACGCGCGCATCCCAAGCTGGGGATAGCGATACTGAAGCACGTCGGGGGCTTGAGTGGGTGTCTGGCTGCCATCCAATATCATCATGAACGCTGGGATGGCAATGGCTATCCGGCAGGGCTGAAAGGTGAGAATATCCCCCTCGACGCTCGAATTCTGGCTGTAGCCGATGCATATGACGCTATGACATCACTGCGTCCTTACCGTGAGGGCAAATTCTCTCCTGAGCAGGCTGTGGAAGAAATAGAGCGCTGCTCTGGCACTCAATTCGACCCCGACATTGTAAAGGCCTTCGTTGCCCGAAAGCGAGGCCAGCTGTCGAAGGAGAGCACCAGCCCAAGCAGAGTGGAAACTCACAGAGTGGGGTGATCAATTGGACATCGATGAGCTTCTTAGAGTAGCTATGCACTGGGGGGCCTCTGACGTTCACCTTGTAGTGCCAGCTTGTCCTGTGCTCCGCCTCTACCATGAGCTCGTGCCTGTGGGAGACGAACCGCTGTCCCCTTTGGCAATCAAGGAAGCGTTTGAGTCTATCACATCGGAGAAGCAGCGGGAGGTTTTCTATAGGGAGCTGGAGCTTGACTTTGCCTATAGCATCTCCGGAGTGGGCCGTTTCAGGGTCAATGCTTCTATGCAGCGCGGTAGTATCGCACTTGCCGTCCGTTGTCTGCCGGTTAGTGTTCCTACTATTGATGAGTTGAGCCTGCCTGACATCTGTAAGACCTTGATCCTTAGGCGAAAGGGGCTGATCTTGGTTACTGGCCCCACAAGCAGCGGCAAGTCAACCACTCAGGCTGCGATGATTAATTACCTCAATGAAAAGATGAGCAGAAAGGTGGTCACAGTTGAGGATCCCATTGAATATCTGCACAGTAATAAGAAGTGTCTCATAGTTCAGCGAGACCTGGGGGACGATACTACATCATTTGCCTCGGCGATGAGGCATGCGCTGCGGCAGAATGCCGATGTAATCCTCGTTGGAGAGATGCGTGATGTCGCTACCACGGCTGCAGCCATAAATGCCGCTGAAACGGGCCACCTGGTGCTGGCCACAGCACATACCCTGGGTGCTGCTGATGTTATTGATCGCCTCATTGCCGAGTTCCCTCCTTCGCAGCACGAGCAGGTTAGGGTACAGTTGGCATTGGTGCTAGAGGCGGTACTGTCTCAGGTTCTGGTGCCGCGTGCTGACGGGAAGGGGAGGTTCCCGGTAGTCGAGATAATGTTGGCCAACTATGCAATTCGGAATCTCATTCGGGAGAAGAAAGTTCACCAGATTGCCACGGTGATTGAGACCAGCAGTCAACATGGCATGCAAACCCTTGACCAGGCTCTTGCAGATGCGGTAAGAAGCAATATTATCAGCGGCGAGGAGGCTGTGCTCCGGGCACAGAGGCCGGATCAGATGGAGAAGGACCTGGGTCTCAACCTTTCCCGCCGACGGCAAAAGGCGGAACCTGCGGGAAAGGCCGCCAGCTCCTTTTCTTAACTAGGTATGATACTCTTGGGGAGCGCTCAGCGATGCTGCCAGTTTGTTGGCAATAGGATGGGGACTGGCGCTTGTTCTTTTTTTCGGCCTTACCGGGGCATAAGTCGATTGACCGGCGAAGCGTTATCTGTGCTGGTCTATCGAAGTTTTGGCTCATGGGGTTGGGGTGGGAAAAGAAGCATTGGTGAACGTCTGTTGTGATATGACGGTTGGCCAGGATTGGATGTACTGTAGGAGAAAGGGAGATGGCAGATTGGGATTCCTCACAGGAGAGCAGGGACCTGGGCCTGGCGCTGGTGAAAGGGTCTTTCATCAGCGAGTCGGAACTGAAGGCTGCCGAGGAGATTGCTGCTAAAACTGATAAGAAGTTGAGCGAGGTGCTCGTGGAGCAGGAGCTGGTAGACTCCGAGGTGCTGGGCTCTGTTCTCAGCCTGAAATATGGTGTACCCGTGGTTAACCTGGCTCGGTTGGAGTTCCAGCCTGAAGCTATAGCCTTGGTGTCTGAGCAGGTGGCCAGGAAGCATCACATCCTGCCGGTTTCAGTAGATGATAATACTTTGACCATAGCTACCAATGAACCGAATGATTTTCGCACTGTGAATAGCCTCTCTGCTTTGACCCGAAAAAGGATCGAGACGGTTATTCCCGTTGGCATGAGTCTCGATGAAGCCATAGACAGCAACTACAGGCTGACTGCGCAGATTCAGCAGCAAGTCAGCCAGATAGCAGGGCTCAACCTGGATTTGGATGCAGAGGGAGCAGCAGTCTCAGAGATCGATGCGCTCAGGCAAGCCCCTATTGTGCAAGCAGTAGACATGATGCTTACGCAGGCAGTACGGGATCGAGCCTCGGATATTCACATTGAGCCGCAGCAGGATTGTCTTGTTGTGCGAAATAGGATCGATGGGGTGCTGCATGAAGCGGTCCGTCTGCCGCTGGGGGTTCACACTGCCATCCTGACCAGGATTAAGGTGATGGCTAACCTGAATATTGCTGAGCGGCGCCGCCCCCAAGATGGCCAGTTCAGCGCCAGTGTAGCCAATAAGAAGGTTGATTTTCGGGTAGGCACCGTTGAGGGGGGGCATGGTGAGATGGCGGTGCTGAGGGTTTTGGACAAGTCTATGCTGCTGATAAAACTGCCTGACTTGGGGATGAGCCCCTCGGTTATGCAGCCGTTTGAG
This sequence comes from uncultured Dehalococcoidia bacterium, assembly GCA_964502665.1. Taxonomy (GTDB): domain Bacteria; phylum Chloroflexota; class Dehalococcoidia; order SZUA-161; family SZUA-161; genus SOKG01. The sequence continues at coordinate 12,963 of CAZCXP010000025.1, read as the reverse complement.
AAGCTATTGGGGTCGCCGTTCGGAATGATTCTGGTGAACGGCCCCACAGGATCAGGCAAGACTACCACCCTGTACGCCGCATTGCAGCGGCTTGATGCCAAGCAGCGTAACATAACGACCATTGAAGACCCAATCGAGTATAGCTTCAAGGGTATTAACCAGATTCAGGTGAATCGGCTGGCTGGTATCACCTTCCCCGTGGGGTTGCGGGCAATCATGCGCCTCGACCCTGATATCATCCTTGTAGGTGAGATAAGGGATGCTGAGACCGCTGCTACCGCGGTTCAGGCAGCAATCACAGGACATCTAGTGCTGAGTTCAATCCATGCTAACGACGCTGTGAGCGCCATGATCCGCTTGATTGATATGGGTATAGAGCCTTTCCTGGTTACCTCGGCGGTGATTGGCAGCCTTTCCCAGCGGTTGGTGAGGCGGGTCTGCCCTTATTGCTGCCAGACGGCTGAAGTTCCCCCCTCCGAAGCTGCAGCATACGAGGCGGAGATGAATGAGACAGCGGACACGTTCTCGGTCGGCCGAGGGTGTAACTTCTGCTCACGCAGCGGTTTCCTGGGTCGAGTGGGGGTGTACGAATTACTCGTCCTCAGCGATGAAATGAGAAAAATGGTAATGAGGAGCGCATCTGCCGGTGAGCTGAAAGAAGAGGCGATTAGACAGGGCATGGTCCCCATGCGTCGTGATGGAATGCAGAAGGTCAAGGACGGGATGACCACTCCTGGAGAGATATTGCGCAATGTGTTTACTATCCTATGATTGCCTCCAATTCTCGAAAGCTACGCTCTTCGGCAGTGGCGTTACCATATTAACGTAATTGACGTAACCGTTCACCCTGGTGTCATTCTGAGCGAAGCGAGGAATCTCGGAGCCTGCCCTGAGCTAGTCGAAGGGAGTGAAACCGAGGGGTTCGGGTGGTATAGGGAGTGGGTGAACGCTCACAACAGAGCTAAGCTGTTATGCCCGAAGTACTCCCGAAGTACTAAAGTACTCCTGGAGTACTATGGACATCTAGAAGTATGTCACATAGTATAAACCTGAAGGGGGTGTGGCAATGGAGTTCGAATACAGTGCCTCTGCAGCCGATGGAAGCCCAGTGAGCGGGGTCTTGGTCGCTGACTCGGAGGCCAATGCGGAGCAGATACTGTGGGACTCTGGACTTGTAATCATCGAGCTGAAGAAGCAGCTCAAGTTGCCTGCGCTGCACGAGGCATTGCCCTCACTTTTTGGGGTGAAGCGGCGCGATGTAATACAGTTCAGCAGAAACATGGCTAGCCTCCTTGAGGCCGGTATACCGATCTTGCGAGCCTTGACGATACAAACTCGCTTTGGAAAACGAGCTTTCAGAGCTGTGCTGAAGGAAGTGATATCTGATCTTGAAAAGGGGAGCCGCCTCTCAGAGGCCTGCGCCAAGCATGCTTCTGTTTTCCCCCCGTTTTATGTCTACCTGTTGAGGACCGGTGAGGAGGTGGGCAACCTCTCCCAGGTATTGAAGGATACGGCCCTGCACATGGAGAGGGACGAGGCGACAGCGTCCAAGGTGAAGCGCAGCATGGCATACCCGGCGTTTGTCATGCTGCTTGCAGTTGGCGCCGTAGTTGTGATGATGGCGAAGGTGGTTCCTGCGATAACAGCTATGTTCAACGAATTCGGGAGTGACTTGCCGCCGATGACCCGCGGGCTGATAGCGGTGAGCGACTTCTTCCAGGCCGGTTTCTTGTACATGGTCTTAGGCGTGGCGGTGATAGGTATCGGAGGATACTTCTATGTCAGGACGCCGGGAGGGAAGCGGAGGAAGGATGCCGTGCTGCTGAGAATCCCTATAATAGGGCAGGTGGTACTTAAGGCGGGGTTATCCAGGTTCTGCCGCAATATGAGCATGCTGGTGGGAGCCGGCGTATCCCTGTTTGATGCGCTGAAACTGACCTCGGAAACAACTGATAATAGTGTGATAGCTGAGTCTGTGAGTAGTGTTCGCTCCAGGGTGGGTGATGGCCAGCTGTTCTCCCAGGCAGTGGCTGTAGACGCCATTTTCCCGACGCTGATGCCTGAGATGATAGCGGTAGGTGAGGAGGCGGGGAGCCTGGAGGGACAGTTGTCTAAGGTTTCCATTTTCTACGAGGAGGAGGCGGAGAGGGCCATCTCTCAGGTTACCGGGACGCTGACGCCGGCACTTACCGTCGTCGTGGGACTGATAATCGGCCTCATTGCGGTAACGCTGTACAGCTCCATTTATTCGATGGTGGATGTGCTCCCAGATTAGTGTTGAGCA
>CAZCXP010000025.1:6212-10579 GCA_964502665.1 uncultured Dehalococcoidia bacterium | reverse complement strand
TTGCCCTGGTTGAGGTGGTGGTGGCGGTTGTGGTTCTGGGGCTGATAACTGCATCTATTCCTCCCGTCATGGTTCTCATCACAAATGCTGAGTTTAGACGGAACGAGCAGAAGGTTGGCGAGAGCTTGACCAGAAACCAGATTGAATATATCAAGAGCGGCAGCTATATAGCCGGGAACGACACCAATCCTGAACCTGAATACGCTTTGGTACCTGTGCCCAACGAGACCTACGAAATCGAGGTTGTCGCCCGGCCCGTTCATGTTGATCCGGATCAACCGGATCACCCGCATTCATACCTGGCGCCGGGTGAGGACGAGGGCATTCAGGAGATAACAGTCAGGGTCTATCACGTAGACAAATTGGTGGTTGAAACCAGGAATTACAAGGTCGAGCGCTGAGGGGGAAAGTGATCGCTCTAGTTTCTGGAAGGCAAAAGAGGAGAGGCCAGCTAGGTTTCACGCTGATTGAGTTGATGATAGCGATTGCGGTCAGCGCGTTTATCGTAGTTGGCAGCCTGGTGCTTCTGAGTCATATGATTATCGTGACTGCTGAGAACAGGGACGAGACGATGGCTGTGCTCCAGGTGCAGTACGTCGGCTTCTGGATCAGTGAGGATGTTCTTCAGGCTCAGAGCGTGGAAGTCGGTGACTCCAACGGGTTTCCGCTCACGGCAACGTGGCAGGAGTGGGATGGCGATGTGAACGAGGTTACCTATTCCGTTGAAGGTGAAGTCTGGACGCTAACTCGAGAGCACAAGGTCAACGGCGAAAGTTATGGGACGATAGTGGTTGGCGAATACCTGGACCCTAGCTCGACCAGATGTTTCTGGCATGAGACCTCGGAAGATGTGCTGGTAGTGGAGGTCACCGCCACGGTTGACCGCAATGAAGCAAGCAGTAGATATGAGGTCCACCCCAGGGCCCTTAAGTAGGGGAATGGCGTGGCATTTCGGTTGCCCCATGGCAGGAGGTAGACGATGAGGAGCAAGTCGAACCTGAGGAAAGGCGAAGCGGGGCAGGTTCTGGTCTACGTGACAATCATAGTGGCGCTGGCCGCGCTCATTATGGCTCCGCTCCTGAGGTTCACGTACACCGGCCACCAGAGCGCACAGACGCGTGAAGAGAGAATGCTGGAACTCTACGCTGCTGACGCTGGCGTAGAGGACGCCATGTACCAGATTAAGAACGAGTTAGCGGGGATAGGTGATCTGGAGTACGGGGGCACGGCTTATTATCCCGGCACGCCTGATAACTGGAACGACAGAAGTATGGACGTCACCGTGGAGAAGGTGTGGATTCCCGAAGAGCTTCCTGAAGGGCTGGCAGTTGATGCACCCACAGAGGAAACTGATTACTCCGATTCCCTGGTAATGGTCGGCCTGTTTACCATCATGGAGCTGGCTGCGGCGGAGGACGATTACGAGAGCGGCGGTTGGTCTGGAGGCGAGGGATGGTCTGGCGGCTGGGCCCACACGGGCGGCGCCAGCATAGGGAGTGGCGCAGGCGCCCACTGGGGAAACTATTATCTGAAGTTTACGGAGTCCAATGGCTCCGCAGAGCGGGCGACTGATCTCAGCGGGTTCTACGAGCCGCGACTTCAGTTCTATGCCAGGGCAGGGTCGCTTGAGGAATTCGACACTGCCCAATGCAAGGTGAGCACTGATGGGGAGAACTGGGATACCCTCATGACCTGGGCCGATGGCAATGACACAGATACCTATGACTTCGCTAATATTGACATCTCCTCATATGGCAACGCGAGCGAGTTTTGGGTAGCCTTCGAAGCCGACTTGCTGGGTGGTAGCATAGCCTCGGATGGTTTCGAGAGCGGCTGGTCTGGAGGCCCGGGCTGGGTTTGCGACTGGCTGCACTCAGGAGCTGCCTCTATCATCAGCGATGGAAGGCAGCATAGCGGCAGCTATCACCTATGCCTCACAAGTTCCAGTGGCCACGCAATGCGAGCGGTGGACCTCTCTGTCTATGAGGAGCCGCGGCTTCGGTTCTGGGCCCGGACGCGTTCCTTTGAGTACAGCGATAGAGCATACTGCCTGGTGAGCGCTAACGGAGTCGACTGGACCACGGTGAAGACGTGGTCCAGCAGCCAGAGTTATACTCCTGTTGATATCGACCTCTCTCCGTACGCTTCCGGCTCCAGCGAGTTCTGGATCGCTTTCGACGCGCAGATGAGCAGTAGCTCTGACTACTTCTACGTTGATGATTTGGAGATTGTCGACGATGACCACTTCTATGTCGATGACCTGTGGATCGGCAATGATGTCGATACGTATACTATAGAGATAGCTTATACCGAGAACATGGGAAGCGTGTATATGGACAGCCTCAGCGTTTGGCTGCCTCCCGGGACGGAGTACATGGTTGTTGTCGACGCCAGGGGCATTCCCAAGGCTGAGCCGGACCATATCACCCCAGCTTTCGCCGGCGGCACCGTTGTGCAGTGGGACTTCGATCCCCGCATCGACCTCTCGGAGCCTGTTGGAGGTGGGGGTGCGGAGTTGCCCATCGTCAGGAGCATATCTTTCAAGTTCACCGGAGGTGAAGAGGATCAGGGCATGTTCGCCTGGCTGACAGCCTACCCTGTGGCAGTTGGGGGGATTGAACCCTCTTATATTTCGTGGGACACCGGTTATGAGCTCTACCGCGCCACTTCGCAGGCCAGCCACGAGATATGGGGAAGCAACACAAAGGTCGAAGCCTATGTGGGACAGGGCGAGGTCAAGAAGACTGCGGTGGCAAGCTATGGCAACTACAGGGCTACGGGTGCTCCTCTCCTGATAGATTATGCGGGGTCCTCCAGAGTCAAGGAGAAACCCATCGACCCGCTCGATCCAGGCACCTGGGTGACCATCGGCGAGATTCTGTATGACGGAAGGTCCACGCTCAGTGACATCCCTGGTGATGCCGAGGTTATTGCGGCCTGGCTGTACTGGTCTGCGTTCTTGAAGCCCAGCGAGTGGTCCGGTGCAGATCAACTGGTAGATTTCATGTACCCCAAGGCATACGGTCCCGAGACCTTCGAGGTGCTCAATGGTGACGAGGTCTACACCGTTGCTGCCCATGTCAGCGATGGCGAGCCCATTGTGCAGCAACCGGCGGACGTGCTTGTTTACCTGACTCCGACGAGATACTACAACGAGCTTCTGGGCACGGCATATAATGACAATGGCAATGACACCTTTGCTACAGATTACAAGCCAGTTCTGATGTCACCCGACGCCGAAGTGTTCTTAGGTGGTACTCCTCTGTTCGAAGGAGAGGACTACACAATAGCGTATAGTACAGGCAAGGTCACGATCTTCAACGACGCTTTAGCGGGGGACATATATATAGACTACAGCGTCTCCGGCTCGGCAGAGCTTACCAAAGATAGCGACTACAGCGTGGACTACGCGGAGGGCAAGATCACAATCACTAACGAGTATCTGGTGGGGGATGCGACGGTATCCTACTGGGCCCAGCACTGGGAAACGGTGACGCACGCAGCTTACGATAGATACGGTACTCCCCTCAGTCCTGTGGAAGAGGAAGTTCCGGGCTTCGGATGGGCCTATGCCTGTTTCGCGGACGTGACCGATTTGGTCGAAGGCACAGGCAACGGTGAGTTCGCCGTTCGCGACGTGAAAGCTACGCTGGGGGTAGACAGTACTAGCTTTGGTGAGGCATGTTACTCGGGCTGGTCGTTGATCGTCCTTTACAAGAGTCCCAGCGAGACGGCCCACCAGTTCTACCTCTATGACCCGATCCACAACGCAGCCGTATGCCCCTTTTTCTCCGGGCAGTACTGTGACATCCCCTTTACACTTGAAAATTTCTATCCTCCTGAGGGAGTGGTCGACGGCAGGCTAACCTACTTCGTCGGCGAGGGAGATGACCATTACAACGACGATTACATTCGCTTCAAGGGGGCTTCCCAGATGGTGTATAATCCTCTAAGCGATCCCCCTACAAACCCTATGGATGACGTGATGAACGAGAAGTCCACCACCGGAGAAGCGGGGATAGACATAGATACCTTCGATATACTGGACGATGTTGGCAGCGACACGGAAGCTAATGTACAATTTAGCACTTATACCGATGGCTGGTTCCTAGTATATGTTGTACTTTCCTTCAAGACGGCCATGGTGCCCAAGCAGGACTACGCTTTCAACGTGGCTGCCGTTACCTACACCTATGAGCTGGGAACACGTTAAAATAATAGAATCACTATTTGCTATCTTTGTCTCAGGGCGTTTTAGCGAGCTGGAGTATAAAGGGGCGGCGCCCCTTGGCGGTCTTAAAGCGGTATCAAGACAATCAAGCTTCTGGTGTCATTGCGAGCGCAGCGAAGCAATCACTTCAGTTTCT
>CAZCXP010000025.1:0-6112 GCA_964502665.1 uncultured Dehalococcoidia bacterium | reverse complement strand
GTTTGTTGGCAGGGAATTGGCCGTTGTCCCCTAGTACTAAAAGCCCCCCCAAGGCTGGGGGATTTAGGGGGTTGAAAAGAATTTATAAAAATACTACTATCAATGCAACTGTGAGATCGGAGGAGAATAGCTAGAATGAACATAGATATCAATCTGCTCCCTGAAGAACTGCGTCCCCGCCCTCCGGTAGAGACGAGGACCCTGTTAGTGATACTGCTCATCCTGGCCCTGGCTGCCGGTTGTTATCTCTTGTTCCAGGCAAAGAGCGACGCGAAAGCCGAGACAGCGGATCTGGAGAGAAGCATAGAGGATATCAACGACGAGATTGATGCCATCACCGGAGAGGCTCAGGGACTGATGAGCTCAATCACCATGCTGGAGACACTGACGAAGAACTATGAGGCCTTCGTCAGCTCACGGATAATCTGGGGGGATACTCTGGAAAGGGTTGAGGCTCACAAGCCGAAGGGGGTGGCAATAAGTGCACTCACTGACAAAGGCGGTACTCTCGAAATAAAAGGCACGGCCGATGGGTGGGATGCGGTAACCAGCTATGGGCGCGCACTGGACAGGGACACCAAGTTCAATCTCGCCGGGTGGCCGTCATGGAAAGCCGGGACTTTTTCGCTGACTATCGCAGTCGCTCCTGGGGGTGGCAGATGATAGAGTTGTTGAGAAAGAATATCCGTGTCGTCGCCATCATCGCGGTAGTTATCCTCCTTCTGGTTGTTAATATCGTACTGCTGCTCCAGTGGCAATCGGCTGGGGACGACCAGGCGAAGGTGGAGGGTGATTGGAAGCGTGCCGACACTAACCTGAGGATTACTCGTGTTCAGTATGAAATGGATACGTTGCAGGCGCAGAAGAACGAACTATCTGCCAAGCCCCAATTCCCATCGGCGCTGCCCGTTGTTGATTTGATGCTGTACGTGGCAAATGGGGCGGCTCTGTTTCCGCCGGTCAACATCATTGAAGTCAATCCCGCTACCCGCGTTGACACCGAGGTGATCGGCGGCAAGGGATACCGTGCTTATAGGACGCAGGTAACTGTAACGGGGACTTTGTCGAAGATCATCTCGTTCCTCGAGTATATAGAGCGGAGCCCTTTCAACAGCATCAAGATCGAGGATGTGAGTTTGAGCGGTTCCGCCGATAGCTGGCAGTGCAAGTTCACTATAGCGGTTATCACCCAGTGATAGAGGGAGGCACAGGACCATGAGGTTGTTTGATCGTCGCGGAACGGCTTTTGCAATTGAAAGCATGACTTTGAGACTGCTTGTCTTCTCGGGGAGGAAGATCGAGAGCTGGTATAGCGTTCCTCTCAGTCCCAATATGGTCAGAGAGGGGTTGATCTCTATACCTGAGGGGGTGGGCAGCGTCATGGCGGAGGCGATCAGGGAAAATGGTATTCCCAATAGGGGGGTGGTTTGCGCACTGCCCAGCACTGGAAGTGCAACTCAGACATTCACCCTGCCGGCGGTGAAGAAAGGGAAAGTGAGAGAGATGGTTGGCCGGGAGATAAAGAGGACCATGCCGAGTTCCGTGGACGTCGATTTCGTCTACTGGCAAGAATTGCCCAGGGAAGTGCAGAAGCAGCAGGTTTATGCCCTCGCTGTACCCAGGAGTAACGTTACTGGTGTAATGGAGGCTTGTCGTGCTGCGGGGGTGACAGTAAGAGGCATAGAGCTCAAACCTTTCTCGTTGGTCCGTGCTGTAAACTGCAAGAGCGGTATCATCGTTCACGGTGAGGTAGATAACATCGAAGTGGTCATTGTAGATAAGGGCTTCCCTCTGCTGTTCCGCAGCATCCCCGTAAAAGACGCTACGCCTACTCCTGAGGCAGCTTCCGAGAATCTTCTGCGTGAGCTTCCCTTCACCATTGATTACTACAATCGTACCTATCGTGATTCTCAACTCGACCACGAGGCAGTTGTTTACTTCAGCGGTGAGCTTGCTCTAGACCCCAAGCTGGCTATGGATATAACGCAGGCAACCGGGCGCGAGGTCGTTGGTGTTGAGCCCGTCGACGAATATCCGCCGAACTTTCCTCTGGCGCAGTTCCTAACCAACGTAGGACTGATGCTCAGAGAGAAATGGTAGATGGGGTGTGTGCTCCAGTGCAAAGTGTAAAATGCAAACTGTAAAATGAGAAGCAACAGAAATCAGCTGTCATAGCGCTTCTTGAGTTTTGCAGCAGGCATTATCAGATTGGTTGTCGGACTGAACAGGACGGCTGTTGGTCGGCATATTGGTGGACAGCTAGCGCGATCGGCAACATCGGCGGGTGCTAATTACGAGGAGGCTTGTGGGGCCGAAAGTCGCGCTGATTTTATTCATAAATTGCAGATAGTGTTAAAGGAACTACGGGAATCTCTTTACTGGTTGCGGTTGATTGAGAAATCGAGCCTCTTGTCGGCTTCAGACCTACAGGGGCTCATACAAGAGGCTAACGAACTGGCCAATATTGTCGGAAAATCAGTGGTTACAGCAAAGGGGAAAAGGTGATTTTGCAATTTGCAGTTGAATATTTGGCTTTTGCAGTTGAAATGAGGTGATGGTAGCTTTAATATCGGTTTGCTTTGCTCTCCTTGGCCTGTCAGTAGGCAGTTTCCTCAATTTGTGCAGTGACCGCCTCCCGCGTGACCAGTCTATCATCAGGCCGGGTTCGCGTTGCGACAGCTGCCATCGAAGCCTTAAGGCAATTGACCTGGTGCCTGTGTTCAGCTATGTGTGGCTGCGGGGTCGCTGCCGCTATTGTGGCGCTGGAATTCCAATTCGATTGCCTGTTCTGGAGTTTGCGACCGCCGTCATTTTCGGACTGCTGGCGTGGCACTACGGGCTCAGCCTCGAGCTTGCCATTGCTTTGATCTATGCCAGCCTTTTCCTGCTCATATTCGCCATCGATCTGGAGCAGGGGCTGATTCTTAACGTTGTGGTCTTGCCGGCGGTGGTACTCGCCTTTGTCTTCTCGTTTTTCTGGGCTGGTTTCGATGAGTTCTGGCCCGAGGTGGGGCCTGGATTTGTTGTCAGCTCACTGTTGGGGGGGGCGACAGGATTTGGTCTCATGATGCTGCCATATCTGATTTCGCGCGGTGGGATGGGTGCGGGGGATGTCAAGCTCGCCGCTCTTATTGGGCTGGTAACTGGTTTTCCACTGGTGCTGGTTGCACTGCTGGTGGGTATCGTGGCCGGCGGGCTTGTGGCTGCGACTCTGCTGGTATCACGGCTGGTGAGAAGGAAGGACCCTATACCCTTTGGGCCATTCCTGGCGATGGGCGCTATGGTGTCACTGGTTTGGGGTGAGAGCATTATGCATTGGTACCGGTCAAGCATCACGGCTTTGGCCTCGCCGCTGTGAAGCTATGCCCCGTAGTGAAGCACGAAATCCTGAACGATATCAAAACTCAAAGATAAGAGAGCAAAATGACAAATCAAAGTTCAAGCGTAGCGTTGCCACTCCTGTGGCAACGAATTCTTCGTCGTGACGGGAGTCACGACGCTACGCTACCCATTTTGGATTTGCCTTCTGCCTTTTGCATTTTGATATTTGAAATTGTTTAGAGTTCAGAAATTAGTATTTAGAGTTCCTTGGTATGGGTTGCCCAAGGCCATTTCGGGCGGTGCCCAAATGGAGCGAAGCCAGATGATAGTGAAAAAGGACAGAGAGCGCGGCTTCAGCCTGCTGGAGCTGGCGATCGCGATGCTCATAATCGCGATCCTGGTAAGCGTGGTTATTCTCTTAGCTTCCGGGTTTTTCAGCAAGGCCCGGGAGACAGGCTTGAAGACTGATCTACACGTGGTGGATACCGCTGTTGATACCTATATGATTGATTCGCTCAGCGCGCCCACCTCAGACGGCCAGCTGCCACCATCTGGCAAGTATGCCCTGATAGATTTCAATGCAAGTTTCACCCGGGAGGGAAAGACCTTGGCTTTCTATCCGGACTACCTCGAGAAGCTTCCCAGGCACCACGATGAAGAGGTGTGGCGCATTGACAGCGCGGGCCGGGTGTCGGTGGCTATGGAGCCCGAGGAGTACTAAAGTATAGCGAAGTTCATCCGATACTCCTATAGACACAAACAGTCGCGTGTGGTAACTTGGAACGTGAGAAGACATGTAGCGAAAGGAGGAATGGTAAGAGAGAAAATGACATCAAAAGCTGTCAAAAAGAATAGGAAGGAGGTGAGCAATGAAGAGGTTTAAGAGAGGAGAAAAAGGCTTTACCCTGGTCGAGCTGCTGATCGTGGTCGCCATTCTGGGAGTGCTGGCTGCGGTGGTTATCCCCAACGTAATCGGTTTGATGGGCAGAGGCGGTGCCCAGGCCTACGAGACCGATTCGGAGGTCATCCAGCTTGCCACAGCTACCTTCTATTCTGACGTGCACGGCGGCTACAATGTTGTTGCCAGTGTGCCGTATTGGGGTTGTACCGGGCAGAATTACGACTCAGGTAACTTGTCCAGTTATGTATCAACCCTGCAAGATGCTGGACATTACTACCCCACAGCGCTGGCCTTTGTTGGCGATCACATATTGACTCTCAGTGATACTTTACCAGTTGACCCGGATCACGTCAACAATCAGCGAATAGAGAGTGCTGCTGGTGTTGGAGCGACCGACGCTCAAATCGGTCAGCACGCTGTCTGGATGGGATTGCTGGTCGAGGCCCCTGGTGATGGCGTGGGAGCGACCTGGACTGATAATGGACTCACGACGCGTGGGACGGTGTCAGTGCTGTTAGGCGAGAACGGCCTCTATCTGCAAGAGTTGCCGGAGTCGGCGATGGCAACAGACAGCCGGAACGGCGCGCAAGAGCCTGGCGGTGGCTACTGCTGGGTAGTGGGCAAGAACGGCACGGTTTTCGGCGCATACAAGGTTGCAGATGACGAGTGGTATGCCGGCTTCAGCGGCGCGTATCCGTGATCGCGCTTGGCTGAGACAAAAAAGGTTTAATCCTGAGTACTGAGTTGGTAGGAGTACAGAAGAGAGCCCCCCATGGGGGCTCTCTTCATATGAGCGTCAGTGCGCGTAGGGGCGTTCAATCGAACGCCCCCAGGTTTCCCCCTCCCCTGGAGGGAGGGGACTAAGGGGAGGGGGAATTCACCCTCACCTAGCCTCTCCCTTCGAGGGAGAGGTATTTTATGCGAGAGCCTATAACATATTAAATCCCACGGATTCAGGGAGGAGCTTACGGGTTGCGCTATAAAACCTTTGTGGTATCATATATGCTCGTGTGACTTTGTGAAGAGGCGGTGGGCAGGAGACGAGGCGAGTGTTTGAAGTAGGGAAGACGCTTATCCGGGCGGTGGTGAGGTAATATATGAAGGAGTGCAGAGAGGAGAGGTGGGAGATCGAGCGGCATAGGAGCGGGGAGCGTGGCTTTACCCTGGTCGAGCTGCTGCTTGTGCTGGTCATCATGGGAGTGCTGGCAGCCATAGTCACTATCAGCGTGGTGGGGTTGATCGGCCGCGGCAAGGAGGAGGGCTATGAGATCGACGAGCGTCATCTCCAGTCGGCGGTCACTTACTTCTACTATGATACACACGCGTATGATGCCGTAGACGGCTGGAATGAGGATAGCGGTGATCCCGGGCACAACTACCCGACAGCCAGCGGCCAAGAATCAGGCCTGTACCCTTCGGAAACGGAATCGACGATAAACGGGCAGAGGGTGCACAGGCTGATGGAGGGCCCTGGTGACCCGGCTGAGGACGCCGATGTAGCTGATGGCGCTATCTGGATGGCGCTGCTGGTAAACGGGCCGGGTTCTGGTGCAGCCGGTGCTGATGTACCCCCCGGCGATCATAATTCCCCGCTTGAACGTGAGAGAGGCCCATACCTCAACGAGGTGCCTAAGTCGTGCCGCACCTACAATTCCTCCCGTGGCCATGGAACATATACGTGGATAGTGGGCACCTACCACAGGGTCTGGGGTGTGTTCCAGCAGGATACTGATGAGTGGTATGTCGGCTTCAACGGCAGCTATCCTTGATCGGTGCTTGGTAGGGGCGTTCCATGGAACGCCCCTACGCCTTGCCGAAGGATCAGGGTGAATTCCCCCCCCCTCTAACTCCCTCCCGCCAGGGGAGGGAGGACAAAGTATTCCTCTCCCT
>CAZCXP010000024.1:21182-23195 GCA_964502665.1 uncultured Dehalococcoidia bacterium | reverse complement strand
CGTCGTGACTCCTGTCACGACGAAGAATCCGTTGCCACAGGAGTGGCAACGCTACTTCTGGAGATGGCGTCCCCACCTTTCCATCCTGGATAGCCCCTCCTCGAGGCGATCGTCGGGAGTAGTCAAAGAGAGGCGGATGTAGCCCTCCCCATTTTTGCCGTAGCCACTGCCTGGTGTGACCACCACCGATGCCTCATCCAGCAGCTTGGTGCAGAAATCAAGCGAGGTATAGCCCTCGGGAATCCTGGCCCAGACGTAGAGGCTGGCCTTCGGGGGCTTTGTCCTCAGCCCGATCTTGGCGAGAGTTCTAACTACCAGGTCACGCCTTCGCTGGTAGATAGCGTTGTGCTCTTCGATACAATCCTGGTCTCCGAGAAGCGCCTCGATGGCAGCGTACTGGATTGCCTGCGGAATGCCGGAGTCGAGATTGGACTTCACCCTTGCCAGGGCACCCACTATCTCTTCATTGCCTACCACCATCCCGATCCGCCACCCAGTCATATTATAGCTCTTGGAGAGGGAGTGAAATTCCACTCCCACGTCTCTTGCGCCGGGTGCCTGGAGAAAGCTCGGCGGGCGATAGCCGTCGAAGGCGACCTCGGTATAAGGCGCGTCATGGCAAACAGCCACGTCGTATCTCTTGGCGAATGCAACCACCCTCTTGAAGAAATCGAGATCGGCCACTGCTGCTGTGGGATTGTTGGGGTAGTTTATCCACAGTAGTTTAGCTCTCCGCGCCACCTCACCAGGGACTTGATCGAGGTCGGGCAGGAAATCGTTATCCTCAATCAGGGGCAGGAAGTGACAGTGGCCTCCGGCGAACATGGTTCCGATGGAGTAGACGGGGTAGCCAGGATCGGTGACCAGGGCGAGGTCTCCGGGGTCGATGAAGCACAGGGCAATGTGGCCGATGCCCTCTTTGGAGCCGATAAGTGGCAGGACTTCTTTGTCGGGGTCGAAGGATAGTCCAAAGCGGCGCTCGTACCACGAGGAGATTGCTTGGCGCAGTTGGGGCAGGCCGTCGGACTCGGGGTAGCGATGATTTGCCGGGTCTTGTGCTGCTTGACATAAGCGCTCGATGATACTATGTGGGGTGGGGATATCGGGGTCGCCGATGGCGAAGCTGATAACATCCTCCCCCTGAGCCTTCTTCTCGGCTATCTTCCTGCTGATACCAACGAAAAGATACGGCGGCAAGTTCTCAATGCGTTTGGCCAGCTGCATTAAACCTTTCTCCTCACGAGTTATCCCTCTGCCTTTTCAGTCTCGGTTTCAATCTTTCCAAACAGAGAACGACTGGGTCTTCAGTTAAGCCGCCAACGCTAGCAGGGATATTCGCATGCTTACCATTCCCCACGAATAAATCCCCCCTATCCCCCCTTTATTAAAGGGGGGAAGTAGGAGTCCCCCTTTCCTAAAGTGGGTAAATATGAGGCCCTCGTTCATAGAGTGGGTAAATAGAAGTCCCCCTTTCCTAAAGGGGGATTTAGGGGGATTATAAATTCTCATATATCTTCTCAACAACTCCACTAAGATTCTTGAATACCTCTCTGTCTGAAAACCTCAAGACTTTTAATTTGTGCTCTCCCATATAATCATCCCTGGTCTTATCTTTCTTAAGCTCCTCATCGTTATAGTGCTGACTACCATCAATTTCAACAATTAGCTTTGCTTTGGGACAGTAGAAATCAACTATATAGTTGCCTATGATCTTCTGTCTATAAAACTGGTAACCCTTTAATTGCTTCCTCCTTAACTCTGACCAGAGCAGTCTTTCTGCATCAGTCATATCTTTTCTCAGCTGTCTGGAGTATGCTTTCAGTTTTTTGTTGTAGAACAGAATGACCTTACTCCCACCAGGATGTTCTAATCCCCCCTTCCCCCCTTTACAAAGGGGGGATAAGTCCCCTTTTTCTAAAGGGGGATTTAGGGGGATTATAAATTCTCATATACCCTCTCAGTTCGTTCAGTCTATTCATGTTACTCTAAGATGCTACCACGTAACTCTTTCCT
>CAZCXP010000024.1:4433-21082 GCA_964502665.1 uncultured Dehalococcoidia bacterium | reverse complement strand
CAGTTCGTTCAGTCTATTCATGTTACTCTAAGATGCTACCACGTAACTCTTTCCTTTGAATCCATCTGGCTTCCTCAGGTGTTAGAACCAGAACATCGATTGGCCCGCCAACATTCTTTGGCCGTGCCTGATAACGCATGGTATCAATGGTAGTTCGAATCGCATAAATCGAGAAATCGATCGCATCCTGAAGCGCCATCGCATCCCAGATAATCGGTGCCGGCGAGCGAATGACTTTGTCGTTGCCTTTCTCATCTTTAGCTACTACCGGAATGAGGATTGAGGTCAGGATATCGGTCTGCCCGGACCAGGCAGCGCCGTAGCTGAGGGAGCCATCCGGCTTGATATTTCTTCTTTCTACTGCGTTTCGAGATACGTGGCAGGAATAAACATGGGGAACGCTGACTTTGCCCTCCTTCTTGTAGCCGGTAACGTGAAAACCAACATCGGCATTGGGGAATGATTTTCGGAAATAGCTAACCAGCTTCTTGGGAACCGTCTCTACATTATCGCCAGAGGCTAAGTCTTCCTCGATGAATCTCTTAATGCGACTTGCAATGGGAACGCGATCCAGTAAATCCTGGCCGAAATTGGAGATGCCAATCTGGTGTCGTTCCAGGAGAAACGTTTTGGTGACGGCGTCGGAGTTGACCGTCTCGACTTTGAAGCTCCTGCCTTCGGGAGCCTTTCCTTCAACTGTCACTGCCTGGCGGCTGTCCGAAGCCATAACGATCCCTTCTGGTACATAGACAGCTATCACAAAACTCATTCTCAGCCTCCTTTCGAATCAGCTAACCTCTCCAA
Source organism: uncultured Dehalococcoidia bacterium (assembly GCA_964502665.1). Classification (GTDB taxonomy): domain Bacteria; phylum Chloroflexota; class Dehalococcoidia; order SZUA-161; family SZUA-161; genus SOKG01. Next base: position 20,278 of record CAZCXP010000024.1, on the reverse strand, counting down.
ATCCCATAGAACACTACCTCGGCGGGGCCGCTGAGCAACACCTCTCCAGCTCCGTTCCAGTCCACGGTCAGTGTGCCGCCGGGCAACGTAATCTCAACGGGGTTACTGCTGAGCTCCTTCAGTCTCGACACCACCGCTATGGCACAGGCGCCGCTGCCACAGGAGAGGGTCTCCCCAACTCCGCGCTCCCATACCCTTGCCCTGATCTCGTTTTGGCTGACAATGTTCGCCACTTCGAAGTTCACCCTGTTGGGGAACATTGGGTGGTGCTCTAATGTGGGGCCGACTTCAGCCAAAGGGAAATCAGCGATGGGCTCGCTCAGGAAACAGACAGCATGGGGATTGCCCATGGAGACACAGCTAATCCTCAGCTCACTGTTGCCTATGGTTATCGGATAGTCGAGAACAGGCGTTGCATCTTGTTTATCTGGGCGCTCCACAACCACCGGGATGGCTGCGGGGTCAAAGTTTGGGACGCCCATTGCCACCTGCACGCCTTTTCTCGTTTGGGTTTGTACTGCCCTCGTCCCAGCCAGGGTTTCCACAGTGAACTCGGCACTGCGCACCAAACCGTCCTCAACTGCATATTTGGCAAGGCACCTTAGCCCATTGCCGCAGGCCTCGGCCTCTGACCCATCGGGGTTGAACATTCGCAGGCGCAGGTCAGCGGCCTTGCCGGGCAGGAGCACAAGAAGCCCATCGGCGCCCACGCCAAAGTGGCGATGGCATATATCCCTGGCCACTGCTGACCAGTCACGCTCTAGGCTCCGTGCGTCTATCAGGATGAAATCATTTCCTGTGGCCTGTAGTTTGACGAAATTCACTTCAGCAACTCCACTTAGAAACTATCTTGTGCCTCTTCTACTGTGATCTTAACCACGTGGTTGACTTTCAAATTGCGCTCAGCGAATTCCTTGCTCATCTGATCGAAGAGTTCTCCGGAGTCGAGGATCTCGCCCCTGCCCCAGATTCGGCAGCCCCTCATGCTCTTGGGATGCACTACCAGGACGGAAACCTGGGGATTCTCTCTCAGATTAGCGATGGTACGTGGTGAGCTGATATCGCCGAAAAGCACATGATCATCATCGAGCACCCGAAACGAACCTTTAGCTGAGACATTGGGTTTACCATCCTTGCTCGCTGTGGCTATTATGCCAGGGCGAATCTCAGCGATGGTCTCCTTGATTTTCTGTGACAGTTTGCCCATAAGGCACCTCCAACTATTCAAATCAAACCGAATTCTCAGGGCCACTCAGTTTCATCGAATTTGATTTTCTCGCTGCGATGCTTCCACCAAAGACGCCCTATGTAGACAACAGGAAGAAGCAGGACTCCGAACAGAACTCCATAAAGGAACTGCTTTATCGACTGATTCATGATATCACACTCCTTGTCAGTTCTCTAACCCTTTGCCGTCTTGATTTGCAGCGAACCTCTGCACCAATCCATTGACAGCTTGCTTTGTTTCCTCCCTTGCATCAAACCAGTGAATGCGTTTGTCCTGGGGGCGAAACCAGCCGTATTGATGGCGTGCAAAGCGGTGGGTATCGAACTTGATTTGCTGGATTGCTTTGGGCAAGTCTGTTTTCCCCTGGAGGAACATGCCTATCTGTTTGTAGCCCAGCCCTGACATCGAGGGAAGGTCGAATCCGTAGCCTCTTGCTAAGAGTCCCTCAACCTCTGTCAGCAGGCCTTTCTCCATCATGCTGTCCACGCGGGCATCGATCCGTTGGTAAAGGTCAGCTCTGTCTGTTGTCAAGCCGATGACGAGAGAATTGACGAAAGGCTCTTTTCCCTGGAGCTGGGAGAAGGGTTCGCCTTGACGACAAACCTCGAGCGCGCGGATCACCCTGCGGGCGTTTCTGGGATCGATGCGCCGTGCCGCAGCCGGGTCGAGTTGTTCAAGCTCCTGGTAAAGCCTCTCAGTTCCTTCGGATTGGGCTATGGCCTCGAGTTCCCGCCTCAGGATAGGATCGGGTGGTACCGGCGGGATGCGCCACCCTTCCAGAAGCGACCACACGTATAGCCCAGTCCCACCCACCAGGAACGGCAGCTTCCCCTTTCTCTGAATATTCTCCATAGCTTCTCGCGCTTTGCTTTGATAGAGGGCGAGGCTGAAACTCTGGTCGGGGCAGACCACATCGATGAGATGGTGAGGAACCAAGGCCCGCTCCTCCATCGTAGGCTTGGTAGTGCCGATGTCCATGTAGCGGTAGACCTGCCGGCTGTCGGCGTTGATGATCTCACCGTGGAAGGTCTGGCCGAGCTCCAGCGCCAGACTGCTCTTACCTATCGCAGTTGGGCCTACTATCGCCACAAGAGAGTTCATCCCGCTTTTTTAATCTTCGCCGTCTGCTCCACGATGCCCACGAACTCTGCCGCTTTCAGGCTCGCTCCACCTACCAGTGCACCATCGATCTCAGGCTGGCTGATGAATTCAGCGACGTTGGTGCGGTTGACACTGCCGCCATATTGGATGCGCATCTCTTGAGCTACGGAATCGCCGTAAAGCTGGGCAACGATGCTACGGATAACACCACTGGTGGCGTTGGCCTGATCACCCCTAGCAGCCTTGCCGGTGCCGATGGCCCAAATTGGCTCATAGGCGATGACTGCTCCCCGGGGCGAGTCAATGCCTTCAAAGGCTGCTCTGACTTGCCTGGTGACCACTTCTATAGTTTCACCCGCCTCGTTTTGTTCCAGGCTTTCGCCAACGCAGATGATTGGTGTGAGCTGCATTCCAAGCGCGGCCTGAACCTTCTTGTTGACCATCTGATCGCTCTCCCCGAAGTGTGTCCTTCTTTCCGAGTGCCCCAGGATCACGAATTCGCAGAGTCCAGCAAGCATCACCGGCGATATCTCCCCAGTGTAGGCACCGGTGAGTTCAGAGTACATATTCTGTGCGCCGAGTTTGATAGATGTCCCCTTGATGAGCTCCTTTGCTGTCGTCAGCGAGATGAAAGGGGGGCAGAGCACTTTTTCCACCCCTGATATGCTGTTCAGCTTTTTTTTCATCCCTTTGACCAACTCCGCTGCCTCAGCCACAGAGGTGTTCATTTTCCAGTTACCGGCTATTATCGGCATGCGCATGACATGTCCTCCTAAGCACCGAATTTCGCCAATTTAAGGGCGTTGGCCATTGCTAAAGGCATGACCTCCACCGCGGGGAACCTTCCCAGAGCGCCAGATGAACAGGCTGGTTCTGAGAACTCTTGTACTTGGTCGGGTCGGCACCACTTGGAATAGAGAACGAGAGGCACAGAATGCCAACTGTGCGCTTTCAATACTGCTGGCGTGGAGTGGTCGCCGGAGACTACCATGACATCAGGATCGAGGTTGATGATCTTGGGCAGTAACTCGTCGACCTCCTCCAGGATACGGACTTTGGTGTCGAAGTCGCCATCTTCACCAGCGGAATCTGTCCTCTTCACATGGACAAAAAAGAAGTCGTGGTCGCCGTAATGCTGAACCAGGGTATCGAACTCGTCTTCGATACTAGCCCCGGTATCGAGTATTTTCATACCCACCAGCTTAGCCAGGCCGCGGTACATGGGATAGGCCGCGATAGCAGCGGCGTTCAACTTATAAATGTCGGCCATGGTGGGTAAGTTAGGGTACTGGGAGAAGCCGCGTAGAAGTATCATATTGGCAGGATGATGATCGGCCAGCGTTGCCTTTGCCTTAGCTGCGAACTCGTTGGCTAGCCTGGCCACCTTCTGCGCAGTCGGTGAAAGTGCAACCACGGTCTGTGGCGCTAGCCCCACCTGCTGAGGGTCGGAATCGGTGACATCCCCCGAGAGTTCATCGCCGCGGAATACCGCTGCGAAGCGGTGCTCTTTCACCGGGATGACGTGAAGCTCGGCACCATCGAGTACAATCTTGCTCAGGCTCTGGCATAAGCTGGCATTCTCTTCGGTTGAGATACGCCCTGCCCGGCGGTCGACGACAAGTCCCTTCTGGTCGATGGTGCAGAAGTTGCCCCGAGCAGCAACATCGCCCTTCTTGACGGCGAAGTCAATGCCCAGGACCTCCAAGATCCCACGGCCTACAGTGAACTTGAGTGGATCATAGCCGAAGAGGGCAAGGTGCCCCGGGGCACTGCCTGGGGTAATGCCCCGAGATACGGGATCGATCATGCCGCAGATTCCCTTGCTTGCCAGACGGTCGAGGTTGGGTGTATGAGCAGACTCAAGCTCCGTCCTGCCAGTTTCCGGTCTGGGCAGACCGCCAAGGCCATCGATCACAAGCAGCACGATCTTTGCTGGCGACTGCCTTGATAGGTCCTTCATTTGATCCAGGCTGAGCATCTTTCCTCTCGCTACTTCTATTTATCCTGCAGCACTGCTACCCCGGGCAAGGTCTTGCCTTCCAGGAACTCAAGGGCAGCACCTCCGCCCGTGGAGACATGGCTCATCTTATCTGCCAGGCCAAGCTCGTCCACCGCTGAAGCGGTGGAACCGCCGCCGAGGATGGTGGTAGCTTGGAGCTCTGCCAGTTGTCGCGCAATGGCCTCGGTTCCCCGTCGGAACTCTGCGAACTCGAAAACGCCCATGGGCCCGTTCCAGATGACCGTCTTACATTTCCTGAGCTCGGCGGTGAAGCTCTCGATGGTCTGGGGGCCAATGTCCATAACATAAGAGCTTCCTGGTATATCGGAAATGGATACAACCTCAGAAGGGACACCGGTGGCAAAACTCTCAGCAACAACGACGTCGCTGGGCAGCATTAGCTTCACTCCAGCCTCAGCAGCTTTCCTCGTCAAATCCAGGGCGAAGCCGAGTTTATCTTCCTCAACTTTTGATTGCCCCACGTCGTGGTTTTGAGCCTTAAGGAAGGTGCAGCACATGCCGCCGCCGATAAGCAGGAAATCGACTTTCCCCAGAATATTCTCCAGAAGGCCCAGCTTGTCACTCACCTTGGCGCCGCCGGTGATGGCTGCGAAGGGAGGCACAGGGTCAGTCAAAGCCTTGCCCAGGAAATCGATCTCTTTCTCCATGAGAAAACCGGCGACTGCAGGGAGGTAGCGGGCGACACCGACTGTAGACGCATGAGCTCGGTGAGCAGTACCGAAGGCATCATTAACATAGACATCTGCTAATCGGGAGAGGGCCCTGGCAAAGTCAGAGTCATTCTTCTCCTCCTCGGGATGGAAGCGCAGGTTCTCCAGCAGGAGAACATCGCCCTCCTTGAGGCGGGAGACTGCCCCTTCTACCTCCGGGCCTATGCAGTCCCTAGTATTTGTCACTGGTAGCTCCAGAAGTTGTGAGAGGCGCTTCGCCACTGGAGTCAACCGCAGCTCCTCGACGACTTCGCCCTTGGGACGCCCAAGGTGGGAGCAAAGGATCACCTTGCTTCCTGCGCCGAGCAGGTACCTTATAGTAGGCAGCACTGCCCGAATGCGGCTATCGTCGCTGATCGTGTTATTTTCCATGTCGAGTGGGACGTTGAAATCAACCCTGACCAGCACTCTCTTTCCTCTAAGCTCGACATCACGGATGGTTTGTTTGCGCATCGTGTTCTTCATTCCGGAAATAGAGTTTAGTCCGTTCATGGTTCGACAAGCTCACCACGAACGGCCTCTAGCTGGGTAGGTCGCCCGACGTCGGGCAACCTACCCCTTGTCAGATACACACACTATTTTCATTATTCGCTGGTGGGCACCCGCCCAAGGGCGTTTACCTCGAGATAGCTTCCAGCTTCTCCTTTATTACCTTTACCTCAGATACTACCTTGGGGTTGGTATCAAAGGGACTCGTGCCCTCGCGATCGGCCTCAGCGATCTTTGGATCATAGCTAATGAAGCCCAGAAGCTCGAAATCGGGAAGGTTCTCTATTATAAACTGGCGATCGGCGTCACTGGTAACCTTGTTGCCTACGACATAGCACTTTTTAATTCCTATGTCCTGGGCCAGTCTTTTTATGGCTTGCGCCGTGTCGAGGCTTCTCCTTCCCGGCTCTACCACTGATATGAAGGCATCCACAGCTTCCGCCGTGCCCCGCCCCAGATGCTCAACCCCAGCGTCCATATCCAGTATCACCACCTCCGATCTTCTGAGTAGGAGGTGGTTCAGCAGGCTCCTGAGCAAGGCGCTTTCCGGGCACATGCAGCCACTGCCTCCCTTTTTCACTGTACCCATGATAAGTAGCCTTATCCCGTCTTTAGCAATAGAGAAGCGTTCGGGGATATCATCTACCCTGGGGTTGAGTTTGAAGAAGCCTCCGATTGTCCCAGGCTTGCCCCCTGTTCGCTCCTGTATCAGCTCCTCCATTTGCGCGATGGGCGTCACACGGCTTAGCTCTTCAACAGGTATGCCCAGAGCTGCACCCAGGTTGGCATCGGGGTTGGCATCTATGGCTAGAACGGTCTTCCCCTCAGCAGCGTAAAGTCGAGCCAGGAGACTGGACAGGGTGGTTTTGCCTACTCCCCCCTTTCCAGTAATCGCCAGTTTTGACATTGCCCGTTTCCTCTCCAGCCTTGTCGTGTCGCAATATCTGCGACTCGCTGATTATACAACGGTTTAGCCAAAAGTTCTACGCTCCAGGGGGCTTGCAGGTCTGGGTTTCGCTGAGGTTAGCGATTAGTATTCGCGGTTAAGGAGAAAGGTGGCGATTGTCTGTAGTTCTGCCTTTGCATTCTGGGAGATGTCTAAGGCATCCAATTCCGAAAGGGCCTGATGGTAATATCTCTGGCTCATATCTTGGGTATAACGCCGGGCATCAAGCTTGTTTAGCACGCGCAGGACATCCGCTACATCAGCGGGATCGATTGTCTGCTTGCGGTAGATTTGCCGCAGGCGCTCTCTGTTTGCTCCCCTTGTCTTCTCTAGGGCATAGATCACGGGCAAGGTTTTCTTCTTCATTTGTATATCGGAGGCGCTGGGTTTGCCTGTAGCCTTCTCATCGCCCCAGATGCTCAAGACGTCATCATGCACTTGGAAAACCATTCCCAGGGCATGCCCGAAGCTTCGCAGGTGCGCTATGCGTGATTCATCGTCTGTGGCCATAACGGCTCCGATTTCGACGGAGGAGCTGAAGAGGGCAGCGGTTTTCTCACTGATCATTGATAGATAGTCTTTGACCTTAATGCCGAGGCGGTCCTCATAGCTGATATCACGGAACTGGCCTTCGCAAAGCCTGAGACTAGCTTCACCCAGGATGCGGGCGGCACGCATTGTCTTCTCGTGCGGGATACCCGTCTGTCCCAGCCGTAACAGGGACGATAGGGCCAGGGCATGCATGCCATCGCCAACATTGATCGCCTGAGGCTGCCCCCAGACGCTCCAAACAGTGGGTCTTCCTCTGCGCTCCAGGCTCGAGTCCTGGATGTCATCGTGTATAAGGGAGAAATTATGCACAAGCTCTATAGCTGCTGCCACCGGGAGTGCTTCCCGCCACTGCCCACCCAGCGCGTCGCATGCGAGGAGGCAAAGGACAGGGCGCAGCCTTTTGCCCGCTGCGCTTCGCTGGGTATGACCGACCTCGTCGATCCATCCCATATGGTAGCGCATCATGTTATACAGGGGCAAAGAGGCTCTACCTACAACGTATTTAAGCTCGGCCTCCACCTCAGGTCGAAATCGGTTCCAAATCGTGTCTAACTCTACCATTTTACTTGGGTCTGACTATTATCGGGTCTTGCTTTGCTCCTTATACCATGCCTCAATTGGGAGCAAGCACTAGCGCCATTACCCCCTTATCTCAGTGGGGGGAGAAAGGCGGGCAAGCTCGGGAAAGAAGGACAGAATGCGATGTGTTATCCCCTCAGCATCAAGGCCATAGCTGGCACGGATAAGCTCCTGGGAGCCGTGCTCGACGAACTCATCGGGGATGCCGATGCGCAGGACGCTAATATCAGGATTGTTGGAGAGCAGGCTCAGTACCGCGCTACCAAACCCGCCGATGAGAGCATTCTCCTCAACGGTAACTAGTCTCTTTGTCCTCTTAGCCAGTTCCAGAATCAGGTCGGAGTCCAGTGGCTTGGCGAAGCGAGCGTTGACCACGGCGCAGTTGATGCCCTTGTCGCCAAGAAGCGCTGCTGCTTCCATAGAGGGAGCTACAGCGGAGCCAATGGCGATGATAGCAAGGTCGTCTCCGCGCTTGAGCACCTCCCCTTTGCCCACAGGCAACTGCCGAAAGTGCTCATCCATAGGCACCCCTAAGCCGCTATCGCGAGGGTATCGGATAGCCGTGGGATGGTTAGCCTTCACTGCTGTGTAGAGCAAGTGCCTCATGTCGTTCTCATCGCTAGGTGCAGCTATCACCAGACCAGGGATGCAACCCAGGTAGGAAAGGTCAAAGGTGCCCTGGTGGGTCTTGCCGTCCTCACCAACAATGCCAGCTCGGTCGATGGCGAAAACGATGGGCAAGTCTTGAATGCAGACATCGTGGAGTACCTGGTCAAATGCACGCTGCAGGAAGGTAGAGTAGACAGCGACAACCGGAATATAGCCCTGGGTGGCGAGGCCGGCAGCGAAGGTCACTGCATGCTGCTCGCAGATACCGACATCGAAGACACGCTTGGGGAATTCTGCAGCTACCACGTTCAAACAAGTCCCCTCCATCATGGCAGCGGTAATCGCCACCAGCCTCTCGTCTTGCCTGAAGAGGCGCAGCATAGTCTGGCCGAAGACCTCGCTGTAAGAAGGTGTATTGCTGCTGGTAGTGCCTCTGGCTGATATGCCGTGAAACTTGATGCAATCATCCTCAGCGGGCTCGTAGCCCTTTCCCTTTGTGGTGACGACGTGGATGAACACCGGCCTATGAGAATAATCGCGTGCCTTGGTTAGAGCCTGTTCAAGCTCGGCTATGTTGTGTCCAGCGACAGGGCCGATATACTTGAATCCCAGAGACTCCCAGAGCTGGGTTGGGATGAGCATCTCCTTGATGCCGCTCTTTACCCGGAGCATCGATCCCCAAGCTGCCTTTCCCCACGGCATTCTCCGGATCACGCGTCCTGCCCCTTCCTTAGCTCTATAATAGCGGGGGTCAAGCGTGAGCCCATGTAGCGTCCGGGCTACGGCACCAATGCTGGGCGAGATCGCCATGGCGTTATCGTTGAGAACGACTATAAACCGCGTGCCCAGGTGCCCCGCATGATTCAGCGCTTCGAAAGCCATTCCGCCGGTCAGAGCACCATCGCCTATGACCGCAACCACGTGAAAATCATCGCCCGCCAGGTCTCGGGCCATGGCGATGCCCAGCGATGCTGAGACTGATGTTGAAGCGTGTCCTGTGCCGAAGGGATCGTGTGGACTCTCAGCGGGATCAGGAAACCCTGACAGCCCGTGGTACTGACGGAGTGTATCGAACCTCTGCCTTCGGCCTGTGAGCAGCTTGTGGGCATAGCTCTGGTGTCCTACATCCCAGATGATCTTGTCCCTCGGGCTGTCGAATACCCGGTGCAAGGCGATAGCAAGCTCGATCACACCCAGGCTAGACGCCAGATGTCCACCAGTTTCCGTCACTGTATTTACCAGTTCAGTTCGCATCTCTTCAGCGAGCTGGCTCAGCTCGGAGCGGGTGAGGCTCTTTAGATCAGCCGGGCCCTTTATTCTATCTAAGACCTTCGCCACTGCTTTTGTCCCTCGCCGGAAGTTGATTTAGATGCAGTACTGTTAGCCCTCCAGGGCTTGTATCTTCTCTACCCTGCGGGCGTGCCTGCCGCCCACAAACTCGGAGCATAAGTAGGTGCTGACGATCTCACGCGCCAGGCCTTGCCCTGTAACCGCCTCGCCAAGACAGAGGACATTGGCATCATTGTGCTCCCGAGCACGTCGAGCACTGAAGGCATCGTGACACAGCGCTGCTCTAATACCCCTCACTTTGTTGGCAACAATGGACATGCCAACCCCGGTGCTGCAAACCAGAATGCCATGGTCAAATTTACCCTGCGATACTGCCTCAGCTACTGGCCGGCCGACGTCGGGGTAATCCACGGAGCTGGTGTTGTAGCAGCCAAAATCCTCGTAGCTATGTCCAAGCTCGGAGAGCAGGCTTATTATGGCCTCCTTTAATTCGAACCCAGCATGGTCTGAGCCAATAGCGATGTTCACTGTCTGCCTCCTAGATCGTCTGAAGTGAGGAATCTTTAAGCTTAAACATATTGACTACTGCTTGCTTGCTACGATCTAAGAGGTAGTCCGCTTTTTCTATCAGACTATGTATCTTCAGACCAGCGAGTGCCCCTCCTACCTGCTAGCCACTTGGTCTTTTGCTTGTATCCTTCTTGACGACGCCTTTGTTACTTTCTGTGGTAATAGTCTAACATACCAAAGCAATTATGAAAAGCCAGCTTGCGTGACCGCCACGACTTTCGCTCTCAGTCACCGCTCTAAGGTTCTAAGCAGTGAGCTGCTAACCTGAAACAGCGTTTGCTACAAGCTTCTCAGAGTGGGTCTAAGCAGGGCCATCGCCAGAGTAAACAGGACAACTATGGCACCGCCTGCTCCCACACCAAGAGGAGCTCCAAGTGACTCGGTGATGGCCGCCACTGGCAACACCGCGACAGGGTAAAGCCCTATGGTCATCATATAAAGGCTCATGACGCGACCTCTGACTCCCTCCTCGGTGTTAATCAGTAGCAGGGTATTGTTGGTTGCCATATAGCTGCTGCTAGCTGCACCTACACCCAATAGGAAGAATAGCGAGAGATAGAAATAGGTAGAGCCGGCGAAGAGGATTAGAAAGACGCCGAATAGCGCAGAGCCGCTTAAGAGAAGCAATCCTCTATGCTTGAAATCGCCGAGGGTAGCGACGAGGAGTGAACCGGCCAGGGCCCCAACACCCGCCGCGCCCATGAGATAACCGAGGCCAGAAGCCCCGACGTCAAGCACGTCGGCAGCGAATATCGGCATTAGCATCTGGTAGGGCATTCCGAATGCGATAGGGACCATGGCCATAATCAACAGCCCGAGGAGAACCGGGCTGCGGCGAACGTAGCGCAATCCTTCACCAATGTCGCCACTTACCGTTCCATTGGAACCCCGAGCCGGTGTCCCCAGGGGCGGGATCAAGAAAAGGAGCGCAGCGGCGACTACATAGCAGGCAACCATGAGGTAGTAGACCCCATCGATGCCAATAACGCCTACTAGCACCCCACCCAGGGCTGGAGCGACAACACGATTGAAATTCATTGCCCCGGAGCTGAGGGCAACGGCGTTCATTACCTGCCGCTGTTCCACGAGCTCAGGGACGATGGCCTGGCGGCAGGGTAGATGGAAAGAAAGGATCACCCCGCTGACAACCGAAGCGATGATAAGGTGCCACAGCGCGATTGCCCCCATTGAGATGAGCACTGCAATGACCAGAGTCGCTATTGCTGTAAAAGCCTGAGTGGTGATAAGAAGGTTTCGCTTGTCCATGCGGTCGGCGATAACCCCACCGTAGAGGGAGAAGAGGAGTAAGGGTACGCCGACGCCGGCGCTCACCAGCCCCAGAGCAAGGGCAGATTCGGTGAGATCGTACACCAGCCAGCCCCGTACTACCATCTGCATCTGCATGGCGGCATAGGAGGCTGTGCTGCTCAGCCAAAACCAGCGGTAGTTGCGGAGCTCAAGTGAGCTAAAGGTTGTCCGCCAGCGGCTGATTGTTGTCAGTGGGCCTGCTTCGTCTCCCTGAGTGGAGTTCATTCCTTTCGAATCTTCGGCAGAAGAGACCCGCAGGTCTTGGCGATCTCTTCCTGAGAAACAGCGCCTTCCCTGATAATGGTAGGGACTTCGCTGCTGACATCTATCACGGTGGACTCGATACCGCCTGGGCACTCACCGCCATCGATAATCAGATCGACCTCCGCTCCCAACTGCTCATGAACCTCATCGGCGGTGACCGCGCTCGGCTTTCCCGAGATATTGGCACTGGTTCCAACCAGGGGGGTACCGAGTCCCCGAATAAGGGCAATGGGGATGTGGTGATCGGGGATACGCACTGCTATCGTATCGCCTCCGGCGGTCACGGAGCTGGGTACCCAGGGGCTTTTCTTCAGCACCAACGTCAGCCCGCCGGGGAGCAAATGCTCCGCTAACCGCCATGCTACCTCGGGTACAACGGCGGCAACTCTTGTCAGATCAGACTTACTGGCGAGCAGCAAAGGGAGGGGGAGGTTGCGGGCACGCCTTTTCGCCCTGTAGATCCTCTCAACCGCCTCTTCATTGAAAGGATCGGCCCCTAGTCCGTAGACGGTATCGGTGGGAAAAGCAACAATCCCCCCGCTCTTGAGTAGGTCAATGGCAAGCTCGATCTGCTGTTCGATCGTGGGTCGATCTGACACTTCGGGCAATCCATACGAGCACTGTAGCTACAGTGGAGATGCTTGACTTCAGTATACCACGGTGGTAATCTTTGGTCGAGAGTAGGAGTTAGCCTTGGCAGTTGATGAGAGCAAGCAGGACAGCCATCGCGTTGCTGTTAGCGGTGACGTTGAGGTCTCTGCCTACCTGGAGATTGCAGAGGAGAGGAGAGGGGAGCAACCTCAAGAGAGGCCTGAAGAGCGACTTGGGGTGGAGCGCGAGGCGGTAACGGTGGTCGACTTCGGCTCTCAGTATAGCTGGCTCATCGCCCGCCGGGTAAGGGAATGTCGGGTATATTGCGAGGTGGTGCCTCACGATGCCCCGTGGGAGAGTGTCGCCTCTTCGCAGCCCAGGGGTTTCATACTCTCCGGGGGCCCTGGCAGCGTCAATGATCCGGGAGCCCCCCAGGCACCAGCTTACGTTTACGAAAGCGGTCTGCCGGTGCTGGGCATCTGCTATGGTATGCAGCTTATAGCTCACCAGCTCGGGGGCAAGGTAGCTCCAGGGGTCAAGCGTGAGTACGGCCTTGCTATCCTCCATCAGAACTCAGTTGATAGCCCTCTGTTCACAGGTCTTCCCTCAGAGATGCCGGTATGGATGAGCCACGGTGACCGCATCGAGGAGATGCCCCCGGGATTTACCTCACTGGCTTATACTGACAACTCACCCGTTGCTGCTATGGGCAACGATCAGGGGATCATCGGCTTGCAGTTCCATCCGGAGGTAGCTCATACACCCCGGGGTAAGGATATTCTGCGGAACTTCCTTTATGGGATCTGTGGCTGCAGCGGTACTTGGACGCCCGGCAGCTTTGTTGCCGAGAGCCTGGAGCGGATTAAGAACCAGGTAGGGGCCGGCAAGGTTATCTGCGCTCTCTCCGGGGGTGTTGACTCTGCAGTGGTGGCCACCCTGGTTCACCGCGCCATCGGCGATCAGTTGACCTGCATTTTTGTCAATACAGGGCTGCTGCGCCGGGAAGAGGCAGATCGGATCAAGAACACCTTCCAGAAGAACATGAGGATGAATCTGGTCTACGTGGATGCCAGCGAAAGATTCCTGACGAGACTTAGCGGTGTGATTGACCCCGAGGAGAAGCGCCACATCATTGGCGAAGAGTTCGTTAAGGTCTTCGAGGGGGAAGCTGCCAAGATCGGTCGGGTCGATTTCCTGGCTCAGGGCACTCTGTATCCCGATGTTATTGAGAGTGCTTTCACTGGAAATCGAGCGGTAGCGACCATAAAGACCCATCACAATGTCGGCGGGCTACCCAGCGTTATGAATCTTAATCTGGTTGAGCCCCTGCGGTATTTGTTCAAGGATGAGGTGCGGGAGGTGGGGCTGGCATTGGGGCTGCCCGAGGAGATGGTCTACCGTCAGCCTTTCCCGGGCCCAGGGCTTGCCATTCGCATCATCGGAGAGGTGACCAAAGAAAGGCTGGAGATAGTCCGCGCTGCTGACTGGATTGTGATGAACGAGATTAAGAAAGCTAACCTTTACCGCCAGCTATGGCAGAGCTTTGCCGTGCTCACGCCATTGAGGAGCGTGGGTGTGATGGGAGACTCCAGGACTTACGGCTATATGGTGGCACTGCGTGCAGTAACCTCCGAGGACGCTATGACTGCTGACTGGGCGCGTCTGCCCTACGACGTCCTGGCGCGAATCTCTAACCGCATCGTCAATGAGGTGCCTGAAGCAAACCGGGTAGTCTACGACGTCTCCTCAAAACCTCCCTCGACCATAGAGTGGGAGTAATCCGCTAGATAACGAAAGCTAATTCATCTAATTTCCTAGAGGATGGTGTGGGGGTCTTTGCGGCGATTGGAGAGAACGATGAAGCGCAACCAGGGAGATACTGATTGCTAAAGATAATGGTTGTTGGTGGGGGAGCCAGGGAGCACACGCTTGTGTGGAAGCTTCTCCAGAGCGCTAAGGTAGCGGATGTCTATGTTGCCCCCGGTAACGCCGGCACGGCAGCTATCGCCAAAAACCTGGATATACCTCCAACTGACCTGGACGCTTTGTCCCGGGCAGCAAAGGACAACAGAATTGACCTGGTGGTTATCGGCCCCGAAGCACCTCTAGCTGCGGGCATAGTCGATATCCTCCAGGGCTTGGGCATACCTGCATTTGGCTGCACCGGTGAGGCGGCACTCATTGAATCGAGCAAGGTCTTCGCCAAGAGGCTCATGCACAAGTATGGCATCCCCTGTGCCAGGGACGCTATCTTCTCTTCTTTTGATGAGGCACAGGAATACGTGAGGAAGCAGCGCCCGCCTCTGGTAATCAAGGCTGATGGGCTGGCGGCGGGCAAGGGATCGATCGTTGCTCAATCGACTGAGGAGGCCCTGAAAGCGCTTTCCGATATCATGGAGGCGCGAGTCTTCGGCGATGCCGGCAATCAGGTCCTGGTTGAGGAGTGCCTTGTTGGACAGGAGACGAGCCTGCTTGCCTTCACCGATGGCAAGACCGTTGTCCCCATAGTGCCTGCCCGTGACTACAAGAGGGCGTTTGACCATGACCTTGGTCCCAACACCGGAGGCATGGGGAGTTACAGTCCACCAGGTTTCTTCAATCCTGACTTAACTAATACGTTGACCAAAACTATCCTGGAGCCTGCTGTACAGGCAATGGCCCAGGAGGGTAGACCATATAGGGGGGTGCTTTACGCCGGGCTGATGCTCACTTCGGAGGGGCCCAAGGTACTGGAGTTTAACGCCAGATTTGGCGACCCCGAAACCCAGGTCCAATTTCCTCTTCTCAAGAGCGATTTGGTGGACATCATGCTGGCGGTGATCGATGGCACTCTAGAGCGAACCAAGATTGAGTGGAGCGGCAAAGCTTGCGTTGGGGTGGTGATGGCCTCAGGTGGGTATCCTGGCAGCTACAAGGCGGGCTTCCCTATTACAGGTTTAGACAAAGTTGATTCAGATCTCGTGGTCTTCCACGCTGGAACCAAGGTAGAGGATGGAAGTATATGCACTGCAGGGGGCAGGGTGCTCACCATGGTGGCTACTGGCAAGACGGTTGCCGAGGCGCGAGAGAAGGTTTACCACAACCTGCCCCAGGTGCATTTTGAAGGCCGTCATTACAGGAAGGACATAGGTGCTGAGGAGGCGTAGTTGTGGCATTAGTTGGCATAGTCATGGGGAGCAAATCGGACGCTGAATTGATGCAGCCTGCGCTCGATGTGCTCAACGGGCTTGGCATAGAGTACGAGGTTTCGGTGATCTCAGCTCACCGCACCCCGGAGAAGGCGCGCCAGTATGGGTTGAGCGCTCGCGAACGAGGTCTGGAGGTTGTCATCGCTGGTGCTGGCGGTGCAGCACACCTGCCCGGCGTTCTCGCTAGCTGGACTAGCATCCCTGTCATCGGCGTCCCCATACCAACCAATGACATCAAAGGGCTGGATGCACTGCTTTCTATAGTCCAGATGCCCGCCGGGATACCGGTGGCCTGCGTTGCCGTGGGCTCGGCTGGCGCCAAGAACGCTGCCTATCTTGCCGCCGAGATTCTGGGGCTGAAGCATGATAGAATAAGGGAGGCCTACGAAAGCTACCGCCG
>CAZCXP010000024.1:2936-4333 GCA_964502665.1 uncultured Dehalococcoidia bacterium | reverse complement strand
CACCCAGTCAACAGTACAAGTCTGTTTTCGGAGTGAGAAATGATTGAGCGCTACTCCAGGCCGGAGATGAAGAAGGTCTGGTCTGATGAGAGTAAGTTCGACAAATGGCTTAAGGTGGAGATCGCTGTCTGCGAAGCGTGGGCGGAGCAGGGCGTCATCCCCAAGGAAGCGATCCCGGAGATAAGGAAGGCGTGCTGTGACCTGGGACGCATGGAGGAGGTGCTCAAGGAAACCCACCATGATGTAACCGCTTTCTTGAAGTCGGTTTCGGAGAGCATCGGCGATGAGAGCCGCTTCATCCACCTCGGCCTTACCTCCTCCGATGTAATTGACACAGCCCTTGCCCTCCAGTTGGTCGAAGCAGCGGACATCCTGGCTAAGGACATCGCTGAGCTCACAGCTATACTGAGGCAGCGGGCTGTGGAGCACAAACATACCATCATGATGGGGCGCACCCATGGCGTCCACGCTGAGCCAACCACCTTCGGTCTCAAGCTTGCCCTCTGGGTTGAGGAGATGAAGAGGAATGCCCACAGACTCGCTGAGGCGAGAAAAGCGATCGCCGTAGGCAAGATCTCAGGTGCCGTAGGCACCCATGCCACAGTCCCGCCCGAAGTCGAGCAGATCGCTTGCAACAGGCTGGGGCTGGAGGCGGCACCCGTATCGAGCCAGATTGTACAGCGTGACCGCCATGCCCAGTTCGTCACTACACTAGCCATCATCGCCAGCTCCCTGGAGAAGTTTGCCACCGAGATCAGGGGTCTGCAGCGTACCGAGATTCTGGAGGCCGAAGAGCCCTTCGAAGAGGGGCAAACGGGCTCCTCGGCGATGCCACACAAGCGAAATCCCGAGCTTTGCGAGCGCATCTGTGGGCTGGCCAGGCTCCTCCGCGGGCACGCCCTGACATCAATGGAGAACATCGCTCTCTGGCACGAGCGCGACATCAGCCACTCCTCCACCGAGCGCATCATCCTGCCTGACTCCTGCCTGGTGTTGGACTACGTCCTCAGCATTTTCATCTACATTATGAAGGGGCTTCAAGTCTACCCTGAACGGATGAAGGAGAACCTTGAGTTGACCAAGGGTCTTGTGTTCTCGCAGAGGGTGATGCTGGCATTGATCGAAAAGGGGCTCTCACGGGAGCAGGCTTATAAGGTAGTGCAGCGCAACGCTATGAAGTCCTGGAAGGAAAGGGCGAGCTTCCTCGGTCTGCTCCAGAGCGATCCCGATGTCGGCAGGCATATCTCCAAAACCGAGCTTGAGGGCATTTTCGACTACGGGTATTTTCTGGGCCATGTCGACGGGATATTCCAGCGGGTGGGGTTGGTTTAGAGGAGAGTCCAGAGAGGCGAACCTCTGTGGCGGGAGTTTGTGGGTATCCACCTTGTCATTGCGAG
>CAZCXP010000024.1:0-2836 GCA_964502665.1 uncultured Dehalococcoidia bacterium | reverse complement strand
AAGCAATCTCAGGGATGAGTGGAAGGGAAGAAATCCTCCCTCCCCTGGCGGGAGGGAGTCAGAGAGAGGGGGAATTCACCCTCATCCTTCGTTGAGCTCAGGACAGGCTCTAACCTCTCCCTTCGAGGGAGAGGGAATATGGGAAAACTCCTCTCGATAAAGGACTCGAAAGAAATTCAATCTTCGGACCAACTTTGCGATACTGGTCGGAAGTGAGGAGAGCCAAATAGATGTCAGTGCTGCTTGAGACCGATCTGCCCAATCTCTACTACCGGGGCAAGGTGCGCGACACCTACGAGATGGACAGCGACCAGTTTCTACTTATAGCTACCGACAGGGTCTCTGCCTTCGACGTTGTCCTGCCCGGCGGCGTTCCCGACAAGGGAATTGTCCTCAATCAGCTCTCCGCCTTCTGGTTTGAGCAGACCTCTCACATAGTGCCCAATCACCTTATTGAGGTGGTGAACGATGTCAACTGGCTCAATAGCACCTATGGCGAAAAAGTCTGCTCAGGCTACTATTCCTACCCTCCTTACGTTGCCCGGCGTTCCATGATCGTAAGAAGAGCGCAGCGAATCGACATCGAATGTGTGGTTCGAGGATACATATCCGGCTCGGCGTGGGCTGAGTATCAGAAGAGTGGCACCGTCTGCGGAATCGGGTTGCCAGATGGGCTGAAGGAGTCGGGGCAACTTGCCCAACCTATCTTCACCCCTACCACCAAGGCCGAGACCGGCCATGACGAGGCGATCACCATCGAACAAATGAAGGAACTAATCGGTGAGGCACTGACCCGGGAGATTATGGAGAAAAGCCTGGCTGTCTATGAGTATGCCGCACAGTATGCCCTCAGCCGGGGGATCATCGTCGCAGATACTAAGATGGAGTTCGGCATGGTGAAGGACAAGCTTATCTTGATCGATGAGCTCCTCACCCCGGACTCCAGTCGCTTCTGGGATGTGGAGACTTATTCTCCTGGCAAGCCGCAGCCCAGCTTTGACAAACAGCCCCTGCGAGACTGGCTCTCCGACTCAGGATGGAATAAGGAGCCGCCTGCCCCGGAATTGCCCCCAGAGGTAGTTCAGGATACAGCGCAGAGATATCGAGAGGCCTATCGCAGGCTCACAGGAAGGGAATTGTAAATGTATCTGGCTAAGATCTATGTCACGCTTAAGCCCACGGTTAACGACCCTCAGGGGCTGACAGTGAAGGGCGGTTTACACACGCTCGGCTTTGACAAAGTTCAAAGCGTACGGGTGGGGAAATATATGGAAGTCCGTCTTGAGGAGAAGAATGGGTCAAGAGCCGAGGAGCAGGTACGGGAGATGTGCCGTAAGCTTCTGGCCAATCCGGTGATAGAAGACTTCAGGTTCGAACTCGAGGAAATCAAGGGCTAGTCCTTCCTGGAGGACAACGGAGCCCTGAGTTATTCAATTACGATTACTGTTCTTATCGTGACTTATTACGCTAGGGGAAGGAGAGAAACAAAGTGAGCGACGTAAACATCCGTGAGATGAGGGTGGAGGACCTCGAGGGCGTCTTGGACATCGAGAGGGAGTCTAGGGGAAGCAGTAGGGCGGCAACCTATGCGCCGGTACCTGACAGTTGTATTGGCGGTGAAGTTGAGAATAGCATAGTGGCTGAGGATGATGGCCGCATAGTTGGCTTTGTGCTCGGTCGTATTGTGCGTTCACCAGTGGAGCTAAGCAACGTCGCTTGGATCGAATTGATTGGCGTTTTGCCTGGGTATCAGCGCCGTGGTATCGGCAGAAGGATGATCGAGGCCTGGAAGGACCGTTGCAGACAAAAAACGATCAAGAAGGTACACATAATGATTAACTGGCGCGACTGGTGGATGCTTTCTTTCTTCGAATCTCTAGGTTTTTCTCGGGGAGACCTCGTCGATTTCCAGGCGGAGCTTTAGTGCCGTTTGGGTCTTCTCTTGGCCTTTGCTCTAGCACTTGATGTCATCAATTTGATACCGCAACGTTCCTACTGGAGCAATGACTTCGACCACCGCGCCAATGTCCTTATGCAACAAAGCCTTGCCTGTGGGGGAAGCGATGGAAAGCTTGCCCCCGGCGGGATCGGCCTCGCTGGGACTCACCAGGGTGTAACGCAGTTTCTCGCCAGAACTAAGGTCACGCAAGCTCACCGTGCAACCAACGCCCGCCGTTTGCAGGGTTCTTGGTTCTGCCTCAGCGATAGTTGACCCCTTGAGTGTAGCCTCAAGTTCCCTGATGCGGCCTTCGATGTGTCCCTGGCGTTCTCTGGCGGCCTCGAGAGGAGCATTCTCCCGGAAGTCTTTATCGGCTAAGGCGTGGCGCAGTTGCTCGGCAATTCGGGGTCGCTCGCTCTTGAGCGCCTCCAGTTCTGCCTCCAGCGTAGCATAGCCCTCCGGGGTGAGACTAACAGGGGTAATCTCTACCGAGACTCTCTTTGCCGATCGGCCCTGCTTAGCTTTGCTAACCCGAAGATGTGGGGCGAGGCTGACCTCGACAAGCTTCTTTTTCCTGGCATAGGAGAGGAAGCTTCTTACTGGCTCGAGCTTCTTCACCGGGTCGGCCACAAAGGAGCTGATATTATCACCGTAGTTGCCTATCTCCCTGGCGTTAAGCTCGTTTATCGGCCGTTCTCCGCCATACCAGCGCAGGAACCTGTTTAGCTCCTGCTGGCTTTGCTGCCTCTGCTCTGGAGATAGGGTGGCGAGAAACATAGTTAGCGCCTCAGACAAGCTCACGTTCTGCTGCTCAGCCATCCAGCTTGTTTCCTCTCCCCTTGGTGTTGAGCCCATTTTAAATGCTTGGCCAGGGCATTGTCAATTAACAAAGGGGCT
>CAZCXP010000023.1:8173-23371 GCA_964502665.1 uncultured Dehalococcoidia bacterium | reverse complement strand
TACTCGTCGTTGGGGAAGTGGGAGGGTACCCAGTCGAGAATCACGCCTATATTGTTCTGATGTAAGTGGTCAATGAAGTGCATGAAGTCCTGTGGGGTACCGTAGCGGCTGGTAGGCGCGAAGTATCCCGTGGTCTGATAGCCCCAGGAGCCATAAAAGGGATGCTCCATAACCGGTAGAAGCTCCACGTGGGTAAACCCGAGTCGCTGCACATATTCGGCCAGCTTGGGGGCCAGCTCACGGTAGGTCAACCAACGGTTGTCCTCCTCTGATACTCGCATCCACGAGCCCAGGTGCACTTCGTAAATAGAGATTGGAGCTGCCAGCGAATTGCGTCCTCGGCGGGCCTCCATCCATTCCTGATCTCCCCACTCATAATCCAGATTCCAGACGATTGATGCAGTGTCGGGCGGCACTTGGGCGCGAAAGGCGAAGGGGTCGGATTTGTCAACACGGTATCCACGGTGGTGGGAGACAATGTGATACTTATAGTGAGCGCCTGTGCCCACATCGGGCACGAACCCTTCCCAAATCCCGGACTGCCCCCTGGAATGCAAAGGATGGCTGGCCTTATCCCAGCCGTTGAAGTCTCCCATAACGGACACCTGCTTTGCGCTGGGTGCCCATACCGCGAAGCAGGTGCCTTCAACGCCATCAATGGTCATGGCATGTGATCCGAGTTTATCGTACAACTGGAAGTGCGACCCTTCATTGAACATATAGAGGTCGTCGTCCGTCAGCAGAGTTATGTCGTGACGTACTTTCGGAACCGGCGGCTTTGCCTTTGAAGGTCGCATCCTTTTATTTCCTTTTCCCTGTGTCATCGCCTACTCCTTGCTTACGGATGCGGTCTACCTCTCGCAGCATATGGACCACCATCGGTAGCCGGCAAAATGTTTCAAAATTATATCGGGCCTTGCGACGCCAATATGGGTGCTCTCCTTGAATACCGGGCACGTTCTGTGATTCAGTTTCCAACCATAGATCCTCAAGGTTGACAAAGACAACGGTTGCCTTGCTTGCACTCATAAGACTCAGGGTCGCCTTCAGCACGCTTTGTTGATCAGGCGGAGTGTTTTCAATGGGCCACCCTCTTTCCATTACAGTAGTAACCAAAGCGTTTCTAATAGCCTCTCGATTCTTTGCCTCGACTCGAGCGCCGGCCCTGTCTAGGAGACCCAGCTCAAGTCGCTGTTTGATATCCAGTCCCTGCCAGAAGGCTGCAAAAGGTGGCATATCGTGCGTATTAAGGCTCGCTACTGCATTCCGTGGAACTGCCGGAAGCCGTTTTCGAGGATCGGAGCAGAGTTCATATTGTACAACATAGCTGCGGTGGATGCTGTGTCGTCTCATGGCAGGCCTTATGTCAGGGGGCACTGTTCCCAGATCCTCACCAACTATCAGAGTTCGGGTGCGGTGGGACTCGAGAGACAGGATGGCATAGAACTCCTCGGGACGGTAGCGCACATAAACGCCCTGCGAAGGCTCCATGCCCTCCGGTATGATGAACAGCCTGTGAAGTCCCATTACATGGTCAATGCGGAGCATTCCAGCGTATCTTAGGTGATGGCGCAGGCAGGCGATGTGGTAGTCATAGCCGCGCTGGCGGAGCTTCTCAGGGTGGGGAGGGGGAGAGCCCCAGTTCTGGCCATACTTGAATACCGGGTCAGGGGGAGCCCCGACCGAAGCCTTGTGGATGAACATGTCTTGGTATCGCCAGACATCATATCCGCTGGGATGGACGCCTAGCGGGTAGTCAAGGCAGATTCCCGGCCCGGACTTCTGAGCCTTTTCTGAAAGGGATTCAATTTGCCTGTGAAGAAGCCACTGCGTGTAGAGATAGTACCGCTGTATACCCTCATCGTAGTCATGTTCTGTCAAGACCCCTTCCCGAAGCGGCTGTGGCCACGAGTGCCAGGGGCCTCGTCTGCTTTCACAAGCAGCTCGAAAGCGGGCGTAGTCTTCGATCTCTGGATGTCCGCTGGTGAAGCGCCGAAGTGATTCGAGGCTTTGGGAGTTGTCAGCAAAGCAACACCTTGATAACTCTTCCAGAACCTTACGTTTGAGCGCCGTCTGACCTTGATAATCCACAAGAGATAACTTGCGCAGCCTCTCAACCTCCCCCTGGAATGAAGGGGAAGATAGTAGAGCTTGCGCAGCAGCGCATCTGTCCAGCTCAGGCGCGCGGCTAATATCTACGTAGAACTCGTTCCAGGCTAAGCGACTTACCGGAGCGTATGGGCTGGTATCATAGGGCTTCTCCAGGAAGGTAGGCAGTAAAGGAAGTGTGGCCACGACGCCACCGCCCATTCCAGCAGTCCACTCTACAAGTCTCTCCAGTTCTGAGAGATCGCCACCCCCCCAGCTGCTTTCGGTATGGAGAGAATATAGGGGCAGAAAGACTCCCCAAAACTGTTTTTTTGTTTGCTCCCGATAGTTGTACGCCTTTGTGGGTGCCGAGATCAGAAGGGCCTCCGCGGTCTTTCCCGGCAGGTCAAGGGTGAATCTATGATAGCCCTGGGGCAGGTCTGCCGGCAGAGGCATGAGCTTGACCACGTATCGGGTCCCGTCCACCTCCGTCGCCCCCAGGAGGGGCAAGTCAAGCCCCGGCCAGTTCAGGGTTCGAGTTTCACCAGTATCCAATATCAGATACCCTGACAGCGAAGCATCAGCTCTGTCGGCAGGAAGCCTCACTGGTAGCTGGAGTAGATCTCCTTGCCACGCTACTGCCACAGGCTCGAGCGGCCGCTGCCACAGTTCACGCTCGCGTTCCCGAAGAGCTGCAGGGACATCCCGAAGGCTTACGACGGGCGCTCCCAGCAAGTTCAGCACTGTGAGCAGCACTGCGGCGGAGGCCCCCTGCCGGCGGCGCTCCATGCTGTAGTACGCTGTTTGCACCCCGTATCGTCTGGCCAGCCTTTGGAGTTCGAGGGTTGCCGGTTGGGTGGTCATTCCCCAGCCTCTATCAACTGTAGTATCCCCTGCAGGGGCACCTGTACCCAATCGGGACGATTGTTGAGCTCGTATTCGACTTCATAGACAGCCTTTTCGAGGAGGTAAGCGTCCAGCAGGATCTTCAGCTCCCCCACATCACTGGGCAGGAGATCGCTCCCCCGGATTACTCCCAGATAGGAACTCAGGAATGTGGCCGAGACCCACGTATACCAGAATCTCGCCCACTGCTCCAGTACTGGCGCGTCTTCTGGACGCAGAGTCGGTGATGAGTGGAGAAGGAGCGCGGTGTGAGCGGCATAATGAAACGAGCGTATCATACCGGCGACATCTCTGAGGGGGGAGCGCTTCAGCCGTCGTTCGCTCAGAGGGCGTGCCGGCTCACCCTCAAAATCGATGATCACGAAATCCTTGCCGGTGAAGAGCACCTGCCCCAGATGATAGTCGCCGTGGCAGCGAATGCGAGCTCCTCCGATTTTACCACTCCGAATTAGCTGCAACCGTTCAATGATAGCCGTCTCCCGATTTATAAGCTCCTGAGCGTTACCCCTGGCTTCTTCTGGCAGGGCCTCAAGACGTTGGCGCAGGAGTCGTAAGGCCCTCATAGCAGAGCGCCGCATGGAGTGATAGATCGAGTTCTGGTACATGAGTGTGAACGGCTCCGGGGCGAAGTCTGGGTCATCCCGGTCTGAAGCGAGCGCCAGATGCAGTTCGGCTGTACGTTGCCCCAGAAGATGAGCGGATGGCAAATACGTCCCAATCATCTCCTCAGCCAGTGGCGTGGCCTCCTCGCTGAGGAACAACAATGATTTCTGAGGTACCGGCGGTATCTGCACCGTGGGGTGCGCCAGTGCGCTTTCGAAGTAATGCTGAAGCGCGTCGAGTGTGAATTGCCAGGCATCCCCTTCGTTACGCACAAAGCGCTGGAGGATGGCCAGGCTCATTGGGCTTCCATTCTCACGGCGGTACTCAAGCAGGCCAGCTACGGGAGAAATATGCTCAAACGGAGCCCTCTCAGTGAGGAAGCGCCCGATCTCGAGCTCGGGGTTGATCCCCTCTTCGAGCTGCCGAAAAAGCTTCATGATCAGCCAGTCTTCATAGAGTATGGATGTGTTTGTCTGCTCAGCCTTAAGGGGAGATGGCTTCAAGGGCACCTCCGGGGGCCAGCAGATTGTCCGAAATGCCTTGGTTGGCACTGCCGAAATGACCCCGTTTCGGCCCTTGAAGCGACGTCTTCGGCCGATGGCCACCAGTAGAGCGCTACAGGCTTCCTCGTCCACCAGGGCGTCGAGGAGCACAAGTTCCGAGGTTGCGCCGTTGCTCTTGGGCCTCAGGTGGGCGACGATCGCGTGAGGGTAATCGCCGGCGATCTGAGCTGACTGTTCGGCAGAGGCTAGTGTAAGGGGAAGCACGTAGGTCTCTGGCTCTCCTTCACGGTAGTGTACATCTATGAGGACGAAGTAGGCAACGGATTCTGCCGAACGCATTGGCACGATATCCACAATCTCGGACGATTGGACGCGCCGTGCCTTACCTCGGAACCATCGCCTTTCCTTGATGTAGTCCAACAGAAGCTTTGCCAGGATATGCCAGTTTTCTGCTCTGTCAAAAAGGTCCTCGGTCTTCCGTGTCAGGGCTATGTAGGCTGGGGGCCTGGGCGCCTCCTGAGCTAGAGCACGGGGACGAATTGGCTCTGCGGGCTCTGGCTCGAGTGAGAGCCAGTAGAAAGCGTATGGTCCCAGGGTCAGGTAGTACGAGGCTGGCCCGATACGGGTGAACTCCACTCCACCGAAGAGTTCACGAGGCACATGTCCTTCAAACTGAGCAAGGTCGAGCTCGACGTGTTGCGCGGCATGCGAGAGATTGGCCACAACCAGGATGTTCTCCTCCTCGTAGCGGCGAAGGAAAGCCAGCACGTTGCGGTTTTCAGGGAAAAGGAACTCGAGGCGGCCCCGCCCGAAGGCTTTGAATCGCTTCCTGAGCGCAATGCTGCGCTTCATCCACCAGAGGAGGGAGTGTGGATTATTCTGCTGGGTCTCGACGTTGACAGCATCATAATGGTACTCAGGATCGATGATGACCGGCAGATAAAGCTTCTGCGGGTTGGCCCGGGAAAAGCCGGCGTTGCGGTCAGGGCTCCACTGCATCGGAGTGCGCACTCCCTTTCGGTCACCGAGATAGAAGTTGTCGCCCATGCCTATCTCATCACCGTAGTAAATCACCGGCGTGCCCGGCAGGGAGAAAAGCAACCCATTCATTAGCTCCATCTTCTTGCGGTCGTTGCTGAGCAGAGGCGCCAGGCGCCGGCGAATCCCTAGGTTCAGACGAGCAGAGGCGTCGCGCGCGTACGCCCTGTACATATAGTCTCTCTCCTCGTCGGTTACCATCTCCAAGGTTAGCTCATCGTGGTTGCGTAGGAACAGCGCCCATTGGCAATCCTGCGGTATGTCGGGCGTCTCCTGCAGGATGTCAACGATTGGAAAACGGTCCCCCATACGAATGGCCATGAAGATACGGGGCATAAGGGGGAAGTGAAAAGCCATGTGAAACTCGTCGCCATCACCAAAGTACTCGACTGCATCCTCGGGCCACTGGTTGGCCTCGGCGAGGAGCATCCGGTTTTGGAATTTGCCATTGACGTGCTGGCGCAACCCCTTGAAGAAGGCATGTGTTTCGGGCAGGTTCTCACAGTCGGTGCCCTCTCTCTCGTAGAGGTAAGGCACGCCATCAACTCGCAGACCGTCAACGCCCGAGCGCAGCCAGAAGTCCACCACCCTCAGGACAGCGCGCTGAACGTGTGGGCTATCGTAGTTGAGGTCGGGCTGATGCGAGTAGAAGCGGTGCCAGTAGTAGGCCTTGGCCACGGGATCCAGCGCCCAGTTGGAGGACTCAAAGTCCTTGAAGATGATCCGCGCCTCTTTGTATCTATCCGGTGTGTCGCTCCAAACGTAGAAGTCGCGCCAGCGACTCCCAGGGCGCGCCCGCCGGGCTCGCTGGAACCAGGGATGCTGGTCGGATGTGTGATTGACAACAAGCTCGGTGATAACGCGCAATCCGCGCTGGTGTGCTGCCTCAACGAAGTCCCTGACATCTCGCATGTCGCCGTATACCGGCTGGACGGCGGTATAGTCCGAGATATCGTAACCGTCGTCCTTCAGCGGAGATGGATAGAAGGGTAGCAACCAGATGGCGGTAACTCCCAGGTCCTGAAGGTAATCAAGCTTGTCGGTCAGCCCCGGGAAGTCTCCCACGCCGTCGCCGTCGCTGTCAGCGAAGGCACGCACGTGCAGCTCGTATACTATCGCATCCTTATACCAAAGGGGGTCATCCTCGAACGTGAGCAGGTCTCTATTTCGTTTGGCCATGGCAAAGTTCTGGCTTCGCGTAGGCTGCTACTTACTCTCCAAGCAAACCGCGGATATGTTCCGCGAGTTCTTTCACGCCCAGAGGTTTGGTCAGCACGCCGCCAGCACCGTGTTTCATACTCTCCTGCTGAATTATTCGACTACGCTTTGGCGAGATCACTAAAAAGGGGATTCTCGCCTTTCGCAACAGCTCGCAACTCTCCCATATCTCCTCATCGAAGTCGGACACGTCTATCAGGGCAAGCGAGATTTTGCCCTCGGTGGTTTGTATGGCGTTATCCAGCTCTTTCTCGCTGCCAACTGCATGTACTCGATATCCCTCTTTGCTGAGTTGCTGGCTCAGCAACTCCAGATCGCGGCGATTACCGTTCAGTACCAGAACAGCGGGCTTCCTGAAGGGGGACTCAAACACTACTCGAACGCCTGAAATAGCGCCTGACAGCGCCTTGACTACAGCACTAGCGGCTGCTTCGCCAAGCTCAGCCGCGGCGGCGATAGCGCCCACAGCCCCCGCCGAAGCAGCGTCTTCAGCTTTCATGCCCCGTTGCTTCCCAGCCTCGATTGCCCCTTCAACCGCTTTCCTGGCCGCCGTAGCGACATCTCCGCCTACCTCACTGGTCTCCTTGACTGCGGCTCGGGCAGCGTCGCTCAGGACGCGCGGTGTTACCTTGGTCACCTCACCGACTCCCTGTATCGCGCCTATTACAGCGCCCTTGGTCACGGAGCCAAGTTCAGCCCCAGCCTCGTAGCCTGCCCTAATAGCAGCCACGATGGCCTGAGTGGCAACGCGCGATGTTTCGGCTCTCCCTCCCCTGATGCTACGCAAAGTGCTCACAGTGGAGACACGTGTAACGTCAATAGTGTTCGATAGCACATCGCCCGTCGCTTTAATCAGCGTGGCTAAGGTGTTTGTAATCCTTTTCCCCGCGTCTAGTACAGGCATGACACCCCTCCTTCGGAAGATTCAGGTCCTCCGTCACCAGCTTTCCTTCTAATGGGATACATTCCGATTGCCGTCCCGCGGTCTGTCTAGATGTAGTACTCGAAGTCCCGTTCGCTGCGGACCCTCCTGCGGATGCGCAAGATATGGGCTGGACAGACGTGTGGATTGAGCTCCACGTAGTTCCTCGGGCCGTGCCAGAGGTATCGGGCATCGCTCAGCAGGTCGTGTACCTGAAAACTCTGTTGTTCGGGGATTCCCAGCATTGAAAGCGGCAGATCGACCCACCCCGACTGAGTGTAGTGAGGGTCCAGATTCACAACCACCACTATAACGTTGGAAAGGTCTTCCGTTTTCTTACTGTAACATATGATCTGTTCGTTGTCGACAGTGTGGAAGTCCAGACTCAGGTTGCGGTGGAGAGCCGGGTTGTCACGTCGGATCTGGTTCACACGCGCGATGAAATCTCTGAGGCTGTCTGGCCTATCAATGTTCCAATGCTTGATCTCATACTTCTCCGAGTCCAGGTACTCCTCGCTCCCCAATTCCCTGGGTCTAGCCTCACAGAGTTCGAAGGCCGGTCCGTAGATACCATAGCTTGCTGCCAGGGTTGCTGCCAGCACCAACCGTGTCATGAACGCAGGGCGCCCCCCAGACTGAAGGTACTCGGTTAGGATGTCGGGAGTGTTGGGCCACAGGTTAGGCCGGAAGTAGTCACATATGTCTGTTTGAGTAAGCTCGGTGAAGTACTGTGTAAGCTCCCATTTAGTGTTGCGCCAGGCGAAATAGGTATATGACTGAGTGAAGCCAAGCTTGGCCAGCCGGTACATGATCTTGGGGCGGGTGAAGGCTTCCGAGAGCAAGATCACTTCCGGGTGGTCTTTCTTCATCTCCGCAATCGCCCACTCCCAGAACTGGAATGGCTTCGTGTGAGGATTATCCACGCGGAAAATACGCACGCCCTGCTCGATCCAGAACAGCATGATGCTCTTGAGTTCCACCCAGAGCTCCCACCAATGCTCGGACTCAAAATTAAGTGGATAGATGTCCTCGTATTTCTTCGGCGGGTTTTCGGCATACTGGACAGTGCCATCCGCCCGCCAGCGGAACCACTCCGGGTGCTCTTTGACATAGTGATGGTCTGGGGAGCATTGGTAAGCCAGGTCCAGGGCAATCTCAATGCCATGCTCCTCAGCCTTGGCCATGAGCCTGCGGAAGTCCTCCAGGGTGCCGAGGTCGGGGTGGATAGATTTGTGGCCGCCCTCTTCAGCCCCTATCGCCCAGGGGGTACCGGGATCGTTCGCGCCCGACTCAGGGGCATTGTTCTGACCTTTTCGGTTAGCAAGGCCGATGGGGTGGATCGGCGGGAAGTAGAGGACGTCAAACCCCATGCCGGCTACGTAGGGCAGGCGGGCTTCACAGTCCTTGAAGGTACCATGACGCCCTGGCTGAGAGGCGGTGGAGCGAGGGAACATCTCGTACCAGGTGCTGAAACGAGCCTTCTCACGGTCGACCTGCACCTGAAGCTCCTTGGGATAGGTGACGGCCGAGTGCCGATCTGAGTATTTCTCCATGCGTGTCAACACTTCTTCGCTTAAGGCAAGTCTGACTCTAGCCTGCTCCCGATCTTGAGTTGAAGACAGGGTCTTCTGCCACTTCTGGAGAAGCTGAGCATCGGCAGAAGAGGCGCGCTGGCCTGCCTCGCCGATGAGCTGCGCTCCCGCAAGAAGATCAACCTCAACCTGCTGTCCCGCTTCTACCTTCTTCGACAGGTCGCGCCGCCACGATTTGAATTGGTCAACCCAAGCCACAATAGTGTAGCGGTAGGTGCCGAGTTCAGAGACTCTAAAAGAGCCCCGCGAACGGTCATTGACCAGAGGTTCCATAGGAGTCTCAATCCATTCCGAATCCCCATCTTTTCGGTGCAGGAGTACAGCCGAGAGCACGTCATACCCGTCGGCAAAGATGTCGGCCTCCACGACCACCTCTTCACCAATGGTGCGCTTTGCGGGAAAGCGACCGGAATCGATCTCGGGCTTTACCCCGTCGATTACTACGCGTGTCTTGCGTCCCTCAACTGGCACTTCGGACATTGTCTCTTTCTGCAGCTAACGAATCAATGGAGCACTGAGCGGTGGAATAAATAGTAAACTATTCCAGCAAACTGTCAAGCGTCTTCGGGCGGCGTAAGGAGGCGTATGGTACTTGTCCTGAAATGTGATAGCTTTGCAGGTTCTATGGGCAGAGTTCTGGGATTTTTGCATCGGATTTGCCTATCATACTCGACATGTATATCATTGACGCAACGGCAGCAGAGGCTTTGAGGCGAGGAGTTCACACCATATGAAGATGCTGGTCATCAACTGTGGGAGCTCGACATTTAAGTTCCAGCTTCTGCGTGTCGATGAGAGCACGGCGAGCCCAGATACATTTGCCAGGTTGGCTCAGGGCGTTGTCGACAGGATAGGCAACCGGGCAATCATCGACTTCAGGTCTGGACAGGGCACGGGCCTGCGCAAAACCATGGTAGTAGCCGACCACGGCGAGGCAACCCGCATTGTGCTGGAGTGGATCGAATCTTCCCAACTATTGACACCGGAGGGCCTGGGCGCGGTAGCCCACAGGGTAGTGCACGGCGGTGAGCGCTTCTTTGAGCCGACTCCGATCGATGCCGCTGTCATAGAAGGGCTTGAGGCAATAGGCGGTCTGGCACCCTTGCACAACGGTCCTGCTTTGAGCGCCATCCGCTGTGCCCGTGAAGCGCTTGGGAGTGAGATACCGATGGTGGCCGTGTTCGACACAGCCTTTCACCGCAGCTTACCAGACCATGCATCCCGGTATGCCATACCACAAGGCCTGGCGGAAAAGCATGGTATCAGGAGGTATGGTTTCCACGGCATAGCCCACCGATATATGACTGAACGCTACGCTGCTATCACTGCTGTTCGAGTGGAGAGCGTGAGGTTGATCACGGTGCAACTGGGCAACGGGTGCTCGGCAACGGCGGTTGATGGAGGACGTTCTGTTGATACCTCAATGGGGTTTACGCCTCTGGAGGGGCTGATGATGGGAACCAGGTGTGGGGATGCTGATCCCTCTCTGGCTGGCTTCCTGGCTCACCGGGAGGGTGTGGACGTCAAGGAAGTCGAGAGGTGGCTCAATACGCAATCGGGATTGCTGGGGGTATCCGGCAAGTCAAGGGACATGCGCGAGTTGCTGGATGCGGAGAGCCAGGGGGATCAGCGGGCTGCACTGGCGGTGAATATGTTCAGCTATCGCGTGCGCAAGTACATCGGAGCCTACCTCGCTGCTCTAGGCGGTGCGCATGCTATCGTGTTCGGGGGTGGCATCGGTGAGAACTCTCCCGATGTCCGTGCCCGTATCTGTGCCGGCTTGTCTTGGTGCGGAATTCTCCTGGACGCGGACAGAAATCGAGAGGCAGTGGGAGTAGAGGCTCGGATTACGAAGGACGATGCAGAAGTTCACGCCTACGTCATACCGGTGAATGAGGCTACAATCATTGCTCAAGATACCATTCGTTGCCTGAATTCACGTCAGAGGAAAGCAAAGTAAGCCATTTCATACCTTTGCCACGCAGTCCAAACTTGGTGACGAGGAGGAGGAGATGAACAAGAGCGCGAAAGCCGAAGCAATTCGTAGGGAAGAACGCGTTGCCCTATATCGCAGAAGGAATCCAGCGGCAGACGGCTGGGCGGCTGGTTATGGGGTCATACAGCATACTGTGGAGACCCAGGATCGTATCTTCGCCATGGCCGATGTGCTATCTGGCTGGGATGTCAGAGGAGATGGTGTACCTTTTTTTGAATTGCTAAACGCAGCGGACCGAGTAGCCAGCGCCGCTATGTGGGTTGTGGTGCACGAGACCTACGCCCGCAATGTGTATTTGGATGGCCGGGAGCTAGCCCCTGAGGACTTCAAGCCCCGGCCTGAGGGGCACACCGGTGGATCCCTCAATATGGTGCCTGCCTACACTGGCTACATGGCCATAAATGCCATCACCGGGCACACACGCTCCTGGATCATGGGCCAGGGGCATTGTGTTGCCGCTATCGATACAGCTAACCTCCTTCTGGACAATATGACTCCAGCTCACGCGGAGCGCTATTCTCTCACCGACGATGGGCTCACCCGCTACGTGCGGGACTTCTATTCCTACAAGCTGGGAGCGGACGGAAAGCAGGACTCGCCATTGGGCAGCCATGTCAACGCGCACACTGGTGGGGGGATGGCGGAGGCCGGATATCTGGGGTTTGTGGAACTTCAGTATGTACACATGCCGCTGCCAGGCGAGCGGTTGGTCGTTTTCCTCAGCGACGGAGCCTTCGAGGAGCAGCGGGGCAGTGACTGGGTGCCACGGTGGTGG
The DNA here is from genome assembly GCA_964502665.1 of uncultured Dehalococcoidia bacterium. Taxonomy (GTDB): domain Bacteria; phylum Chloroflexota; class Dehalococcoidia; order SZUA-161; family SZUA-161; genus SOKG01. The sequence goes on along the minus strand of CAZCXP010000023.1, from coordinate 11,730 downwards.
CGTCTCGATGACTGCGGCCTGGTGACGCCGATAATGATCAGCAACGGCCGCCGCATAGACCAGAGGACGACGATGTCCCAAGCGGGCGGCGTCGATTGGTTCGTCCGACATTTGATGCTCAACAGCTTCGACCCCATCGTCTTCGACGGCAGGGATCCCGCTGCCTTTATCTGGGCGATCTTCGAGATGGAGTACCGACTGAAGGTGGCCGCGGAGGCGCTAAAGACCTACGGTGACAGCTATCCTGTGCGACTACCCTACGGAATAGCAGTAGCGCCCAAGGGAGCTGGCTTCTACGGCGAGGGTACTAACTTGGCCCATAACCTTCCCCTGATGTCCAATCCTCACAGCGACCCTGTCGCCGCGCACCAGTTCAACGAGAGTGCTCAGCGGCTTTGGGTCCCCGTGGACGAGCTCAAAGAGGCTATCGACAAGTTCCAGCATCATAAGACCTCCGGTCGCGCCAGGGAACGAGAACACCCTTTGGCCAATCGCTCCGTGAAGTTGCAGGAGGTGCCACCGCCGGTGTCGCGTCCCGTCCCCGATGATCGTCGGGATATGTCCCGATGGACAAGGACATCGCCCATGTCCGCGGTCGACTCCATGTTCCTGGCTACTGTCAGGGCAAACCCCCATCTCAGGCCCAGGGTGGGAAACCCGGACGAAATGCGCTCTAATCGCCTAATAAAGACCTTGGAGGCGTTGAACTTCCGTGTCACCGATTCCGAGCCAACCATCCCCGAGGACATCCACGGCTCCGTGATAACAGCCCTCAATGAGGAGGCTGTAGCGGCTGCGGCATTGGCCAACAAGGGGGGCATCAACCTTATTGCCACCTATGAGGCATTCGGCGCGAAAATGCACGGTGTAGTCCGACAGGAAATCATCTTCGCCAACCATTGCCAGGAGAAGGGCTCCAAGCAGTCATGGCTCTCGATACCTCTGGTGCTCACGTCCCACACATGGGAGAATGCCAAGAACGAGCAGTCCCACCAAGACCCGGCGATGGCGGAGGCCATGCTTGGGGAGGTCTCAAACGTGTCGCGAGTGCTTTTCGTACCCGATTACAACACCGCTGCAGTTGTGACGGGTGCCGTCTACCAGACATACGGCCAAATCTGGACGCTAGTGGTGCCGAAGATCGACCAGATTCCAGACCTGTTCACCTCGGAGGAGGCAGCTCGCCTGCTGGATCAAGGGGCGCTACGCTTGGACTGGGCCACGCCGGATGTTGCCGAGCAGCGCCTGATACTGACTGCCATAGGAGCCTATCAACTGGAGGAAGTGCTCAAAGCGTCGTTCCGCTTGACCGAGCGAGGGATAGCGCACTCAGTGGTGTACATGCTGGAACCGGGTAGGTTCCGAGCACCACGCAGCGGGGGTGAACAGGCCCATATTGCCCCTACCGAACTAAGTGCAGAGCTGTACCCGGACTCTGTCCCATTACGCATATTCGTCACTCACAACAGGCCAGAGCCGATCATGGGTATCTTACAGCCGCTGAACACGGGCTATCGTCGGACGAGCGCGCTCGGGTTCATAGCTCGAGGTGGCACCCTGACTGTCCCTGGAATGCTGTTCGTTAATCGCTGCACCTGGGCGCATGTTCTGCAGGAGTCTGCTGTGTTACTCGATATACAACGTGAGGAACTCCTGACCTCTGAAGAGCTAGCTGCCCTGGATGGCCGCGCATCCCCGGAGGGAGTCATCGTTTGATTACATTGCGGAGGGATTTTCTATGTCGCCTCTGACTGGACTGGTAGCTCAACCATCGCCGGTGGCCTATTTCTCCATGGAAGTAGGTCTTGATCCGGCGATGCCCACCTACGCCGGCGGCCTGGGCGTGCTTGCTGGCGACACTTTGCGTGCCGCTGCCGATCTGGGCATACCCATGGTAGGCATGACACTGTTGTACCGCAAAGGCTACTTCCATCAGCACCTGGATGACCAGGGCAACCAGTCTGAGAGCCCGGTTGAATGGTCTCCGCGAGACTATCTGGAGCCACTACCACGGCGGGCGCTCGTGGAGATCGAGGGGCGGCACGTTCAGTTGCGTCCCTGGCTTTACAAAGTGCGCGGCATTACAGGCCATGAGGTGCCGGTATACTTCTTGGACTCTGATCTGCCCGACAACGATCCCTGGGACCAGACTCTGACCGACTATCTCTACGGTGGAGACAACCGTTATCGTTTGTGCCAGGAAGCTTGCCTTGGTTTGGGTGGAGTAGCCGCTCTGCGAGTTCTGGGGCATAGCGATGTGCAAACCTATCATATGAACGAAGGGCATTCTGCGCTTCTCGCGCTGGCTCTGTTGGAGGAGCGTACACAGAGGAGCAGCCTGCGCGCAGTAACCGAGGCAGATATGGAGGCAATCCACAAGCAGTGCGTCTTCACCACCCATACGCCTGTGCCCGCAGGACACGACAAATTCCCCGTTAACATGGTTCGACAAATCCTGGGCGCAGAACGAACCGCTGGTCTGGCTGCCGCCGGATGCTTTCTGGACGAGACTCTGAACATGACTCACCTGGGGCTCATTTCCTCCCACTACATAAACGGCGTTTCCATGCGGCATGAGGAGATATCACGCGACATGTTTCCTGGCTATCCCATAAACTCTGTGACCAATGGTGTACACGCCGCTACCTGGACGTCCGATCCCTTTGCTCGCCTTTACGACCGCCACATCCCTGAATGGCGCCGCGATAACCTTTACCTGCGGTACGCCATCGGTATCCCGCTCGACGAAATCCGGAGCGCCCATACCGAGGCCAAGAAGGCTCTTCTAGCGGAGGTGGAGCGAAAGAATGAGATTAAGCTAGACCACGCTGCGCTGACAATTGGTTTCGCCCGCCGCGCAACAGAGTACAAAAGGCCCGATCTGCTCTTCTCCGATCCGAACCGCCTGAGGAGGATTGCTCGAGAGGCAGGACCGCTGCAGGTTGTCTACGCTGGCAAGGCTCATCCCCGCGATGAATCGGGAAAGGCTCTGATTCGTTCCATCTATGAAGCCGCTGCCACTTTGGGCGACGCGGTGGCAATTGTGTACCTGGAGAACTACGACATGGCGCTGTCAAAACTGATATGCTCCGGCGTCGACCTATGGCTGAACACCCCGCAGAGGCCACATGAGGCATCGGGGACGAGTGGCATGAAGGCCGCCCTCAACGGGGTGCCCAGTCTCAGCGTTTTAGATGGCTGGTGGATCGAGGGCTGCGTGGAGGGTGTCACAGGCTGGGCTATCGGGGAAGAGGGGGATAGTGAAACCGACAGCTCGCGGGAGATTGCTGCGCTCTATAACAAGCTGGAGTACTCGATCATCCCAATGTATTACAAGCGGCCGTTAGAATACGCCAGGGTGATGCGCTCGGCCATCGCCATAAATGGCTCCTACTACAACGCTGAACGAATGGTGATCCAATACCTGGCCAACGCCTACTCGTAAATAAAGGGCTGAATATTTTCAAGCGATTTTGAAGCTGTGGAGCCAGCGGTCGGATTCGAACCGACGACCTGCGGTTTACGAAACCGCTGCTCTACCACTGAGCTACGCTGGC
>CAZCXP010000023.1:0-8073 GCA_964502665.1 uncultured Dehalococcoidia bacterium | reverse complement strand
GTTCCAGAGGGGCTTGTTTTTGAGTTGTCGTCGCATTAGAATTACTGGGCACTGAGGGGCGGGGAGTGCCATAGTAACGAGCAAACTCGGCCAGATTAATGTCAGCCGGTTTAGCTATCGGACCAGGTCAATGATGGCATCAAAGGTCTTTCGATGGAGAAGGTGCCCGGGGTGCAGTCATATTCTAGGGTTCTCCTCTTCTATCATCATGGTTCAGTGCAGGCAAGAGCCATACTGAATCCATAGTCAGGGGGCGGCTGCTCCAAGGCGGAAGGAGTGAACTGATGGTGCAAAGAACGGATCCGCAGGCTAAGAGAGCCAAGCTGGAGGCCTGGTTGAGAAATAAGTTACCTTCGGCAGAGAGCATCACGGTAAGCCCGCTGGTAAAGGCCGCCGGAGGCTACGGTAGTGAAATCCACTTCTTTGACGCCGGTTGGCAGGAGGGTGGACAGGAGAACACGGAGCGATTGGTGATCAGGGAAGAGCCGATGGTATTCCGGGTCTTCCCCGAGTATGACCTGGCCAGGGAGTACAAGACGATGAAATCGCTACAGGACAGCGATGTCCCGGTGCCCAAGATGTATTGGCTTGAGACGGATGGGAGCGTGCTGGGCGCCCCGTTCTACGTTATGGGAAAGATTGACGGCGAAGTATTAGACCCCCAGCAATTCGGTGATGAGCCCACTGGGCCCCTCTATAAAGCTAGCCCCGAGGGAAGGCGCGGGATGTGTTGTCAAGCCCTCGAAGTCATGGCCAAGATCAATACCGTTGATTGTGCAGAACTCGGGCTTTCCTATGTCGGGGCTCCCAAGAGCGGCACCGATGCTCTCGATGAGCAGATGAGTTTCTACCACAGAATGGCTGAGTGGGCAGAGGTCGAACCTCGCTCCCTTCTCGACGGTGCTTTCAACTGGTTCGACAAGAACAGGTTTGAGCCCCAGCATGTGTCTCTCTGTTGGGGAGATGCCAGGTTGGGCAACCTTATGTATCGTGATGGCGATATCGTCGCAGTTATCGACTGGGACATGACGCATATCGGAATTGCGGAAGCAGACCTCGCGTGGTTCCTCGCTCTAGGCTGGCTGACTAATGAGAGCGGTTTGCGAGGCGCCCGCTGGGAGGGTCTACCCGGGAGAGAGGAGACGATACAGGTATATGAGAATGCCTTGGGTAGAAAGCTTGAGAACCTGTTCTATCACGAAGCATTTGCATTCCTGAGACTGGGCATAATCTTCTGGAGGGTGGTCAAAAGCATGCCTGGAATCCCGCCCGAGTACATCCCTGATAACCCACCCTTGTCCAAGCTGGCAAACATGCTGGGTTTAGGAGACCGCATCTGAGGTCCGCTGCCTCTGGATAGAGCACCTGGGGCCAGAAGGAGGGGCAATGATAACGAAACATGACGAATTACTGTGTCATCAGATTGTGTCCACATTTGACCACGTGGATAGCAGTGATCGGCAATGGTATGAGAGGGCATGGCTTGTGGCCCATGCCAATTCTGGGGAGGTCATGGTCGATACCGGGTTTGGCAAGTATGCCAACAGGAATGTGATGGATGCATACGGCGGCGTAGCTGTGAGAGGTACCGCGCAATACACTGTGCGTGCTTCACGCGAGTTACGTCCCGATATAGACAGCGTTGCAGTCGGGCCGCTGTCATACGAAGTGGCGGAGCCACTGCGGAAGATCCATGTGGCTTTGAAAGAGAATGATTATGGGATAAGCTTCGATATCGAGTTCGAGGGGAGGATGCAACCACACGAATCAGACCAAAGCTTTACTCGTCTCTACGGGGCCGTGATGCACCACGCCTGCCGCTATTTTCAGTTGGGCCATGCCAGCGGCAAGGTAGTCGTGGAAGGTAAGACCTATGAGGTTGAGAAACATACCTGGTGGGCTGAGAGAGACCACTCATGGGGGATAAGACCCATTGGCGTGCCGCCGCCGGGGGCTTACTGGTCCCGGGCGGACTCCGGGCAACCAGAATCGGGGCTACAGCCTTTCCCGCAAATAGGGAAGGTGGCCTCCCACTGGCTGACCATACAGTTCAAAGACTACGGGCTGATCTTCACGTTCTATGAAGGCGCGGATGGAAAGCCGGCCAGCATTCAAGGGAAAGCGCTCTATCCTATCGGAGACAATAGGTTTCCAGTTGCCGTTGCCGACCTGCGGTACCAGTTTGAATACCTCCCCGGAACAAACAGGGTCAAGTCACTTGAGCTCGTAGTAACCACTGCAGACGGTGTCAAGAGGGAGATCGCGGTTAGGCCGCTCAACAACACCTACCACCTCTTAACCGGGGGCTATCTTGGCGGCTACAAGGGCTGGCTTCACGGGAAGTGGATGGGGCCCTATGCTATCGACGGTGAGAAACTGGACCTCGCCGATCCAAGGGTGCTCGAAGACCTGGGCGGCGGAGTAGATGATACTCTATGTGAGTTCAAATGCGGCAACGATGTTGGCTACGGCATCCTGGAATCCTTTGTGATAGTGGCATAGACGATGCTTGAGAATATGCTTAACAAGTTCAGCCGGTTTACCCCGAGGGACTACCGACAGTGAACATCCTGGTCACCAACGACGACGGAGTCAATGCTCCAGGGTTATGGGCGCTCGCCGAGGAACTCAAGCGGGTGGCGGAGGTCCTCGTAGTCGCCCCCGATCGCGAGCAAACAGGGGTTGGTACGTCAATGACACTACACCAGCCGCTGAGGGTGAAAGCGGTCAAATCCGCCATTGGCGGCGTTGAGGCCTACTCGATAGAGGGGACCCCTGTGGACAGCGTCATTGTCGGGACACGGATACTGTGGGAGGATAAGGTCGACATGGTCGTCTCGGGTATTAATGAGGGGCCAAACCTGGGCAGGGACGTGCTGGTCTCGGGAACCGTGGGAGCCGCGCTCCAGGCGCATAACTGCGGGTTACCGGCGCTAGCCCTGTCCGTTGCTGCGATCGAGGACATCCACTTCGAAGTCGCCGCCGGTCTCGCGGCTCTCCTGGCCCGGCAGGTTGCAGCGGGCAGACTGCCACGGAGCAAGCTGCTCAACGTCAACTTGCCCAATCTGCCCCTAGCTGAGATAGAGGGGATCGACATTACAAAGCTCGGCGATAGCGGCTACACGCAGGGCTTCGCTGTGAACAAGGTGGTCGGCAGCTACGATACCAGAAGGATGTACTGCTATATCATCCCGGGGGCAACCGAGTTGAAGGAAGAGCGAGGAACAGACATCTGGGCCGTCAGGCAGAACAGAATCTCCATCACTCCTATTCACAATAGACTGACCAGTTACGAAGAGCCCGAGTCGTTACCAGGTATCTGCTCTTGGCTGTCCAAACAACTGTCATCTGGCAGCCTGCCCGTTTCAGATCATTTAATTGACTGACCTGGCACACGGGTAAGCGTTTCCATCATTCAAACGTGCTCATAACAATAGGGTAGGTACTGCGCACACGAACGCCCTGGCCATCTACATGGGTTCCTCTTCATTTGCAGTCGTTGAAGCTGAGGTTCAGCTTCGAGTCCTGGTTGCTCTGTTTCTCCAATGGTAACAATGCCGCTATTGCACAAAGAATGCTATCTGTAGCATAATTGCGGCGGGGTTGGGGCAAATGGCCAAATACATAATTGCGCATGATGTCGGGACAAGCGCGAACAAAGCGGTTTTAGTGGACGTCGATGGTCAGGTCCGTGGCAAGTGCTCCGAGAGTTATACTGTCTGCTACCCAATGACAGACTGGGCTGAACAAGACCCTGAGGATTGGTGGAATGCAGTAAAGACTACTACGAAGCTTCTTATGGAGCAGACAGGAGTGTCACCGAACGAAGTGTTGTGTTTGACGTTCAGCGGACAGATGCTGGGCATAGTTCCGATGGATGCAGAAGGAAAACATCTCAGGCCCGCAATAATCTGGCTTGATAACAGGGCTTGCAAGCAAGCGCAGAGCTTGATGAGGAAGTTCGGTCACGCCCGTATCTTTGCGCTTCTTGCCGGCACCACCTTATGTGGAAAAGACTGTGTACCGAAGCTACTTTGGCTTAAATCGGAAGAGCCCGACATATACCGCAAGATGAAATACTTCCTCGATGTCAATGGTTATCTCATCTATCGGACGACAGGCAACATAGCTATGGAATGGACAGGCGCTTCCGTATTTGGAATTGACCTCAAGAAGAAAACATGGCGCAAGGGCCTCTTCCGCTATGTCGGGCTTGATCCAGAGAAAACACCGCCACTTGTACGGTCCGTTGATCAGGTCGGGGTGCTGTCAGGAGAAGCATCCAGTGAGCTTGGGCTTCTCCAAGGCACGCCGGTCATGGCTGGTGCCGGAGATGCTGCTTGTGCAGCCGTCGGTTCCGGAGCCGTATGTGAAGGCGACGGGCATATCTACCTTGGCACCTCGGGTTGGGTGGGTGTGGTAACAAAGCGCACGCCCCGGGGCAAACATGGAGCAGCAACAATCCATTCAGCGGACCCGAATAAGGCGTTTCTGATTGCTGAAACAGAGACTGCCGGCGCCTGCCTGCAATGGATGGGTGATGAGCTGTATGGGGCAGAGAAAATGGATCCACAGATATCCAGTATCTATGCTATGATGGACGAGAGAGTCGGCGAAGTCCCACCGGGCTCTGGCTATTTAATTTTCACCCCGTGGATGTATGGGGAGAGAGCCCCAATAGCCGATTGCAACATTCGCTCAAGTTTTCTCAACCTGAGCGCCGAACACACTCGTGAGCACCTGCTGCGTGCTGTCTACGAGGGTGTAGCTTACAATATAAGATGGATTGTTGAAATCGTAGACAAGCACTTCAAATTCCCTCTGCCGACACTTCGCGTCATCGGTGGAGCGGCAAAGAGCGAGCCCTGGATGCAGATTCTATCCGATGTGACTTGCAGGAGGGTTGAAACCGTTCGCCACCCTCAAGAAGCTGGAGCGGTTGGTGCTGCACTTATTGCGGCGATCGGGCTGGGGATATATCCCAGCTTCGAGGCGCTGAAAGATGTTGTCAAAGTGGACAAGGTCTTTGAGCCACAGGAGGAGAATCGCCAGGTTTACGATTCACTTTTCAATTCATATAAACAGGCATACAAGAGCCTGCGAGGCTTCTACAAACGACTAAATGAGAAGAGATCCTGAGAAGCACGTTTGTGCGAGGAGGTGTCCAAATGAATACTGAGGAAATCTTGGGGCTCCCCATGGCACTGCCGGACGGCGTAGATTACGACGAATACATTATAGCTACCTACCTTGCTTCTTTCCCGGCAGAGGTTCCTATACCCTTGCTGTCCGTGGCATTAGCGGTTGAGCAGAGCACTGGCACGTGGGTACCTGTTCCCGGCGAGACTGCGGAGATCCGCCGCCGTCATGTTGCCAAGGTGCTGGGCGTGTACGAGGTCCCGGACTTTGAGTTTGAGGTACCTTCCTCGGTGCAAACCAGAGACTGGGTCATCCAAGTGGCCTATCCCGAGGTCAACATCGGGTCACAGATACCCATGCTACTGACATCCGTAGTGGGCAACATCTCGATGGGCGGGAATATAAAGCTGCTGGACGTCCGCTTTCCCGAGAAATATGTTGCTGGTTTCAAGGGCCCCAAATTCGGCATAGATGGCGTTAGAGAAATCCTGGGGGTTCCCAAGCGACCTCTCTTGAACAACATGATAAAGCCGTGCACAGGTTACCCCCTGGAGCTCGGGGCTGCCCTGTTCAGGGATGCTGCCCTGGGTGGATGCGACATCATCAAGGATGATGAACTGATAGCCGATGCCTCGTTCAATTCTGTAGAAGGCCGTGTCAAACGTTATATGGAGATCGAGAAGCAAGTTTATGAGGAGACGGGTGAACGCACTCTTTACACCGTCAACATAACCGACTCGGTGCCGAAGGTCTTCGAGAACGCCAGGCGCGCTGTTGAGCTTGGCTGCAATGCGCTGATGGTGAACTATCTCGCTGTTGGGCTGCCGGTTATGCAGGCTCTGGCAGAGGATCCCAGCATAAACGTACCAATTCTTGCCCATATGGACGTAGCCGGGGCAATGTACATGTCGCCTTTGCACGGTATGAGCTCTCACATTGTGCTGGGAAAGCTGCCGCGACTCGCCGGTGCAGACGTAGTTGTTATACCCGCACCATACGGCAAAGCTCCGGTAATCCCCGACAAGTTCCGAAATGTCGCCAAGAACCTGACGTTTCCTCTATACCATCTTAAACCGACCTTCCCTATGCCGTCTGGTGGCATTACACAGTCTATGGTACCCAAAGCAGTTGCAGATCTGGGCACTGATATCGTGATAGGTTCGGGAGGCGGCATTCATGCCCATCCACAAGGTCCGGTCGCTGGCGGGAAAGCATTCCGCCAGGCTATTGATGCAGTGATGCAGGGAATATCACTGGAAGAGTATGCCAAAGATCACCCGGAATTGGATGTGGTGCTGAAACAATGGGCTGATCCATTTGGCAAAGGCGTTTAGAGGCATAGGCTGAAAGGGAGGGCAGGATGTCCAGAGTTACTGTTCTGGGAGGATGTGGGGTTGTGGGGAGCATTGCAACTGAAACGCTCGTTTCGAGTGGTGTATTTACCGAAGTCGTGATCGCCGACATTGAGATCGCGCAGGCGAAGAGGGTAGTACAGGGATTGGGCGCAGGCAATGCTTCGGCTGTTGAATTCGATGCAGAAAGCTCACAGAGTATAAGAAACGCTATCGAAGGCTCATCGCTGGTCCTTAACTGTGTCGGACCTTTTTATAAGTACGGTCCCATTGTACTGAGGGCAGTTATTGATTCCAAAATCAACTACGTTGATGTATGCGATGACCTCGATGCCACCGAGAAGCTTCTTGAGATGGACGAAGATGCTAAGAAGGCTGGAATCTGTGCACTAATCGGAATGGGCAGTTCTCCAGGCGTGGCCAACGTGTTGGTTAGATTCTGCGCTGAGTCTATGCTTGACCAGGTTGAAGCGGTTGACATATATCATGCCCATGGTGGAGAAAAGGTTGAAGGGCCGGCGGTTGTAAAGCATAGGATCCACTCTATGAAAATGGACATACCAATGTTCCTTGACGGCGAATTTACGACTGTGAGAATCTTTGAGGAAAGTGGAAAAGCACTGGAGGAGGAAGTCGAGTTTAAAGACGTGGGTCGATACGGCGTCTATGCCTATCCACATCCAGAGACAATAACGTTGCCAAAGTATTTGAAGAACGTGAAGAGGGTAACGAATCTGGGACTTGTGCTGCCGCCTGCATACGCGGAACTGATAAAAGGAATGGGCAGGTTGGGTGTCACAGATGAAGAGCCGATTGAGGTTCAGAGCCAGAAAATAATCCCCCTTGAATTCGCAGTAGCATTCATTCTCTCACGCAGGCAGGAATTGATGAGAGAAGCCGGACTCAGCGAACCTATGGGCTGCCTGAAGATAGTCGTGACAGGCTTTAAGAGTGGAGAAAAGAACACCTACGTTTTTTCTATGTCATCGAGAGGACAGGGGATGGGGGAAGGTACCGGCATTCCTGCTGCTCTTGGAGCGATTCTTATGGCTACGGGAAAAGTAAATGCAATAGGAGTCAATCCGCCTGAGATATGCGTTAATCCCATGGATCTGCTGGATCTTGCCCGAACCAAAGTAAGCTTGGGCGAACGAAAAGGTTTCCCGATAACAATCGAGCATATTGACAAGGACGGGAATTCGCAAACAGTAGGCCTGTTTGGTTAGTATTTGAAACTTCAAGGCAACGACCAGGTTGCCTTTCTCTGTCCCAAATCACTATCAACCGCAGCAACATCCCTCTCACTATTGACCTGTTACTTCATCCAGCCATTGTATCGTCCTGGGTACGCTGTTATAATCGTGCCCTAAGATTTCATCTCTCGCTTGCGGATGACTCTGAAGCGTCGAGAGTTGTCATCAGGGTGGCAGGAGAAACGCAACCCATGAAACAGGGTCAGGTGGTTGGCCTTCCAGGAATGTGCCCGCCGCTCTGCCCCAGTGCATGACCAATCGGGGAGGTTGGAATAATGGATTGGACTCCGGTAACTGACTGGCTCCTGCAGCACGGCACGCGTATTCTC
>CAZCXP010000022.1:0-23529 GCA_964502665.1 uncultured Dehalococcoidia bacterium | reverse complement strand
GCCCATATGTCTTTCAGTACCATCCCAGAACCATTGTTGCCACTTCCCACTCAAAGGACCTTGCTGTGCCCGGGGAGCGAATCGGGTATATTGCCGTCAACCCAGAATATGAGGGGCGGGAGGAGTTGATGAACGGATTGATATTCTGCAATCGTGTGCTTGGTTTCGTAAATGCTCCCGCTCTTATGCAGCATGTGGTGCAAAGTTTGCAGGATGTGTCTGTGGATGTAGGCCAGTACGCGAAGAAAAGGGATCTGCTCTACAACGGTCTTGCTGAGATGGGCTATTCGATGGTGAAGCCTGCGGGTGCCTTCTACATATTCCCCAGGTCGCCTATTGAGGATGACGTAGCTTTCGTCAAGGAATTGCAGAAGCACAACGTGCTGGTGGTGCCAGGGAAGGGATTTGGTGCTCCCGGATACTTCCGCATATCCTACTGCGTCGAGGATCGGGTTATCGAAGGATCGCTGCCGGGCTTCAAGGCGGTAGCCAGGCAATATGGTCTTTGCTAGCGTGTGTCAGACCGTAGCCGTGCTGGTAGAGGAATACGGAAAAGCCTAAGAGTCAGCCCATAGCGATTTCAAGACCTGCTCCGCTTTTTCCAAATCATCTGTCTTCAGCACTACCATTGCCTTATCGCCTGCGGCCTGTTCAATGTAAGCGTAGAAGTATTTGAGATTAATCCCGGCTTCGGCCAGCGGTCTGCCTACGCTGTTGAGCAGCCCGCCGGGCACATCTGGTATCTCAGCGCTGAGTATCCAGTCCATCCTGGCGCTAAAACCAGCTTGCCGCAGGGCTTCCAGTCCCTTTTCCGCATTGTCCAGAATCATACGCACTATGCCAAACTCGGCGCTTTCGCTTATCGACAGTGCACGTATGCTGATCCCGCTTCTCTCGAGGGCTTCCAGGATGGCCACCAGACGGCCAGGCTGGTTCTCCACAAAAACGGAAACTTGCTTTATTCTCACAGCAGGTTCCTCCCTCACCTTGCTTATATTGTTATATAGAACGCATTAAGAAGTTGCGCGTGAACCGCAATTAAGCACCAAATCCAGGGCACGAGATCCCAAACAATGTCAAAACTCAAAGATAAGGGAGCAAGATGGCAATTCAAAGTTCAAGCGTAGCGTTGCCACTCCTGTGGCAACGAACCCTTCGTCGTGACAGGAGTCACGACGCTACTCTACCCATTTTGGATTTTGCCCTGCACCTTTTCCTTTTGCGTTTTGATATTTGAATTTGTTTTGAGCTTCGAAATTAGTATTCGGAATTTCCCTATACACCATGCGCGAGCATTCACGTAGTTGTGTGTAGTGTTAGAGTGTCATAGCTCGCTTCTGTCTACCACCCTTATGGCTTTGCCTTCAGTGCGTGCTATGGTCTTGGGTTCCACGAGTTTGATTCGAGCTGAAATCCCCAGTACGCTGTCCATCTCGGACCGGAGCCTCTTTTCCAGGTTCTCCATCTTCTGCATCTCATCGGAGAATACGTCCTCGGAGACCTCAACCCATATCTCCAGTTCGTCGGTCTTAAATACGTGCTGTCTGTCCACCACAATTAGGTAGTGTGGTTCCACACCCTCGACAGCGAGAAGCACGCTCTCTATCTGTGACGGGAAAACATTCACCCCTCGAACGATTAGCATGTCGTCACTGCGGCCAGTTATTCTGGACATTCTCACCTGCGTTCGTCCACACTCGCAGGGCTCGGGATTGAGCCTGGTGATATCCCTGGTGCGGAATCGGATAACTGGCTGAGCTTCCTTGGTAAGAGTTGTTATTACCAGCTCTCCTTCCTCTCCATAGGGCAACTGTTCACCGGTGTGAGGGTCGATGATCTCGACCAGGAAATGGTCTTCTGAAATATGCATTCCACACTTATGCGGGCATTCCACTGAGACTCCAGGCCCAATGATCTCGGTCAGCCCGTAGATATTGATGGCCAAAATGCCCAGCCTTTCCTCGATATCCTCCCTCATCTGGTCTGACCAGGGCTCGGCGCCCAGTACGCCCAAGCGGAGCTTGGTTTCACGTAGATCAACACCCATGTCCAGGGCAGTTTCGTTGATGATAAGTGCATAGGAGGGGGTGCAGGTGATGACGGTAGTCCCCAGGTCTTGCAGGAGAAGAATCTGACGCTTGGTATTTCCGCCGCCAGTGGGGACTATTGAGGCACCAATGCGCTCAGCGGCGTAGTGAAAACCGAGACCTCCAGTAAATAGACCGTAGCCGTAGGCGTTTTGCAGGACATCGTCCTTGGTAACACCCGCTGCAGTCAAAGCACGAGCCATTACCTCTGTCCAAATATCAATGTCTCCCTGGGTATATGGCGCAATTATGGGCTTGCCTGTGGTGCCACTGGAAGAGTGGATGCGCACTACCTGTTCCAGAGGCACTGCCAGCAATCCGTAGGGGTAGTTGTCTCGAAAGTCTAGTTTTGTGGTAAACGGCAGTTTCGTCAGGTCCGCGAGAGTTTGCACATCGTCGGGTGTTACTTCTCTTTCTTTGAATGCCTGGCGGTAGAAGGGCACCTTCTCGTAGACCTCTCCGACCTTGGCCTGTAGGCGCTCAAGTTGAAGCCTCTCCAGTTCCTTTCGCGGCATTTTCTCATGTTCAGGATCGCGAATCATTTTTTGATCCCCTTTGCTGGTATGATTGCTTTGGCCTCGTCTGCTCCCTTAATGAAAGCTTCGAGGCTGGATTCCATGAACTTGGGTGGTAGTCTACGGCGGATAGTGTCCGTCCACGCTTCGGATTCCAGCTCCAGGAACACAGATAGGAAACCCAGCATCACCATATTGACTGCTCTCGGATTGCCTACTTCGCTGGTGATTCTGGTGGCTGGGATCAGGTATATGCGATTGGTGTGTTGAGCAAGGATCCCTTCTATTTCATCCCAGCTTGGGTAGGGAACCTTGCCATCAATCGCTGATATCGGGATGACAACAACGTCAGCGACGATAGCCACTCCGTCTGGCCTCAAATACGATGCCCAGCGCCCGGCCTCCAGTTGTTCGAAGCCGAGCAGGAAATCGACTTCTCCCTTCTTAGTCATCGGGGAGAAGACATGCTTTCCCCAGCGGACATGGCTCACTACGCTACCACCTCGCTGCGCCATGCCTAGAGAATCCGACTTTTTCACGTCGTACCCGTTGTTCATACCAATCTCGGCCATTCCATCGCTGGCCGAGATGACGCCATAGCCGCCAACACCTACCATCAGTACGTTGACATCCTTCATCTCTTGCTCTCCAAGATTGCCTCTTGAGCACAAACCTGGGCGCAAACGCCGCAGCCCTCGCACATGTCAGCATCTATCTGAGCCCTATCCTCCGTGATGGATATGGCAGGACAACCGATATCCAGGCAATCATAGCAGCCAATACACTCCTCGGCATCTACCTCAAAGGGAGTCCCTTTTGTTTTGACGTACAGTGGGCAAGGACCTCGCGCTATCACAACCGAAGGCCCATCGGTTTTCAGGGATCGTCTTATGGTGGACTCGATGGCATCCAAATCGAAGGCATCTACCACGTTGACATCTTTGACACCGATCCCCTGCACTAGCAGCTCCAGTTTCACTGCCTGGGTTTCTGTCCCTCTTGCTGAGATACCTGTCCCGGGATGCCCCTGGTGCCCGGTCATCGCCGTGGTTCCGTTGTCCAGTATGATGACCGTGTTATTGCCCTGATTATACACCACGTCAATTAGTCCGGTTATGCCAGAATGCATGAAGGTAGAGTCGCCCAGTACGGCCACGACCTTATTTGGGACTCCCGCCTTCTCCAGCCCCAGTGCCTGCCCTATGCTAGCTCCCATGCAGGCGCAAGTATCCAAAGCTGAGAGAGGGGGGTATACGCCCAAAGTGTAGCACCCTATATCGCTGGTAACTATAAGCTCGCCTTTCTTCAGTTCTTTTGCGGAGCTGGGGGTACGGGAGCCGATTTTTCTCAGGACAAACTCGGTGGCGACATGGGGACAGCCGGCACAAAGCTGCGGCCGTCGCGGTATTAGTTGCGGTGCGGGCGATTCGGGTTGAGGTGAAGGCTTCACTGTGGCTGGCAGTATGCCTGCCTGTATCGCGCCTTGTTCAACTATCTCAAGATTAAGCTCACCAATTATGGGGATAAACTCCTTGCCCGTGACCGGAATACCGAGGCAGCGTATCTCTTCTTCAAGGTAGGGGTCCAGCTCCTCAACGACAACTATTCTCTCCACTTCCTGGGCGAACCGGCGAACCAGGTTCGCAGGAATGGGGTAAGTGGTTACTAGCTTGAGGAACGAGGCGTCTTTGAAAACCTCTCGGGCGTATTGGTAAGCGACTCCGCTGGATATGACGCCAAGCTTTCGGTCAGCCAGCAGCATCTCGTTCATGGGAAAGTCCTCCACGTAGCTGCGCAGCTTTACAATACGTTCCTCCATTGCATGGCGTCTGACGCGAGCATTTGAGGGAACCATCACAAACTTGGCGGGAGAGCGCGTGAAAGCAGGATGTCTCAAATCAGCTTTCCGCTCTTTGTTTGCCTCCACCACTGTCTTACAGTGAGATATGCGGGTGGTGGAGCGCATCAGCACCGGTGTGTCGAATTCCTCGCTGATGTTGAAAGCCCAATCCATCAAGTCATAGGCTTCTTGGCTATCGGTGGGTTCAAGCATGGGTACTTTGGCAAATTTAGCTAAGTGACGGTTATCCTGCTCGCCCTGCGAACTATGCTCTCCCGGGTCATCGCAGGATACTACTACCAGGCCGCCGACTACTCCCGTGGTTGAAGCAGCGAAGAAGGGGTCAGCAGCCACATTCAGCCCTACGTGTTTCATCGAGACCAGGGCTCTGACACCGCTGTAGGCTGCCCCCATCCCTACTTCCAAAGCCACCTTCTCGTTGGTTGACCACTCAACATATACCCCTTCCATGCTGGCTATGCTCTGCAGTATCTCTGTGCTCGGTGTCCCGGGATAGGCACTTGCCACAGCTACGCCGGCGTGATATGCTCCTAATGCTATCGCTTCATTGCCCGACAATAGCTGCTTCATGTCTTGTCATGCCTCCTCTGCCATTTTACCACGCTTATGGCAGCTTAGGCTATCGTCTTCCCCAGATACGCTTGCCTCACTCTATCGTCGCCCAAAAGCTCCTTTGCAGTGCCCTCGATGGTAATTCGTCCTCTTTCCATAACGTAGCCTCTATCAGCAATCTTGAGGGCAGCAGTAGCATCCTGCTCGATAAGGAGTATGGTAAGCCCCTCATCTCTGAGCCTGGCCAGAAGCTTGAGAATTTCCTTCACCAAAGTAGGCGCCAATCCGAGAGAAGGCTCATCCAGTAGAAGTATCTGGGGAGAGGACATTAGCGCTCGGCCAATAGCTAGCATCTGTTGCTCCCCGCCGCTCAGGCTGCCTGCCTGCTGCTTCTGCCGTTCCCTAAGTATGGGGAAAAGCCTGAATACCATCTCCAGGTTGGACTGAACAGAGGGGCGACGCAGGAACCAGCCAGCGTATCCCAGAGTGCTTAGCGGGTTCCGGCCGCACTGGGAGTAGCTGCCCAAGGTCAGGTTGTCTTTCACAGACATGGCTCCGAAGATTTGCCTTCCCTCGGGAACGTAGCCTATGCCGAGCCTCACCGTTTTGTGAGGGGGAAGTCCGGAGAGCTGGCGGTCGTCCAGCCAGATGCCGCCGCTCTTCAGTGGCACCAGTCCTGATACGGCATTGAGCAGGGTGGTCTTGCCGGCCCCGTTGGCCCCGATGAGGGTTACGATCTCACCATCGTTCACTACCAGAGTAACCTCTCGCAGCGCTGTGATCCGGCCATAGGCCACCGACGCCTTTTCAATCCTCAACATCAGTCCACTTCCTCACCAAGGTAAGCAGCGATGACCCTTTGGTCTCTCTGGATTTGAGCCGCTGTACCCTCGGCTATCTTCTGTCCACTGTCCAGGACGATGACCCATTCGGCAAGGCCCATAATCAGCGGCATGTCATGCTCCACCAGTATGACGGTGATTCCCATTTCCCGAATGCGGCGGATGAGGTCGCTCAGCTCCTGCTTCTCTAAGGTGTTCAGCCCGGCCCCAGGCTCATCGAGCAGGAGAAGCTGGGGCTCAGTGGCCAGGGCTCGGGCTATGGCCAGCAGTTTCTGTTGCCCCAGCGGCAGGCTAAGGGCATTCTGCTGAGCCTGCGTTCCCAACCCCACCAGGTTAAGGTATTTCATCGCGCTGAGGGAGATGGACTCCTCCTCGCGGTGGGCCTTAGGTAGGCGGAGCGCTGCCTCCAGAAAGCCGTAGCCGCTGCGGGGATGCCGACCTGACATTACATTCTCCAGGACGGTCATGTTCCCAAAGAGGAGGACATTCTGAAAGGTGCGTACAATGCCCATCCCTGCCCTCTGATGAGGTGTATTCTGCCCTGAAGAAAAGAGTAGAGGAAACAGACCACCCAAGAAACTACCCAGCAGAGCCCCCCACTGCCCACCAAGCCAGGGCATGCTCCTTATCGGCGAAGTAGGCATCGCTTTACTCAGAGGCCTGCCCCTGAATATCACTTCTCCTTCAGTAGCGGCATAGACACCTGTGATGACATTGAAGAGTGTAGTCTTGCCAGCGCCGTTGGGGCCGATGATGGCACTGATTTTGCCTGTCTCTATAGCCAGGTCTACTTTGTTTAGAGCTACCAGGCCCCCAAAGGCCTTGCTCAAACCCCTGGTCTCCAATATAGGTTGGCTCAAGTTTCAGCCCCTCTCTGTTGGTATCTGAGTCGCAATCGCTCGAAAACCTCCTTCAGTCTAACAAACAAACCTTCTGGCATAAAGACCATCACTAACATCAGTATGAACCCGTAGATGACAATATCCCATTCACCAAAGGTTAGAAGCAGTTCGTCACTCAGTATTCGAATAGTGGCAGTGCCGAAGATAGCGCCCCAGACACTGGCCAGTCCCCCCACTACCGCCATCACCACCACCATTATCGAGAAAAGGAAGCCAAAGGGTTGGGGGCTGACGTAGCGGAGGTGGTGAACGAAGAGACTGCCAGCTAGAGAGGCGAATACGGCGCTCAATACGAAGACCTTCACCTTGAATTGAGCCACATTGATGCCTACAGACTCAGCGGCGGCCTCGCTGCCATGAATAGCTCTCAGCGCTCTGCCCGTCCGTGACCTGACCACATTCTGTGAGATAAGCAGGACGGCCAGACAGAAGAACCAGACCAGGAAGTAGCGCCTAAAAGTGGTATCAAAAGAAAAGCCAGCGATGGAAAGGTAAGGGATGCCCGAAATGCCCATTGTGCCGCCAGTGAACTGGTCTAGCTCCCTGAATAAAATGGCGACAATAATGCCCATGCCAAGGGTGGCCATGGCTAGGTAGTTGCCTCTGAGCCTGAAGATGGGGTAGCCAATGGCATAGGCGAAAGCGCCGGTAGCTGTTGCTCCTATCAGCATTGCCAGCCAGGGGTTAACGCCGTGCGTCTTGCTAAGGACGGCGGAGAAATAGGCCCCCATACCGTAGAAGGCGGCCTGTCCCAGTGATACCTGCCCTGTGTAGCCCAGGAGTAGGCACAGGCCCACCGTAACCATGGTGTGGATGCCGATGAAGATCATAAGGGCAGTGTACGGCCCCAGGAACCAGTCGAAGGGTATCAATATCAAGAACAGCAGCATCACCGCAATGACGAGGTATGGCCATTTACTCTTCGCCCTTGCTAACATTAGCTCACATCTCCTCCGCTTCCAGCCTTCCTGCCCGAATGATCAGTATCAACAGCAGGACTGTTATAGCAATGGCGTCCTTGTAGGCTGAGGTGAACGGACCCCAGTTCGCCGCCACGGCAAAGGCCTCAATGATTCCCAGGCTCATGCCCCCGATAAAGGCTACGAACTGGCTCCTGAAGCCGCCGATGGCCGCGCCCACAAAGCCTTTGAGTGCTAGCATCACTCCTACACTGTACGACGTAGTGCTCAAGGGGGCTGTGACTATTCCCCCGATAGCACCCAGGGTTGCCGCTAGGGCGAAGGCAACTAGCGCCATTGCTTTGACGTCGATACCCACCAGGCTGGCAGCCCGACTGTTTATGGAACATCCTTTCAGGGCTTTACCTATGATGGTGTAGGAAAAGAAGAGGTGCAGGATGATCATTACAACAAAGGCAGTGCCTATGATCCATAACCTTTGGGGGTCCATTGAAGCTCCCAGGAATGAGAGCGGCTCCTCGCCTGTGAAGTGCATGGGACGCTCAGGATCCTTTCCCCATAACTCCCCGACAATACCGCGAGTGAAGATAGAAGCCCCAATGGTGATGATGATCAAGCTCACTGCCGTAGCCCTCCTGGCGGGACGGATGACTAGTATTTGGAAAAGTGAGCCGATTACAGCGACGATCACTATCGAGAGGAGGACAGCGGGGGCCAGTGGAAGCCCTGCCGAGTTGAGGAGTATGAACGAGAGCATGCCCCCCAGCATCACGAACTCGCCTTGCGCGAAGTTAATGATGCGGGTTACGGTATATATGATGGTAAAACCCAGGCCCACCAGTGCGTAGACGCTGCCCTGGGTAAGACCTGATACAAGATATTGAACAAACTGGTCCGCTGACATTCATCAGATCTCCTGGGCGCACCCCCAGAGAATAAGGGGGGAAAGCAGCATACCCTCCCCCCTTATTGGCTCTCCAAATCCGATTGGACAAGTTGGTTTCTACTGGATCCAGAACCACTCGCCGTCGACAATCTCGACGATAACCATGCAACCCGTGGAAAGGCCGCAGTGATCCTGAGGGGACATATTGAAGATGCCGCCTGTGCCCGCGAAGTTCTCTATATTCTCTATCTCATCTCTAATCTTGGCTTTATCTGCTCCTGCCTTCTCCAGGGCCATGGTCACCATAGTAAGGGCATCGTAGGCGTGCCCAGCGAAGGTGTTGCATGTCCCAGCCCCATATGCGGCCTCGTAATCTGTCTTGAGCTGCATTAGCACTGCCTTCTGAGGATCTGTGTTCGGCAATTGCTCGGCGATGATCATCTTGCCCACTGGGAAGATAACACCGTTTGCAGCATCTCCCCCGAGGGTAATGAAGGCCGTGTTGGCGATGCCATGGCTACAAAACAGTGGAATTGTCATCCCCAGCTCTTTCATACCCTTGGCGATGTTGGCTGGTCCCGGATTGGTGCCCCAGCATACTACCGCCCCGGCATTGGTGCCGCTGATCGCGTTGAGCTGCGCGGTCATATCGGGGTCCTCGTTATTGTATGACTGCTCAGCCACGACAGTCAGATCATAATTGGGGGCCTCAGCTAGCAGATCCTGCTTGCCCCCAGCTCCGAATCCCTTTGTATCTGTAAGAATAGCGATCTTGCTGATACCCTGGTCTGCAATATACGCGTAGACTTCCTGGACGGCCATGAAGGTGGTCTGGGGGGTCTTAAAGGCCCATTCACTTTCTCCCACCGGCGGTGTAATCCGTTCGTCGGCAGCGCATGAAATCAATGGAATCTCTGCCGTGTCTATTGTGTCGATGACGGCGAGGCTTTCCCCTGTAGAAGAGGGCCCTATTATGGCTAACACATTGTCCTGTTCGATAAGCCTGGTAACCAGAGTAACGCACTGTGTCTCATCGCCCCCGGTATCATATACTATCACCTCTAGCTCGTGACCATCGATACCACCGTTGTCGTTGATTTGCTCTACCATCAGCTCGACCACTTGCTTTTCAGGAACCCCCAGAGGAGAGTTGGGGCCGGTAGTATCAAACACAGCGCCCACTTTGTAAGTTTCCTCTTCTCCCCCCCCGCAGCCTATACACCCGACGGCGATCAAGGCTACCACCAGGGTGAGGGCTGCCAACCACTTGATGTAGTTTTGCATTCAGCTTTCCTCCTGTATTTATTTGCGCAAACTGTAGCATACAATACCACAGTTTGCTATGCCTTTTCAAGTTGTGTCGCCTTCAGCGGCTACTGGGGAGACATTATACCGTATGAAGTCAACTATCGCAATAATCTGCGCCCACTTCGCACCTGTCATTAAGACAGACTCCATCTAGTACTCGAGGTAGCATTCGTCACCTTGTAGGCTCCTTGGGATGAGTGACCTGCCCCCCGAAAATCGGTTGATAAACACTGCCAGCGTCGAGAAAACAGTGCATTTGCCGCTGAGACAGCAAGCCCACCACTTCGGCAAGTCCCCAGAACCGCCAAAAGTACCTTTTCGTCTTCACCGGCTGTGGTACGAAAATACCATGTATGATTACCCAAAGGCGCCATTGAGGAGGCAATAGAAGGCATGTTAGTGTAGGAGTAAGGTAGTAGCAGAAAGGAGGCAAAGGACGCGGCTATGAAGACAAATGTTGAGTGTAGCAATAGTACGGCGGCGAAAGGAGGTGAGCTATGAAGACGTTTCTAGGAGACAGGCACGGATTTACGTTGATGGAGGTCCTTGTAGCGGTCGGCATCCTGGCGATACTGGCGGCAATCGCTGTACCGGTTGTGACGTCGCTCAGGGGCGGGGCTGAGACGGACTCTGCTGCTGCTGAACTCTCCAACGTCCAGACAGCAATAGACGCTCTGATGGTAGAGGAAGAGGCAAGCAGCCTGGCCACAACCAGCCCTGTAACGTCGACAGCAGATGCGCTTGTTGACACCCCAGGGGAGGCCACCAGCACTATGAGCGCATTTCCATACAGTGACGGGGACTGGGCGCTGTGTCCCAGCAGTGGCACCAAGTACCTGCGAAGCTCCTCTACAAAGGGTACCTACTACGTAGATACTGATGGGACCGTGCATCAAGAGACCACAGGGTATTAGTGGCTAATCGCTGGGCCCTGGAAAAGCAGGCGAATTGGAAAGTGCCAGCATGTGTGGTTCCTGGTAGTCAGACGTGTTAAGACGTCTTGGGAGGTTTTGCCACGTGCCCACGGTGATCAATGACCGGACCTATTATAGAACGTTGGAAGCATGTCACATGGCTGGTGTAAGCAGAAGTACTTTCTTTCGCTGGCTGAAGTTGGGCGTCCTTGAGGATGTGCCACACAAGGACAGAAGAGGGTGGAGATTGTTTACGGAGAGTGACATTAGCAGAATCAAAGCCGAGGCTAACAAGATCCGCGAGATGTCCAGTGATCCAGGTGTATCAGCAACCAGGCGGGCTACGAGGCCATGAAGGAATGGAGGTCTATTGACAATGGATAACACAGCCCAATTGAGAAGGATAACACTGAGGCAACGTCTCGGTGAGACGCTTGTTGAGACAGGCCAGATCAGTGCTGAGCAGCTAGAGAGAGCATTGGAGCTACAGCGGAAGCAGGGCCGCAAGCTTGGTGAAATCCTGGTCGAGCAAGGGCTGGTCACGCCCGAAGAAATAGCCGCGGCGCTCAGTCTTCAACTGAACATGCCCATTATAGACCTGAAGCTGCACGCGGTTCAGCCAAATGCCTTGCTGTTGGTCTCCGAAAAGCTGGCCAGAAAGCACACCCTGGTGCCGCTGGACATCATTGATGATTCTCTGGTGGTGGTTATGGCAGACCCCGAAGATATTCGCGCCATCGAGGACGTTGCGGCACAGGCGAAGATGAGAGTCCAGCCAGCGGTTGGCGTTCCCGCCCAAATACGGGAGGCTATTGACCTCAACTACCAGGCACAGTGCGAGATCGAGAAACAGGTCAAGCAGTTTCCAGGTGCGGCTAGGCCGCGGCAAGAGACTGAGGCTGGCGTCACTAGGGATGCTATTGCCCAGACACCTGTTGTACGGACAGTGGACTTGCTCATTACCCAGGCCCTCAAAGCACGGGCGTCGGATATCCATATCGAACCCCAGCAGAACAGGGTTCGAATTCGCTACCGGGTCGACGGCGTTCTTCACGATGCGATGTCTCTACCTCTGTGCACTCTAGAGCCACTGCTTTCCCGGGTGAAGATCCTGGCAGAGATGGACATCGCTGAACATAGGCATGCCCAGGACGGGCAGTTCTCATTTGAGGCAGAGGGACGGGAGGCAGACATTCGCGCCGCCACGTATGAGACCGAGTACGGAGAAACAATGGTTCTGCGCGTCCTGGATAAGGCGCTGCTTCTTTTCACCCTGCCTGAACTTGGCTTCCAGCCTGAGACTCTCAAGAAGTACCGAGATATGCTTAACAACCCATACGGCATGATACTGGTTGCCGGTCCCACCGGGTCAGGCAAGACCACCACCCTTTATGCCTCAATAAATCAGCTCGACCGAAATCAGCGCAATATTGTGACTATCGAAGATCCCATAGAGTACCGTTTTACCGATATCAAGCAGACCCAGATCAATCCCAAGGCGGGAACAACCTTCGCCACCGGCCTGCCGGCTATAATGCGGCTCGACCCTGATATTATCCTTGTAGGCGAAATACGCGATGCTGACACAGCAAGGATAGCGGTTCAAGCCGCCCTTACCGGGCATCTGATGCTCTCCTGTATCCACGCTAACGATGCTGTTGGCGTACTGTTCAGACTGATGGACCTGGGAATCGAGCCATATCTTATTTGCCCCGCACTGGTGGGAGTTGTCGCCCAGCGGATAATTCGCCGAATCTGCCACCATTGCCGTGAGCCCTACCAGCCCTCTACGGAAGAGCGAATTGCCTATGAGGAGGAAATGGGCCAGGAACAAACAAACTTCTACCACGGAGCTGGATGCAATTTCTGCGCCGGCACCGGTTACCTGATGAGAACGGGGGTCTTTGAGGTTCTGCCTTTGAGCGAGGAGATAAGGCGTTTGCTGCTTAAAGGTGCCAGTGTATGTGACATCAAGGCGCAAGCCTTGACCGAGGGAATGGCAAGCCTGAGACACGCCGGAATGCTGAAGGTGAAAGAGGAGGTAACCGACATACAGGAAGTGCAGCGGAATTTCTCCTCTATTGGCTAGCCGAAGATGCCGGTTCGTGCTGGAGAGCAGTCATGCCTTACAAATACATGGCCTATACCGGAGACAAGAGAGTGGTGGCGGGTACGATTGACGTCGGTACCGAGGACCTGGCGAAAGAGCGACTCTGGCAGTCAGGGTACAGCATCCTCAGCCTGAAAGCCGCCAGGCCGGCGTTCAGCATCCATCGGTCGCTGCCGACCCTTTTTGGCGTCAAGCCCCGTGACGTCATTGCCTTCTCAAGGCAGCTAGCTACCCTGGTGGAGAGGGGTATTAATGCCTTTGGCGCCCTTCAAGTACTCAGGGGCCAGATTCGAAACCCTGCCTTCAAGGAAATTGTCACCACCATGATCCAGGATCTTCAACAGGGCAGCTCCTTCGCCGACGCAATCAACAGGCACCCTCAGGCATTTCCCACGCTCTACAGTAGCATGGTCAGGATTGGTGAGAGGACCGGAACCCTCCAGATCGTCTTGAGGCAGGTAACCGAGTACATGGAGAAGGAAAAGGCAGCGCTTGGCAGGGTGAGGAAGGCCATGATCTATCCTGCTCTCATCCTGCTCGTGGCCTCTGGAGTGGTCGCTATTCTGGTTACTTTCACCTTGCCTCCTCTTCTTGAAATGTTCAACGAGTTCGAGGCGGAGTTACCTCTGGTAACCAAGGTTCTTATCGGCATCATCGACTTTGTTACAGGATATTGGCTCTATATTCTGCTAGCAGTAATTGGTAGTGTATGCTTGCTTGTCTGGGGTGCCAAGACCCCTGCCGGCCGGGAGAGACTTGACAGGCTGCTATTGAGAATTCCGCTGATCGGCCCAATCGTGACCCAGCGTGAAATGGCTCACCTCAGTCGCACGATGTCGATATCGTTAGATGCAGGACTGCCGATGATTGAGGTGATGGATTTGGTCGTCCAGTCCACCCAGAATACGGCCATTCGCAAAGCCCTCGAGGATGTCCGAACGCAAATCCTTGAAGGACGTGGGCTTTTTCAGTCGATGGCTCCGAATGCACTATTCCCTCCACTACTGATACAGATGGCGAGGGTAGGTGAGGAAGTAGGCACGCTCACGAAGGATCTGACGACGGTGGCTGACTTATATGAGCAAGAGGTGGATGAAAGGGTCGATTTGCTACTGTCAATGCTGCAGCCCCTTTCGATTCTGATACTTGGCCTGCTTGTTGCTTTCATCGCGGTTTCAGTCATCATGCCGATCTACTCCATCACGGGGTCCATATGATAACGCCAGGCACGAGGAAAGAGAGAATGCCGGTGAACAGGGTGCAGCGCGTATGGAAGATAGGAATTGGTCTTTCGAGCGAGAGAGGCGCGACTTTGGTCGAAGCTCTGATCGCTGTGGCGATCGCGGGAATCGCGATTACAGCCCTTCTCGCGGGGCTCTCGACGGGTTCTATGGCTGTGCAGAAGAGCGACGAGCGCACTACAGCGGAGAACCTGGCCCGGGCGCAAATGGAGTATACCAAGGGACTGGCGTATCTGGCTGCTCCTGCTTCCTATACCACTATAAGCGCGCCGGATGGCTATTCTATCTCGGCCCAGGCCGCGTCCATCAGCGGCCGCGATGCCGACATACAGAAGATCACGGTAACCGTCAGCTACAACGGTAACTCCTTTACACTGGAAGGTTTTAAGGCGGACAGATGAAGATGAGCACTGACGAGAGAGGAGTGACGCTGGTTGAAACCCTCTTGGCCGCTGGCATCGCGGCGATGATTGTCGGTGTACTGGGATCAGCCATATTCTTGTTCTGGCGGACCACTGAGCAGGGTAACGAGCAGTATAGCGCCCTGCATGACGTGCAAAACACGGGGTTCTGGCTTACCCGGGACGGACAGAGGGCGCAGTCGACCAGTCTCAACGAGGGGGAGGACCCCGTTGAGAGTATGACCCTGAGCTGGACCGACGGGGGGCAGTCTCACACCGTCACATACTCTCTTTCGGGCACCAGCCTTCAGCGGAATCACGACGGCACTGTAACAACTGTGGCCCGACACATATCGAGCGTTGGCTTCTCCATTTCATCGCAAGGAGTTATCACAGCCGACATAACCTCTTCACCGCAAGGCCGCTGGGAAATAAGCGAACAAACGACATACAAAGTCTGCCTGCGACCAACGGCGTGAGTGCTTCCGAGGAATAATTATGAAAGATGAAAGAGGACAGGCCCTGGCCCTAGCTCTAGCCGCTTTGGGCGTAGGCGTTCTCCTGATAACGCCGTTCCTGGAGGGTGTGAGTGTACACAGTATTGCCTCCCGAACCTACAGAAGTTCGATACTACAGCTGTGTTCTTCCGACGCCGGGGTCGAGGATGCAATCTGGGGCTTGACCAACGGGAGTCTCGCTGACCAGTTGACTGCCCCGGGGGACACCGCAAGTTACTCCGTCGCCGAGTCGGTTAATGACGTTATGCCCAGTGTCTCTGTAACCAGGGACAAGGTGATCATAGCCAGCGAGGATTTTGAAAGCGGCGGCTGGTCCGGAGGCAGTGGCTGGCTGGATGCCTGGTATCACACGGGGGATTCTAGCATTAGAACCAGCGGAGGCCCTTACCAGGGTAGCTACCACCTGCGGCTGAGAACTAGCAGCGGATATGTGAAGCGGGCCGTTGACCTTTCTGACCAGCCCAGTGCAAAGCTGCAGTTTTGGGCTAAGGTTACGGGCTTTGAAAACGGCGACGATGCGTACTGCAAGATCAGCCCTGACGGCAGCCAGTGGACCACCGTCGTGAGCTGGACCAAGACCGGTGGGCAGAATCAGGCTACCATCGGTGACTCGACTATCGACATTGACAACGACACCTACTATTTTTACGACGTCGACCTCTCTTCTTACACCATGTCCACCGACTTCTGGATCGCCTTCGAGGCCGGGATGAACCAGAACAATGATCACCTGTATGTCGATAGCCTGGAGCTGGTGAGGGTGCTCCCCGGTTCCGTCCTGGAATTGCCCAGCGATGACTTTGAAACTGGAGGCTGGTCTGGAGGCTCAGGCTGGCTCGATGATTGGTACCATGAGGGTGATGAGAACAGTATCACAACCCAGGGTAGTCCTTATGAGGGAAGCTACCACCTGGAAATGAAAAAAGGCAACAGCTACGTGAAACGGGCTGCGGACCTCTCCGGCCATTCTGGCCTGCATCTCCAGTTCCAGGCCAAGGTCGACAAGTTTGAGTCGGATGATGAGATGTATTGCAGGGTAAGCCCCGACGGCACTAATTGGACCGAAGTCAAGACCTGGACCGACGCCGATAGCGACGATACTTATCACTTCTACGACATCGATCTTTCGTCTCAGGCTCCCTATTCCAGCGAGTTCTGGATCGCCTTCGACTCGGGGATGGACAACAACAACGACTACTTCTATGTCGATGACTTGAGCATAGTTGGCCCCAGCATTGCTTATGAGATTGTCTCCAGCGCCGGTGACGAAGAGATCCGTGCTGACATAGTCATAGAAGATGGGGATGTCTCCATCCGCTGCTGGCAGATGGAAAGGCAATAGGAATGATTGACGTGAAGCCTGTTTTCCCGTTGAAGAAGGGGGACAGTTGAGGATCAAGTTCTCTACCGTGGCTTTGCTGGTCTGTGTTGCTGCCCTGGCAGCCGATGCTGTACTGGCAGTGATGTATTTCCAGCAACAGAGTGAACAGGAATCGCTATCTTCCGAGCTTACTGAGGCCAGAGAAGCGCTCACAGGGTATGAGGGCAACGCCTCTAGCCTGGAGGAGCAGCTCACAGCCGCAGAGGCCAGGCTTGCGGAGGAGCAACTGGCAATGGCAGAGGCCAAGCTCATAGTCGAGCAGGCTTACTCTCCCGACAAGCTCAGCAGCGGTGGCATCCTGGACGGCGTTCTTGAGCTAGCTGAGCACAGCAGAATCAACGTCGTAGAGGTCAGCACACGGCCCGAGGGGGACGAAGAGAGGGACGGGCAGACATATTCGACCTTGTCTATTGATCTACAGGTGAGGGGCAGCATTCATGATCTGGCAAGTTTCGTAAGCAATCTGGAAAAGGGGGCGATTAAGGCAGTCACTGTGGATGAGATCATCGTCGAGGGGGCTGGGGACTCGCACGATGCCAGCCTGTATTTCTCTGTCTTCTATCCGCGGCGATGAGAAGACCCATTTTGGGTTGGAGGTATTCCCTTGTTCTCCAAAAGCATTGTTACTCTGAATATCGAGTCAAATGAAGTCAGATACCTCGTAGCAAGAGGAAAGCGGATTCTGCGCTGGGGGAGTGTTCCTTTAGCGCCTGGGCTTGTTAAACACGGCTTAATTGCTGACCCTGCAAAGGTGAGCCTGGCGATCGACAGGCTGTTTCGGGAAGAGAAGCTGCCCAGAGGCGGAATCATAGACAGCCTGACCGGTCAGCGGTCTGCCCTTCGGATATTCAGCCTGCCCAGGATAAAGTCGGATCTGCTGGACGAGGCCATACATCATGAGGCAGAGAGAGAAATGCCTGTCCCTTTGGAAGAGCTATACCTCTGTCGGAAGCTTCTTGATGCCAAAGACTCCGAGCAGCGGTTCTTCGTTCTCGGCGTACCGCGAGACATACTTGATACCGAGGTTCGAACTCTGGCACAGGCCGGCATAAGGCCGGATATCATGAACCTCAAGCCTCTGGCGCTGGCAAGAGCGGTGAATCGAGAAGAGGCACTGATCATCGATCTGGAGCCTGAGACCTTTGACTTAGTGGGGGTAGTTGGCGGAATCCCCCTTATTATGAGAACCGTCACCTCGAGAGCCGAGGGGATGACACTGGAGGATAGGGTTCCTCAACTGACAGACGAGCTTGCCCGCACTTTACAGTTCTACAACAGCAGCCACCCGGATCATCCTCTGGGGCCGACGACGCCGGTGTTCTTGACCGGCCTGCTGGCTGACGACGATGCCGCGTGCGATCTGGTCAAAGCGGCGATAGATTCCCCCATTGAGACGTTCATACCTTCCTTGAAATGCCCCCTTGAGCTACCGCGCGCTCAATATGCTGTCAATATTGGCCTTGCGCTCAGACAGGCCTCGTCAAGAAAGACTGCTAATCCCGGTACTGCTCGTCTTACAGTTGTTAATCCCAACGTGCTTCCACAAAGGTATGGGCCGCAGCGGATATCGCCAACCAGCATACTCTATCCACTCATAGCAATGGGGCTCGCAGCCCTCCTGTTCTTCATGTACCAGTGGCGAGTTGATGTCGGAACGGAGATCGCCAATATCAGTAATGAGCTGGTCAGCGTCAATCGACAGATCGACAAGATGAGAGAAGTCACCATAACCACGGCAGCCGCCATCGATGTTACGGAGGCCGAAGCAGACAGGCTCGAGGGAGAGCGCGAGTCTATCCTCGCTGCCCTTTCCACTAGCAACCTGTCGCACAGCTTGCAGCTTGTTCTTGATGCGGTCCCCGAGGGAGTTCAAATCACATCGATACATCAAACGGCGGAGCAGATAAGTCTGGGTGGTGATGCCGACAGAGAATCGAGTGTAGCTGACTACGTTTTGGCTCTCGAGCGTACGGGTGTTTTCTCCACGGTGTACGTAGCCCCCCTATCTGAGGGAGACGATGACACCCCTGTGACCTTCAGCATCATTGGCGACAGGGCCGCAAACCAGTAGTGGCATAGTAGGGTGGGTGGAGTGAAACGCAACCCACCTTTTCTGGAGGGATGGGTTGGTGGGTTCTGCTTTGCTGCACCCACCCTACAAACCTGTGACCTTCAGCATCATTGGCGACAGGGCCGCAAACCAGTAGTGGCCACCGGATGAAGGTGCCTTTCATAGTACACATCAGACCCTCATCGTGCAGTGTCAGCGCTCTTCTGAGAGAGCAGAGCTTCTACCCGGCTCGCTATCTCTGAGGGGCCGACAGGCTTGGAGAGGTAGTCATCTGCACCAACCTTGATTGCGGTGGCCTTCTCAACGTCCTGTGCCTTGGCAGAAATCATCAGAATGGGTATTTGGGCAGTTTGAGAATCAGCCCGCAACCGGCGGCAGACCTGCAAACCGTCCACGCCCGGTAGCATAACACCCAGGATAATCAGGTCGGGCTTCTCATCCTGGGCTTTCCTTAGTCCTTGTGTACCGTTTGCCGCAGTCAGGACTTGATACCCTCGCTGTTCCAGGGCATAGTTCACCATCCGGGCAGCAACCAGGTCATCCTCTACGACTAATATCTTCTTCTCCTTCTGTTTCACTACCTTACTCCTTCAAATTGCGCTGAGCAGGGGTGGCCGCTAAAGGCCGCTCCGAAAAGCAGTCTCGCGGGCGCATCTGACGTATACAAGTGTACGCACTGACGATTAAGAATGGCTTACAGATGTATTAAGGAGAGATTACAGAGAGCTTACGGGTTGATTACAATGTGCTGAGGCCCCAGAGTCAAAGCGTGGGAAGGAAGACGGATGTAGGGAATTGCGTACGCTTCCTGCAATGGCATGCCCCCGCGGCAAAGGAGATAACGAAGCCATTTGTGGCGTCGCCCGCCGTTGTCTGCCATTGGGATTACCCCGATAAGGTTTCGCCTGGTTTTGCCAGGAAGTATCCTACGCCCGGTCTGGTGAGAATAAGCTGTGGGTGAGTGGGGTCTGCTTCCAGTTTCCCCCGCAGGCGCGGACTTTCTTTAACATCTCGAAGCCGCTTATATCGGGAAGCCCCAGATCAAGGATGACGATATCGGGGTCTTCACTCTGACCCCCGACGACATGAAGACAATAACGAACGTTTAAATACAGATTCTCTCGGCGACTATGAGCCTCTTAGCTCCGAGTCTTATGCCCTGCATTTCAGCCCGAGCTACTAAAGCCTAGCCCGCGTCTGCAGAACCTGTGGCCACATCCCGTCTCCTAATGCTTGGCGTTTTTCCCTCGCCGACGTGGTCTTTGGTGCCATTGCCTCTTAGATTAAGCGTCCCTCCCAGGGCTTCTTCAGGCCGGAATGCTGTGCGATCCTCTTGTAGCAGTTGTACCCTGAACAACCGATCAGCCCGACGTTATGATGGCCAGAGGCCAAGTAGAAGTTCTCTATCCCGGGCACCTGATATTGGGCCAGCTCCGGGATCGGCCGGTACTTGCCCCACTGGCTGGGTATGATGCTCGGTGGTTGCACATCACCGTCCACCCAGTTGGCATTTCTCTGTTGGTAATCATAGGGGGTGCCAATGCTAACAGCTATTATATTGTCTGGGGTCATGTTGGGTGCATACTTCTGCCACTCCGTTATGATACGGTCGCCAGCCTCCTTCTTCACCTGTAGCCACTCTCGCTCGCTCAACCAGCTAGCAGGCGGAGCACATCCCTCCCCTACCAGGGCAAGGTGTTTTCCTGAGGGGGCGTAAGTTGGATCCCATTGAGTTTCGGTGGAAGCTGTGGGATACATCTTTGGCGGCCATTGGCCTGGCCTTATATGCTGCGCACGGAAGCGGTACTCCCGGTAGAGGTACTCTGGGTCAGGATCGCCCATGATCAGCCAGCGTGCCTTACCAACGTCGGGATTCCAACTCGCCGCTTTATACTGCGGCAGTTCGTGGAAAGCGACGTGTCCCCAGAAGGGCTGGCCTCTATCATGTCTCAGTTTGTTGATCTTCCTGCGGATTTCGGGGCTTATAGATATTTCACGGAGGTGTCTGTTTACGACCTGTCCGACCTCTGCAGAGTCAATAACCAGCTTCCTGGCCTCGACCTCAGTGCCATCGGCGAGCCTGATTCCACAGGCACGGCCATTCTCTACCAGAACCTGGTCCACATCAGCGTCTACGAAGAACTGCCCTCCCTGTTCACTCAGAGCCCTCTGAAGGGCATGCGCAATATTATGAGTACCGCCTTGAGCGCAGGCCAATCCCGAAACGCCAAAGATAGTGGATAGCCAGAGTAAAGCCATTGGAATAGGGGCAACGTCATCAGCATACACGAAGTTGTAGTGGTTCCATGTTATGCAATAGGTTCTCAGTTCTGCGCTCTCGAACAGGTCGCACACTATCTCGTACTCCGTCATGAACTGATATCTGGGATCGAGCCCGGACTCGGGATCATTCAGAAGGTTCTCTATGGGATCCGGCTCACCAGGCAGGGGAGGAGGATTGTAGAGGTGCTGAAATACTGCCGTGAAAATGTCCCAAAACGTCTTCTCCGCTAGCTTTGCCATTTGCTCGGCATCACCTGGAGATATCCTTGCCACTTCATTGATGTTCTTCATAACTATATCCAGCTTAGGGGTGATCGTCCCTGTTTCCTTGTCCCACTCCACTGCCGTATAGAAGACTAGACACCTTTCGTTGGGAAAGGCCATGGATGCCATGACTTCAGGGAAGATAAACTCCAGGCCCTTCTCATGGAGCTTGAAGTCCTGGTTACACGGGCTATTCCAGAATCCCAGGTGCTCAGCATGGGGGTTGGCAATAAACCCTGGCGCTGGGGAAGGATCGGTGGCCGCGCAACCACCGAGCTCGTGCCTCTGCTCAAAGAGGCCTACTGTCATGCCATTGAGAGCAAGGTAGTTGCTGATTACCAGGCCTTGTTGACCTCCCCCAACTACCACCGCATCAAAGCTTGCGTCAGGCATTACACCTCCTCCTATCTTTGGTGACGCTTATGATGACACCGACAATCCGTATCGGCACCTACGCTACCTTCCTGCTCATCAATGTATTATAACAAGAATCGTCGTAAGAGTTCTCCGCGGTAAGCAAGGTGCTCCAGCATGTCGGATTCAACACCCTTCTAATGCTGTGACAAAAGTTACATACAGGAACACACTCGCTCATATAAAATCACAGTAAATAGGAAATGGAAAGAAGGATTCTCAATAGATTAGGAGGTGTATGATGCGAGACAAAGTAGAAACCGCACTTAATCGCATAAGGCCAGCTCTTCAGGCCGATGGGGGTGATGTTGAGTTGGTGGATGTCAAGGACGGCGTGGTTTCGGTGAGGCTTACTGGTGGATGCGGTTGTTGTCCCATGTCAGCGATGACTTTGAAGCATGGAATCGAGCGGCTGCTTATGCAGGAAGTGCCTGAAGTGAAAGAAGTCGTAGCTGCATAGTGACATATGTAACACCCTCCCTTACAACACGCCCAATACAGGAGTACTAACGTGAAACGGGCGATAATAGCTGCTTCGTTAGTAGTTTCGATTGTTGCTATTATCACGGCGGTGCTGCTCACCAGTGGTGGGCCTTGAGGTGTGTAGCAGAGTTGCCCGTGATTTGGCGACAAGAGGTACATGTCTATTTAGAAGCGATCAGCAAAACTCCTGTCATAACTTTTCAAAGGAGCCAGTGGCGATGAGAGGCAAGATAGCATTAGGGATTCTTATCTTTGGGCTTGCTGCTTTGATAGGGGCAGTAACCTTTGTCAGCAGGTCAGCACAAGATGGTGACATCAGTACGTTGCAGGACTTACAGGCTGTAGAGATTAGAGAATATCAGGGGACAGATCTCTCATCGATAACAGATTTTAGGGAGAATTCTATCAAAGGTCCACAGTTCATAGACATTGACAACTATGTCCTCAAGGTTACGGGCCTTGTAGGTACCCCCAAGGAATATACCTATGATAGCGTCATAAACAACTATCAGAGCCATCAGAAAGTTGTAACCCTCCATTGCGTCGAGGGTTGGAGTGTAACCATCCTGTGGGAAGGCATGCTGGTTGAGGACTTAATTCAGGAAGCAGGGGCTCTGCCTGGCGCGAACACGGTCATATTCCATGCCTACGATGGATATACGACTGCGCTTCCTCTGGACTACATTGTGAGCCAGAACATAATTATGGCCTATCAGATGAACGGGGTTATTCTGCCGCCTGAGAGAGGTGCTCCCTTCCAACTTGTGGCGGAAAGCAAGTGGGGATACAAGTGGATAAAGTGGATAACAGAGATCGAGCTATCTGACGACATCGACTACAAGGGGTTCTGGGAGATCAGAGGTTACTCCAATAGTGCCGACCAAGACCAACCCTTCTTTTCAAGGTGATGTGCGTGATTCATGTCGCCTTGCTAACACCAACATCACAACCTGTGAAGCCATCGATTAGCCACAGTTACTGGACTGCACCCCTTGCGCTCGAACAGAGCAAGCCAGTGCCCCCAGCAAGGTAGCACTGCCTACCACCTCAACGGCACGCCACTCCGAAGCGACTTGAATTGCGCAACAGTATTGCATAGTTGAATCGTATCTGGTTAGTACCGAAGTAGCATTACGATATTCTTCGAGAATTGGCTCTATTAGGTGATGTTCCAGTGAGGTAGTATACGATATAGTGGTGTCACCATAACCCAATTAGTAGATGGAGAATGGATGGACAATAGTAACAGATTAGTCGGCAGCATGCTAACAATGCAGGAAGTGAGCAAGCTTCCCCATGTCCACAGCAGCACGCTGCGCCGCTGGACCGATCGGGGAGTACTAAAGGTATACCGTTTTGACATGCAAATGGAACTGGGGAGGTGATGTTGATGTGCAAGGGCTAACTAAGGAGTCCAAGTGGCCTGCGTTGCCACGAGCAGGCTGTGAGAATAGCTTTAAGTGGCGCGAAACTAAAAAGGAGGGATTGAGGATGTTGAAGAAACTGACTGGGAAGATGCATCGGGACGAGAGAGGCATCACCGGCCTGGAGACGGCGATCATCCTGATTGCCTTCG
>CAZCXP010000021.1:18228-24171 GCA_964502665.1 uncultured Dehalococcoidia bacterium | reverse complement strand
GTGGTTGGCGCTGCCCTTGCGGTCGCCCTAGCCTGCGACATCATAATCGCCTCGGACAAGGCCAGGTTCAGCATGGTGTTTGTCAAGAGAGGGATCGGCCCCGACAGCGGCAGCTCCTTCACCCTGCCCCGCATCGTTGGGCTGCCCAGGGCTTGTGAGCTGACGCTTACCGGCGACACCATCGATGCCGCTGAAGCCGACCGAATAGGCCTGGTGAGCAGGGTCGTTCCCCACGATGACCTGATGAAGACAGCCAGGGAACTGGCGGAGAGAATAGCCAAGAACCCGCCGCTGGCTGTGGGGTTGGCCAAGACAGCCCTGCACCGGGGGATGGCGGGGACAGATATTGTGGAGCACATGAAGTACGAGGTCGAGCTTCAGGACAAGCTCCTCAACACCGAGGACTTCATGGAGGCTGCCACGGCGTTCTTGGAGAAGCGCGAGCCGGTATTCAAGGGTAAGTAGCGGGCGGTCTTGCGTTTTCAGCAGCTAGCAGCATACGCTCAAGAGCAATCACAGTCAGAAAGGAGACCAGCGTTGGAATTCGGATATACTCCAGAGCAAGAGGCGTTAAGAAACGAATTTGATGACTTCTTCAGGGAAGAGATGAAGAGTTGCCCGCCCGAAATGAACGCATCCATGGAGTCCCTATTCGAGGTTGATGTCTGCTGGGAGTTCCACAAGCAGCTCGGCAAGAAGCTCGCAGCCAAGGGCTGGATAGCCATGGCGTGGCCCAAGGAATACGGAGGGCGGGAGGCACCCCTCATAGAGCAGTACATCTTCAACGAGGTCAGGGGATACCACAAGGCAATGGGGGTTGATCCTATCGGCGTTGGCATGCTGGCCCCTACCCTCCTGGTCAGCGCAAACGATGAGCAAAAGGCGGAACACCTGCCTCCCATGGCGCGGGCGGAGCGAGACTGGTGTCAATTGTGGAGCGAGCCCAACGCCGGCTCCGACCTGGCATGCCTCCTTACCCGGGCTGTGAGGGATGGGGACGACTACATTGTCAACGGGCAGAAGATATGGACCAGCGGGGCTCAGCGCGCCGACTGGGGCTTCATGCTCGCCAGGACAAATCCCGAGGAGAAGAGGAGCCGGGGGCTCTCCTTCTTCCTCGTCGATATGAAGACTCCCGGCGTCACTGTCAAGCCTCTCTACAGCATGGCAAAGGGGCACATGTTCAATGAGGTCTTCCTGGATGACGTTCGTGTTCCAGTACGAAACAGGGTGGGCGAGGAGAACCAGGGCTGGATAGCCTCCCAAATGACGTCCAATTTCGAGCGGTCCATGATCGACCTGTTCTCAAACGCTAAACGAGACCTTGAGGAGTTGGTCCAGTTTTGCAGGCAGGCAAAACGGGGCGGTGAGCCCCTGGCCAAGAACCCTCTCGTTCGGCATAAATTGGCCCAGCTGGCAATCGAAATCGAAGCAGGGCTTGCCTATTCCCACTCGGTGGTTTGGAACCAGCTCAAGGGTGGCATAATAGCGGCTGCCCCTCTCGCCGCAGGGGCGAAGTTCCTCGTCACCGAGCTAACACAGCGCCTCAACTATACCGGTTGCGAGATTATAGGACTGTATGGGCAGGTGAGAGAGTCCAGATGGGCACCTTTTATGGGTAAGTATCAGAACTACTATCAGCAGGTCATGGGCCTGAACATGGGCGGCGGCACCTCGGAGATCATGAGAAACCTGGTCGCTACAATGGGCCTTGGCCTGCCGAGAAGCTGGTAGCAACACGATTTCAAGGAGGAACGTTAGATGGCTGAACCGAGAGAAGTAGTGATGGTGGATTTCGCGCGAACACCTTGGGGGAGAGGGAGTTCGAAGAGGCCGGGATTCTTCTCACACATGCGTGGGGATGACCTGGCAATTATCGTTATCGAGGAATTACTGAGGCGAACAAAGCTGGACAAATCAATGATAGAGGAAATCACTATGGGTTCGCCAAACATGTCCGGGGAGCAGGCAAATCCCGGCAGGAGCGTGTCTTTGCTCACCTGTCCCTTCGAGACTCGTGGGCTGAGTGTTGACCGGGCATGCACCTCAAGCATGGCTGGCGCCCATTTTGGCATTATGGCTATCCAGTTGGGACTGGAGGACATAGTCATCTCCGGGGGCTACGAGAGCTGCTCTCACTTCCCTATCCCTCTGTGGACCTTCGATACAGATATGGAAAAGATGATGGCGGAGGCGATAGCGACCGGTGCAACCTCGCGCGGGCTGCCAAATCCGAAGCTGTGGGAGATTGTTGATACAAATGCCATGATAGGCATGGGGATAACCGCCGAGAACCTGGCTGAGAAGTTCAACGTCTCCCGGGAAGAGCAGGACCAATGGGCGCTGAGGAGCAACCTGAGGGCCGCTGCAGCCTACAGAGAGGGCAGGTTCAAGCAGGAGATAATCCCCTGTGAAGGCAAGCTGGCTGATGGAAAGGTCAAAATGGTCGACTATGATGAGGATGTGAGGCCCGACACAACCATCGAGAAGCTGCGCGGTCTTCCAGCACTATATAAGGAAAACGGGACAGTCACTGCCGCCAGCTCCTCCAAGCAGAGCGACGGATCTGGAGCGGGCGTCTTTATGCCCAAGGAGAAGGCCAGGGAGCTGGGATTAGTGCCCATGGTCACCGTAAGGTCTATCGCCTGGACTGCCTGTGACCCCAGGATCATGGGATATACTGCTACTACGTCGGCCAAACTGGCTTTGGAGAGAGCAGGTTTGTCACCAGGTGACATAGACCTCTGCGAGACAAACGAGGCCTTCGCCGTAGTGCCCCTCGTTCTGATAAAGGAACTGGGAATTGACCCTGAGAAAATGAACGTCAACGGAGATGCCTGCTGCATTGGCCACGCCATAGGGGCGAGCGGGATTCGGGTGCTGGGGACGCTGGCCCATGAGATGAACCGCCGCGGCTCCAGATACGGTGTGGCATCCATATGTGGAGGCTTCGGCCAGGGGACAGCGACGGTTGTGGAAAGGGAGGAATACTGGGACGGGCGTCGCGCCTGGCTGAGCTAAACCAACCGTATATGCCGAATCTTTTACAAGGAGTTTGCTATGGATCTCGACCTGACTGAAGAACAGGAAATGCTGCGGACAATGGCGCGAGATTTTCTGACCAAGGAATGCCCCAAGACACTGGTTCGGGAGCTGGAGGAGGACGAGAAGGGCTACTCCCCCGAGCTATGGCGCAAGATGGCGGAGCTGGGATGGATGGGGCTGGTGCTCCCCGCGGAGTATGAGGGCATGGAAATGGATTTTATGGACCTCGTCATCCTGCTTCAAGAGATGGGGCGCAACATCCTGCCCGGCCCGTTCTTCTGCACCGTGGTCCTGGGCAGCTTGACTATCCTCTCTGCGGGCACCGAGGAACAGAAGAAGGAACTTCTCCCCAAGATAGCCAGGGGGGAAATCATCCTCACTATGGCCCTGACCGAGCCTAACGCCAGATACGACGCAGCCGGCGTGGAGACAAAGGCCGTGGCTCAAGGCGACAGCTTCGCTATCAATGGCACAAAACTCTTCGTCGAGAATGCCCACATCGCCGATTACATGATCTGCGTCACCAGGACCACGGATGGGGCCACTCCCGAGGAGGGCATCACCCTCTTCCTGGTGGATGCCAAGAGCCCGGGCATCAAAGTCGAGGTCATCCCCACCATGGGCGACGACAAGCTCTGCGAGGTCGTCTTCGACAACGTCAGTGTGCCCCGGAGCAGCATGCTCGGCGAACTGGACAACGGGTGGCGCATAGTGGCCAGGACCCTGGAGCAGGCCACCATGGCCAAGTGCGCGGAGATGGTCGGGGGCGCCGAAGCGGCCCTCGACATGACCCTGGATTATGTCAAGGAGAGGGTGCAATACAAGAAGCCTATTGGCACCTTCCAGGTAATCCAGCACTACTGCGCCAACATGTGGACAAGCGTTGCCACCAGCAGGAACATCCTCTATAAGACCGCATGGAAGGTAGGAGAGGGCCTTCCCGCCACCGGCGATGTTGCCGCAGCCAAAGGATGGATCAATGAGGCCTATAAGTTTGTCACGGAAAGAGCTGTGCAGTGCCACGGCGCTATCGGCCTCTCCAGAGACCATGACATCGGGCTCTACTATCGAAGAGCGAAGGCAGGAGAGCTCGCTTTCGGCGATACCGATTTCCAGAAAGAAATAGTCGCCCAGCAAATGGGCCTCTAAGCTCCGTTATTGGGGGCACGAAAGGGGGGTGCGATGGACTTCGGGTTTACTCAAGAAGAGGAATCCTTCAGACAGGAGATTCGCGAGTTTCTTCGCCAAGAGCTGGGACCTGAGCGTAAGGAGCGGACGCCACTGGAGCTGTTCAGTCCCGATTTCACGCGCAAGCTGGCAGAAAAAGGATGGCTGGGCGTGGGATGGCCCAAGGAGTATGGCGGCCTGGGACGCCCCTACACGCAACAGCTCGTTTATAGCGAGGAGATGATGTACCACAGGGCGCCCGCAGGTGCTCATATCCTGGCTCAGAACATGGTGGGCCCTACACTCATCCGCGTTGGAAGCGAGGAGCATAAGAGGGAGTTCTTGCCCAAGATTCTGAAGGGCGAGATAGTGTTCTGCCTGGGCTACACGGAACCGAACGCTGGTACCGACCTGGCCAATTGCCAGACTACCGCCGTACCCGATGGGGATGAGTATGTTATCAACGGCCAGAAGCTGTTCACCAGCTTCGCCGGGCAGGCCGACTACGGCTGGATGACGATCAGAACCGATCCCAACGCACCCAAGAGGCACAGGGGAATCAGCATGTTCATAATCGACATGAAGACCCCGGGTATTACGGTAGGGAAGCTGGACACCATGTGGGACTACCCACTGTATGAGGTCTTCTTTGACAACGTACGCGTTCCCAAGACCGCCGTGGTAGGGGAGCTGAATCAGGGCTGGCACTACCTCACTACCGCCCTCGACCATGAGAGGGTCTTCATGGGAGGTGTGGTGATGCAGCACCGGCACTTGTTCGAAGACCTGGTGCAGTACGCCAAGGAAACATATCGCAACGGCAAACCCCTCAGCGAGGACCCCGTCATCCGGCAGAGGCTGGCCCA
Organism: uncultured Dehalococcoidia bacterium; assembly: GCA_964502665.1. Classification (GTDB taxonomy): domain Bacteria; phylum Chloroflexota; class Dehalococcoidia; order SZUA-161; family SZUA-161; genus SOKG01. The sequence goes on along the minus strand of CAZCXP010000021.1, from coordinate 19,093 downwards.
ACTGGCAATTGACCTAGAGATCGGGCGCTTGTTCGCCTATCGTGTAGCCTGGCAGCTAGGCAAGGGAACCATTCCCTTCGCCGAGGCATCCATGACCAAGATATTCACCAGCGAACTGGAGCGACGCCTGGCCAATACAGCGATGCAGGTCCTCGGTCTCTATGGCCCACTGAGTGAAGGGGCACAGGCCCCGTTCGACGGATACATGGGGTGGGAGTACAAGTTCTCCCTGATGCAGGCTGTCGGCGGCGGCAGCAATGAGATCGAGAGGATCCTCATTGCCATCGCCGGCCTGGGTCTGCCCAGGCCTTAAATCATTGATAAGAGATTGGGGGGCTGCGACTGTAGAAAGGAGGAGGAAATGCTCATCGATGCCCATTATCACCTGGTAGCCCAGGAGTGGTACCCTGAGGGATGGTGGCAAACTGTAACCGACATGTATTTGAATGGTATGAAGCAGTTGGGGATGGAAATGCCCCTGGAGACGATCAGGGAAAGCATGATCCCTGCTCTGTGGGACCCTGAGGGAGAAGCCCTGATTCGCGACATGGATGCCGGCGGAATCGACAAGACCGTGCTGCTGCCCATGGATTACTGGGTTCTCTACGGGGAACCGAAGGTACCCCTCGAAGGACAGCTCAAGGCCTATGCAGACCTGCAAAGAAGGCACCCCGACAGGATAATAGCCTTCGCCACCGTTGATCCCCGCAGACCTGACGCCGTTGAACTGGTAGAGCGCGCGATAAAAGAATGGGGCCTCAAGGGGCTGAATCTCTATCCACAGACAGGCTTTTTCGTCAATGAACCGGGGACATACCGCGTGCTGGAGAAGGTTGCCGAACAGGGGGTCCCGGTGACCTGCCAT
>CAZCXP010000021.1:0-18128 GCA_964502665.1 uncultured Dehalococcoidia bacterium | reverse complement strand
TGTTCGGCACCGATAACCCCTTCGTGGCCGCCCTTATGTCCACCAAAGACTACGCAAACCTAATCAGGGAGCTGCCGCAAAAGGCCCCCGAGGGGATAACCTTCACCGAGGCAGAGGTCACCGCCATATTGGGGGACAACGCTGCCAGAATCCTGTCTCTAAAGACTTGAGAGGAGGAGCTTTCCTCCAATCAGGACAAAATAGAACAAGGAGGTGATGAATTGAGCCTTAAGGATACATGTGCCATCGCAGGAGTTGGGCTCACCAAACTCGCCCGAAAAAACCCCGAAAGGAGCACCGTGGGCTTCGCCCTCGAAGGCTGCAAGATAGCCATCGAGGACGCCGGGCTGGCCAAGAATGATGTGGACGGGCTTCTTCTTGTGCACCCGTCGCAGCAGGGCGAGCGACATGGCTTCTCAGGAAGGGTGGCTGACCTTTTGGGGATCTCATCCACCTTTAACGCCACCATAGACTGCGGTGGTGCCACACCCATTGTCCTGGTGCAACTGGCTGCCATGGCCATCAACGCCGGGATGTGTCACACTGTGGTCTGCTGCTACGGATGGCAGAACAACCCCATCGATGTCCCCCTTGGTCTACCCCCTGGCTTTGAGTTCACCCTGACCTATGGGGAAATCGGCGCCAACCCGTTTCTAGCTCACGTAGCCCGGCGGCACATGCACGATTTCGGGACCACCAGCAGGCAAATGGGGGCAGTGGCCGTTGCCTGCCGCAAGCATGCCAACATGAACCCGAATGCCCAGATGTATGGCAAACCCATGACCCTCGAGGACCATCAGAATTCGCGTTTGATAGCAGAGCCCTTCCGTTTATTGGATTGTCCACCCTGGACCGATAGCGGTGGCGCGGTGGTGGTGACCTCAGCAGAGAGGGCCAAGGACCTCAAGCACCGCCCTATTTACGTCAGCGGCTGGGGGCAGGCGCACGGAGCACCGCTCTTGCGCCCCTGGCGCAGGCCCGACGTTTCTGACTGGGCTGTCTGGAAGAAGGCTGGCGACATCGCTTTCGAGATGGCGGGGGTTGACCGCAAGGACATCGATGTCTGCGGGCTCTACGATGCATTTACCATCGTGTTTCTTCTGCAACTGGAGGCCGGCGGCTTCTGCAAGGTGGGAGAAAGCGGCCCCTTCGTTGAGAATGGCAGGGTGGAGCTTGGCGGAGAGCTGCCATGTAACACCGCCGGTGGCCTGCTCTCCGAAGGCCACACGTTCGGCTTTGGCCATATTGCCGAAGGCGTGCGCCAGCTCAGGGGTGACTGCGGGGAGAGACAGGTGAAGGATGCAGAGGTCGCCTTCATCACTGGGTTCGGCGGCGTGGTCAATGAGTATCCGCCAACCTTCAGCTTATCTACCCTGATCATAAGGAGGTGATTATGGCAGAATTCAAGCTCCCTAAGCCGCTTCCGATGCCTAGCGAAGACTCAAAGCCCTTCTGGGAAGGCTGCCAGAGGCAGGAGCTGCTGCTCCAGAGATGCGATGACTGTGGATTCTATCGCTTTCCCCCGAGCGTCCTCTGCCCGAAGTGCATGAGCATGAATTCTCAGTGGGTTAAGGCCAGCGGCAAAGCCAAGGTCTTTAGCTGGGAGGTCACCCACCAGGCGTTCTATCCGGCCTGGGACACTCCCTTTAGTGTCGCCATCCTCGAGTTGGAGGAGGGGCCCCGCATGCACAGCAACATAGTGGGCTGCAAGAACGAGGACCTCTACATTGATATGCCGGTGGAACTCGTCTTCGAGAAGGTCGAAGACCAGGATTGGTACCTGCCTAAGTTCAAGCCGGCGCAACAGCGATAGGGCGCTGATGAAATCTTAAATAAGGAGATGAAAATGGCAGAAGAGAGTGAAAAGGCAGTAATCTACGAAAAGAAGGACCACATAGCCATCGTCACCATGAACCGCCGCAAGGACCTCAACGCCATGGATGGGGAGATGATGGAGAGGCTTTCCGATGCCTGGATAGATATCAGGGACGACCGCAATATCTGGGTGGCCATCATCACCGGCGCCGGCAAGACGGCCTTCTCCGTCGGCGGCGATCTGAAGACCTTCCTCCCCATGATCATCGAGGGTGACCTGAGAGACATGCAGTCAGATACCAGACCCTTGAACGCCGTGCTGCGGGGATTCGACCTCTTCAAGCCGGTCATTGCCGCGATTAACGGATACTGCTTCGGGGGAGGTCTGGAGATGCTCCTGGGAACTGATATCAGAGTAGCCTCCGAGAACGCCGTCTTCGCCGTAATGGAGCCCACCTGGGCACTCTTCCCCGGCGGTGGAACCACGGTGAGGCTTCCCCGCCAGCTACCCTTCTGCCGCGCCATGGAGATGCTGCTCACCGCCAACCAGTTCACAGCCCAGGAAGCCTACGAGATCGGCCTGATCAACAAGGTGGTCCCGCGTGAGGAACTGATGCCCACCGCGATGGCCTACGCCGAGAAAATCGTCTCCAACGGCCCCCTGGCGGTGCAGGGGATAAAGGAGTCGGTGCTCAGGGGACTCGGCCTCGACACCGCCTACTCCATCGAGAGACTGATGTCCATGCTCATCTTCGACACCCAGGACGCCAAAGAGGGGCCCAAGGCCTTCATGGAGAAACGCAAGGCAGTCTGGAAGGGAAGATAGAGAAGGCTAGCGCGTAGGGTGGGTGTAGTGACAACGGAACCCACCGATTCTAAAGCTAGTTGGTAATGAGAGGCATAAGTATATGTCATTGCGAGGCACAAGGTGCCGAAGCAATCTTGAATGTATTAGTGTTGAGATTGCTTCGCTCTGCTCGCAATGACACACATAAACGCCCCTTTGTGCAGCCGGAACCCACCTTCCAAATTGAGATGAAAATGGTGGGGGTTGCTATGCTTCACCCACCCTACCGATGTTTGGCCAGAAATGTCCTTGATGCCGCACATGGCGGAAAAATAGGGCTGGGATTCCGATTGGAATCCCAGCCCTTGTACACAGCGTTTTCTTAGGCCAATCTCTGCTTCGTTCGGGCGATGATCTGGTCCTGCACCTCCTTGTGCATATCGGTGAAATAGGCGCTGAATCCAGCAACCCTCACCACCAGGCTCTCGTAGTTCTCTGGATGCTGTTGCGCATCCCTCAGTACCGCGTCATCTATCACGTTGCCCTGAACGTGGTGAATGCCCAGATTGACAAACGTCCTCAGATAGGCTACGAACTTCGCCCTGTTATCTCCCTCCAGGAACTCAGGCGTCCACCTCTGGTTGAACAGGTGATTGAAGGTCAGAAGCGGGTCTACCTTGGCAACAGACTTCAATACTGCCGTCGGACCCTTCTTGTCAGTGCCCGCCACCGGAGAGACGGTGCCATCGCCGAAAACCTGACGGTCCTTCCTTCCATCAGGGGTCGCACCGGTGAGTCCGCTGAACGCGAAATAGCTCGCGCTACCGCTCCCATCGCACTGCGCATTAAACCCGTATATCGTCTTGAATTGGTGTATCGTCTGGCATGTCCTGATGTGCACATCCCTGGCGAAAAGATCGACGTAATCATCGTCGTTGCCGAACTTGGGAGCATCGAGGAACATCTGCCTCAGCTCTTCGTGACCTTCCCAGTTGTCCTTAAGCGCCTGCAGTAGCTGCTCCATGGTCACTTTCTTGTCCTCGAAGATCAGCTTCTTCATTGCCACCAGCGCATTAACTAGAGTCGTCTGCCCCACAGGCTGCATGTTCGTCTTGTGCCAGTACTTCAGGTCCCTCACATCCTTGGCATTCTCTATGCACCCATCCAGTAAGGCAGAGTTGAAGGGCTGCGGCAGCCGCTCGTCCTCTATCGCATCCGTTATATTGCTGAAGGTGATTATCTTCTCGGTGAAGAACTTCAGCTGCTCCAGATACGCCTGTATTACGTCCTCGATGGAGGTGAACGTTAGCGGGTCGGGCGTGGCGGGCCCTATCTGTTTGCCGTCGAAGAACTTATAGTCCCTACCCTGATTCAGGGCATATTCCAGGCACTTGGGCAGGGCAAACCCCACGCCGGCAATCCCTCGGTGCCCCATGGGCTTGCCTATTACCGCCCACCTCATGCATCCCTCGATACCATAGTTCCTGGCATCCTCAACCGGCATACCCTTCCCCACCAGCCACGGCACCATGAATTCGTCGTTGAAGATGCCATAGTGCCCCGCATCCTGTCTCATGATATCCGTGAACCGGTAGAGAAACTCGTCAGGAGTGTTCTTGTGCAGCCTCACCACCATCATCGGCTCCACTAACCCCAGGGACTTGACGCTGTCCATGATTATATAGGTCAGCTCGTTGGTGGCATCACGGCCTAAACGGTCCTGCCCCCCGATGGTTATATAGCGAGGCGTAGTATGAGCGCCGCTCCCCATTATGGGAGCATTGAAGTCCGCTAGCTCGGTGAACTTGAGCCAGGTGTACTCCAACAGCTCCTGTGCTTCCTCCGGCGTTATCCGTCCCTCCTCCTTGTCCTTCTTGTAGAAGGGATACCACAGGTAGTCCACCCTGTCACCTACACCGCTCGTCTGGACATCCAGCACCCTCACCAGAAGGAACAGGAGGAACCACGCCTGTAATACCTCATGGAATGTCCTCGGTGGGTTCTCAGGCACCCAGGAACAGCTCTCCGCTATCTGCTCCAGCTCCTTCTTCCTCCTCTCTTCCTTCTCCTCACCGGCCATCGTACTGGCGAGGTCAGCATATCTATTGGCCCACCTGATCGCCGCCGCAATGCTTATGATGACCGCCTCCAGAAAAGCCTTCTTCTTCAGGAATTCCCGGGGGTGGTCACGGATCAGCTCCTTGTCCTGGACTATCTCCGCAAGCTTGTCCTCGGCCTCTTTCAGTATCCCCTTTAGTCCTACTTGAAACACCTTCTCGTAGTTCGGCACCTGGCCGGAGTGAGCGCCGTGTACCCAGACAAACACTCCCTGGTTCATGTAAGACCAGTATGGCTTGTCCTCCTCGGCAAGAAAAGCACGCTCAGCCCCCTGTACTGACCTGCCGAACCAGTACTTGTTGATCTCGTGCATCTCCTCCCGTTCCTCGTCGCTCAGCATATCCTTGTAGCCCATCTCTATCGCCTTGTCCACCCACCGCGAGTACAGCTCAGGATAGCTGATTACGTGGTCAGGAGACTTCGACGAGTTGCCCGCAAACCGGTCATAATCGTTTATGTATATAGTCATGTTGTCCAGGTAATGGGCCATCGCCTTAGCCCTTCTGATGGCAATCGGCTCCCCTTCGGTCATTCTGTACGCCTGCGTTACGTACCGAGCCCTCTCCGGGTCAAGCCTCAGGGTCGGCCGTATCTCACTTATCTTGCCCAGCTTCTCCTGCTCCTCAACCCGGCCCGTACGCTGCCCCATCATCGTGCGGTAACGTACACTGTCCGCTATTATCTGCGTCAATCGCTTTTCCTCTACGTCTACCATCTCTGACCTCCTTCCACTATCTACCGGCTTTTGGGTGTTTCCAATTCTAAGGAGATGCTAGTTTTCTGTATGTGACTTTTGTCTCATATTGCATCTCAAGACTTGATCCACTTACCCCTATATCTAAAATTGTATCAATTGCTCACGCCCAAGTCAATTCTCGCACGCTAGTAGGGGAGCAATGCCCCATCCAAACTCCGCCAACCAGACCGTTGAGCCGAAGCCGAAATGATGCTACAATTAGATTGAGAGCGATTCTCGGCGATCCTCTATTTAGCCACTAACACCATTAGGAGCAGCCAAGCTATGGATGACAAACCCAGGAAACTGAACATCGAGGTCACAACAAACTGCAACCTGGATTGCGCCATGTGTATGAGAAAGGTCTGGAAGGAAGACAAAGGCGACATGACCCTGGAGACCTATGAGGCATTACTGCCAGCTTTCTCCGAAGTCGAGGCTATTAATTTGATCGGCATCGGTGAGCCACTGCTTAACCCGAATACCATTGAAATGATCCGACTTGGCAAAGCACACCTCTCCTCGAATGGCACCTTTAGCCTTACTACTAACGCTACCCTCATCAATAAACAGTTGGCAAAGCAGTTAGTATCCGCGGGAGTGGATGATATCGTCATTTCTATCGACGGCGCCACCCCCGACACCTTCAGCAAGATCAGGAAAGACGCCAGTTTAGGTAAGGTGCTGAGTAACATCGATCTGTTGAATAAGGCTAAAGAAGGGCTCAGCAGCCAGCTTCCCCGGATCGGGTTTGAATTTGTCGCCATGAAAAGGAACATCGCTGAGTTGCCGCAACTCGTCGACCTCGCCGCCGAGTGCCGCGCAAGCTTTATCATCGTTACCAACTTGTTGCCTCACACCGAGGAGATGAATGAGCAGATCCTCTATGACTTTAACTCCGATCAGGCTATCGAGCTGTTTAATGAAGCCAAGTCCGAAGCCAAACGCCGCAATCTAGACTTGGTATTCGACACCCTGGATGTCGAGAACTATGCTATCGCACTTTTCGGGGTGCCTCCACTAAAGGACAAACTGCGCTCTGCGAATCCTACGAGGGCAAACGTACCCGGGTATGATGAGACTATGGGGCGAAAGTTCCAGCTATTCGATGAAACAGTGGCCAAAGCCCGTGAACAGAACGTACTGATGAATTTCCAGAACCTCATGACGAGAGACAGCTCCAGTCTCGATCATGTAACCGAGATATTTGCCCAGGCCAGCGAAAGAGCCCAAAAACACAACATAGCCCTGGACCTGCCCCCGCTCATACCTAGAGCCCGAAGGGAGTGCGGCTTCATCAAGGACAGGATTTCCTTTATCAGCTGGGATGGGTTTGTCAGGCCGTGCAATAATCTCTATCATTCGTATGTCTGCTATGTCAACAACAGGGAGAAAAGCATCACCCGCGTCAGTTTCGGCAACGTGCTACAGCAGGACTTCAGAGAGATATGGGACTCAAGGGATTACCGTAGTTTTCGCAGACAGGTGGATCGGTTTGACTTTGCTCCTTGTGGAGATTGCCCTCATGCCGAAGCTTGCTTTGCGCTGCTTGCGCCCGTGTTCCGCAAGGACTGCTATGAATACACCCTACCCTGTGGGGATTGCCCCTGGGCCAGAGGCATCCTGAAGTGCATGTAGACTGACGTCTTCCGCTAGCCGATCACCGCCAGCTTCCTTCTTTTGGGTTTGACTAAATCCAGAGCGTATCTTATCATATCAGTGCGCTTTTTGAACTGCCCTCTTGCGAAAGGAGCCGACATACATGGATTTTGATTTTACCGAGGAACAGAAAGCACTGCGGAAGGAATTCAAAGAGTTCGCCAAGAGAGAATTACCCCCCGATTGGAAAGGGGGAGGATATGCCGAGGAGTACTGTGACGACGAAGGCTGGGCCGTGGCTCAACAGATATCCAAGAAGCTTGCGGCCAAAGGCTGGCTCACCATGGCCTGGCCCAAAGAGTACGGCGGCATGAGCGCCTCTCCAACGGATTACCTCATCTACCGCGAGGAGATGGCTTACAACATGGTGCCGGGGACCGATATGGGTGTGGGTGGCGTAAGCTGGATAGGGCAATCGCTTATACTCTTCGGTACAGAGGAGCAGAAGAAAAAATACCTCCCTGGTATCGCCGCCGGCGAGACCTACTGGTGTACCGGCTACAGCGAGCCCGAGGCCGGTTCCGACCTCGCCGCCCTCAAGTGCCGCGCAGTGAGGAAAGGCGACGAATACATAATCAACGGGCAGAAGGTGTGGACCAGTGTTGCTCACCGCGCCTCCTGGTGCTGGCTCGCGGTCAGGACCGATCCCGATGCACCCAAACACAAAGGTATCAGCCTCCTCCTTGTGGATCTGAAAACCCCGGGCGTCACCGTCAACCCTCTGATGAATCTCGCCGGGCTTCCCGAGAACTGCGAGGTCTTCTTTGATGACGCTCACGTACCGGCTGACTGCCTGGTGGGTGAGGAGAACCAGGGCTGGCGTTATATTATGACGGCCCTCGCTTTCGAGCGCACCGCCGGCATCGAACACCTGGGTAGAAACCGACGAATGGTCGATGAACTCGTGGAATACGCCAAACAGACCAGGCGCAATGGTAGGCCACTGAGCGAAGACCCGGTAGTGCGGCACAAACTGGCTGAGCTCGCCATCGAGTGCGCAGTGGGAAGACTGATGTGCTACAATATCGCCTGGATGGAGGACAAAGGCCTTGTCCCCGGCCACGAGGCTTCCATGGCCAAGAACTTCTGCGCCGAGCTGGGCCAGCGCCTTTCCAATATCGGACTGGGAATAATGGGGCTCTACGGCCAACTGCAAGCCAGCCCCAGAGCGCCGATAAGAGGAATCCTACACACTGCCTATCTATTCAGCATTGGCGATACCATCGGCGCCGGGACCTCGGAGATCAACCGCACCGTCATCGCTACCAGGGGGCTGGGGCTTCCGCGCGGCTAAGGACTGCGGCAGAGGGTTCAGCTATCAGAGCTCAGCCTTCAGCCTTTTCAATCCATACGCCGTTCGTGGTGAGCCTGTCGAACCATGAACGGCCCTTCGACAAGCCTGTCCTGAGCTCGCCGAAGGGCTCAGGGCGAACGGAAGAAAGCCAATTTTCGGAACAATGGTCGCGAAATCCCCTTAGTCCCCCTTTTGCAAAAGGGAAATCCCCCTTAGTCCCCCTTTGGAAAAGGGGGATTTTAGGGGGATTCGCTGAATGCTTGTCTAGTAGATGACTTTATCCTCAATGAGCTGAGCGATCTCTTCCCTGGTCTTGCCCAAGAGCTCCCCAAATACGTATTCGTTGTGCTGGCCCAGAAGAGGAGCGGGCCGGCGAACCTCGCACGGCGTCTCGCTGAGCTTGAAGGGTATCCCGGCAATAATATCGTCACCAGTAGCCGGGTGCTCAACCTGCAGATGAGTCTGCCTCTCCTCGAAATGAGGATCGCTGAATCGTTCGCTTAAATCCAGGCAGGGAGCTGCTGCCACACCTGCCTTCTGCAAAATATCCATCGCCTCGTAATAGGTCAATTCGACCGTCCAGCCGGACACAAGCCTATCCAGCTCTTCCTGGTTTCTCAACCGGTTAGACCCATCGCCGAACCTTACATCCTCAGCCCACGGCGGGCTCCCGATAGCATCACAGAAGCTTCGCCACTCTTCGTCGGTCTTCACCGCTATGGATATCCACTTGTCGTCCCCCTTACACGGGTAATTGTTGTGTGGGGCCATTGCCGGATGGCGGTTCCCCCTAGTCCCCATGACCCTGCCGTTCATGAAGTATTCCATGAAAGCCTCACCGATGGCAGAAGCTCCCACCTCTATCTGCGCCATGTCTATATACTGCCCCTTCCCCGTCCTCTCGCGGTAGTAAAGTGCAGCCAGTACCGCAAACGCCCCGTGGATAGCAGAGTTAACGTCAAGATAGGGCGTTTGCTCCCCCAGCACCCGTTCCCCAGGATAGCCAATCAGGCTTGAGTAGCCGCAAAGAGCGCCCAGAGACGGGGCATAGGTGACGATATCCGATAGAGGCCCGTACTGCCCTGCAGCCGGCAGCGAGATCATAACCAGCCGCGGATTAACCTCACGCAGCGACGCGTATTCGAGGCCAAGGTTCCTCAATCCCTTCGGCGAGAAGTTCTCGACAGCTACATCGCTTATCTCGACCAGCCCCCTTATCAGCGCTGCACCCCTGGGATCAGACATATCTACGGTAATGCCCAGCTTATTCCGATTCATGCTGTGAAATACAAAGTCTGTCTCCGGCCCTACGGTTGTACGCCCCGGCGTCAGCCTGGCGCTATCCAGCCGCTTATTCGTCTCCACCTTGATGACCTCAGCACCCATATCCGCCAGGATCATACCCAGCAGTGGCCCAGCCCACACCCACGAGAAATCAACCACGCGGTAGCTGTCTAGGGGATAATTCGCCATCTTCGACACTTCTCCCTACGCTTAGGTTAGATAATCCCACCTCGTCGCAGTCTTACCAAATCCTCCTCGGAGTATCCCAGGCGGCCACAGTAGATTTCCTCATTGTGCTCCCCCAAAAGCGGCGCTGGCCGCGTTAGCCGCCACGGCGTCTCCGAAAGCTTGTAGGGTGCCCCCGGATACTTCAACGTACCTGCATGAGGCCGGTCTATCTCCACAAAATACCCCCGCTCCTTAAAATGGGGATCATGCGCAACCTCAGCTATGTCTCGCACTGGGGCAAAGGTAATCTGCCTCTCCCTGCACATCTCAAAGATCTCTTCCTTGGTATGCTCTATCAGCCAGGCTTCCACCAGAGAATCCACCTCGTCGGCATACTCCCATGCCATCGCAATTCGATCCCTGAACCTGGGATCACCCATCCACTCTGGATTTCCCATGGCCTCAAGGAACCTCTTCCACTGGTAGCCTTGAATAGCGATCAGACACATATAGCCGTCCTTGCAAGGGAGGATGCACCAGGGATAGACGCTGATTGTGCGATGCCCTGCCCTTATCGCCTTCCGACCCTCAAAAACACCCAGATGCACGCCGTGACCGAGATGAATAGTGGCCCATACATCGGACTCCGATATATCAACATGCTGCCCTGATCCTGTAGACATCCGCGAGATCAAAGCGCCGAAGGTTGCCGCAGCCCCCATAGAGCCACTCTGGTAGTGACTCTGCGCAAGCGCCGGTGCCAAAGGCTCGCGATCGGGCTCCCCGGTGCGCATGCTCTGCCCGCCGAGAGCAGCGGTATTGAGGGCATAACCCTTATAGTCTTTGTAAGGCCCTGTCAGCCCATAGGGGGTGATGGAGGTCACGATTAGACGGGGGTTCAGCTCCTTCAGCGTGGAATAGCCAAGCCCGAGATCTGCCATCTGCCGGGGCGGGCTGTTGTCGACAAAAACGTCAGCCTCTTTGAGCAACTCCTTGAGTATCTTCTGCCCCGCCCGCGCCTTCACGTTGAGGGTAATGCCAAGCTTATTGGTATTCAAATAGAGAAAAAGCCCACTTCGTTCGAGATGGGGAATATCATTGGGAAAAGGCCCGTATCTCCTGGACTCGTCACCCGACCCGGGCTCCTCGACCTTGATTACTTCAGCACCGAGATCGGCCATCAGCTTGGCACAATAGGGCGCAGAAATGAAATTTCCGCATTCCACTATCTTCAGGTCCGAAAGCGCCTGTTCACCCACTTGCTAGACCTCCACCTACATACTTCGCCTGCCCATCGTAACACGGGAAAGATACGGATGAAGCGGTTTCCCTCGCGACCTTATCCGTTGGGGCCCCATACCACTATATTATGACTGAGTTCCCTCTTTTGGACAACCACCTACGAGCAAGAAGTCCCACCCACTGGGTAGGTCGCCCGACGTCGGGCGACCTACCCAGACGTTCGTAGTGGGAACAAAAAGAGAAGGTTGAGAGGAGCTATTGTACCGATGATAAGGAGTTCTACAACCGAGAGCGTAGCGGGTGTCAACTCTGGGCGGGGCGTTTGATTTCCTCGGAGGGGATCTCCCGTCCTCCCCGCACCCCGCTCCCTTTTTCAACCAGGGGTTTTCTACTCTTGGGCTCGCCTTTGCCCTCGTAGTCGTCAAGCGCCGCATGCATGGCGTCAGCGGCAATGTTGGAGCAGTGCATTTTAACCAGGGGCAGGCCGCCCAGCGCCTCGGCAACCGCCTCATTGGTGACTTCGCGAGCCTCCTCAAGGGTTTTGCCCTTCACCATCTCGGTGATCATACTCGAGGTGGCGATGGCCGCACCGCAGCCGAAGGTCTGGAACTTGACATCCTCAATGCGGTCATCCTTGACCTTGATGAAGATTTTGATCATGTCACCACAAACAGGATTGGTTACTGAACCGACCCCATCGGCGTCAGGTATTGAGCCCACGTTACGCGGGTTGGTGAAGTGCTCCACGACTATATCGCTATACATCGGGGCCCCTATTCTGCTCATCTACGGGGGCCAGCGGCGACATCGCCCTCAACCTCTCCACGATCCCCGGCAGCACGGAAAGGACATAGTCGACATCCTCATCGGTACTATCCGCGCCAACAGTGAAGCGCAAGCTGCCGCGTGCCCTCTCTGGAGGCACGCCTATGGCAAGTAGAACATGCGAGGGCTCCTCGGAACCCGAGGCACAGGCGCTGCCGCTTGACGCTACCACGCCCAGTAAATCCAGATTGAGCAAGATAGCTTCCCCTTCGACGTTCTGGAAGGATATGTTTACGTTATTGGGCAGCCGCAGCGTTGGATGTCCGTTGAGATAGGCGTCGTCTATCCGAGACAGTATTCCCTCGATAAGGCGATCACGCAAACTCTGACAGTGCCGGCTGCCCGACTGCCTGTTATCAGAAGCCAGCCCAAGGGCAACCGCAGTCCCTACAATGCCAGCAACATTCTCCGTCCCCGCCCTGAGGTTACTCTCATGAGCGCCCCCTGTCTGCTGCGGCATGAATCTGGTTCCCTCCCTAAGGTAAAGGAGGCCTGCGCCCTTGGGGCCCTGGAACTTGTGTGCCGACAGACTCAACATATCGACACCAAGCTTATCGACATCCAGGTCAAGCGCTCCGGCACCCTGAACCGCATCGGTATGGAACGCAATGTTACGCCGTCCCGCCTTTTCTCTGGCCAGCCTGGTGAACTCAGCAACCGGCTCGATGGTGCCGATCTCGTTATTAGCCAGCATAATGCTGATCAGAATGGTCCTATCCGTAATCGCCTTCTCAAGATCGTCGATACTCACCAGACCAAACCGGTCCACAGGGAGGTAAGTCACCTCGAACCCAAATCCCTCCAAGAAGCGGCATGTGTTGAGTACAGCGTGGTGCTCGATCGCCGAAGTGATGATATGATCGCCTTTTTCCTTCAAAGCAAAGGCACCGCCCTTAAGTGCAGCATTATCCGACTCGGTGCCACCGCTGGTGAAGATAATCTCACTCGGTTTGCAACCCAATACCTCAGACACGGCTGCCCTTGCCTCATCAACTGCCTTTCGCGCCTCCTGCGCTATGGTATAAATGCCGGAAGGATTGGCGTAATTCTCGCGGAAATAGGGAAGCATTGCCTCCAGAACACTGGGGTGAACCGGGGTGGTTGCTGCATTATCCATATATACAGTTCTTCGCTTCATCTTGCTCATCTCCAAAGGAACAACTACCCGACTCCCATCCCGCCAGTGCTGGATAGATCAGCAAGGGTAGTTGCATCCAGTACCTGAGCAATGTTATCGCGCACATGCCCCCTTGTCAACGCAATGGCAGCCGCATGGCGAGAGACCTCCAGTACGTGCACTTGACAGGACAAGCGAGAAATTGATAGAATCTGGCAGGCGTCTTGTTGTTTTCGCGGCCCCGTGGTGTAGCGGTCTAACATATCGGCCTGTCACGCCGAAGATCGTGGGTTCGAATCCCATCGGGGTCGCCAGTAACTAACACTCCTGCAATTGTCTCGATCGGTGCATCGAGGTTGAACAATGGCAGGAAGTTTGGTTTTGGCTTTAGACATACTATCTCGCCCCTGGTGACATCTACGTATACTGCTTCTAGCATCATCTGCAGCATGTCGCGTCGCTCTTCCTTTGTCGCGTCCCCCCAGGACTCCACAACCCCCTCTACATGATCTCCCATCACCATGACTCTCTCAGTTTCCGGTACCGCTAGCGAGCTCCAGCGCCTGCACTACCGACTGCACACTATGCACATTTGTGTGGTTGCGACCGGTGGTGGGTTCGAACCAGCGACACCTTGATTAGAGGTCAGACAATGTATTTCCCCGTAGCGTTAGTTTCTCCGGATTTTCCACAGTTTTCTCATAATTAGCCTCTCGTTGGCAGAAAAACTGCTTAATATTTTGCAGATTCTCTGCAAACCCCTCCCGACAGATACCCCGTTTCTTGCGCTCAGCCAACGTTTGCCTAACCTTCGTCGCGATCACATCACAAAACACTCCTATCTTTTGCAGTTAGATTACCAGATATCTGACTTGAAGCAAGCGAAGTGAGCGCGCAGTGACGTCGGGTGCTCGGAAACGACCTGCTTTTACAGTACCGCAGTCGCTCTGGAAAAATAGCCGGATACCCAGACTTGGAGGCCTTTACCTAAATTTCCACCAAATTGCGACCAAAATTCCACCATTTTCCACCGAATAAGGCACGTTAGAGACCAAAATTTCCACCTGCTGGTGGTAGTATTGATCAGAGCGCGCGGAGGAAAATTGTAGAAAGCGGAGTAGTCAGGCTAAAGGTATTGGGCTTCGCTCATGGTTAATGGGTGAAGTGATTACGAAGAAGAACAGTTTCACAGGAAGGCAGAGACTGCTTTTTTGACAGTCCTGATTCTATGATGGCGCGTCTGTTGGACCATGACAACTCATAGGAAGGGAGAGGAACGATGAAGCTCTTCAGGAACAGATTGGGTAAGCCCTCAAAAACAATGGTGCAGTTGATATTGGCACTGGTTATGATGGCGGCGCTTGCTGCTACAGCGATCCCAGTTGCCGGGATCGCAGCACAAGACAACGCCGTACAGCCAGTAGTGGCTGCAGCTGACGAGCCGGCTGAGCCCTCCGAGGGCGAGGTTGCGTCCGTTGAGGCCACGGAAGTCGAACAGGTTGTGCCCGTCTTCCAGGAATCAGACGACGGGCCGGCGCTGACTCCGAACCATCCTCCGATAGATGAGATCCCGCCGCTCCCGATGTCAGTGCCGCAAGATACGGGCGATTTACCTACACCGGGGGCTGAAGCGGAGGCAGCGATCTACCACGACGCGGTAACAGGGGAGACGATAATTTCGCCGGCCGACGAGGCCGCCCTGACTGGCTTGTTCGGACAGGGAGGTGGCTACAACGGCGCCGATGGAGGCGTCGGTAGCGAGATTGTCCCAGCGACGTTTTACGACATGTATCAAATCACCAACACCGGGGATTTTCCCTGGCGGATGAACTGCAAGCTTGTAATGCGATTCGGAACCGACTGGTTCGTTGCCTCCGGCACCATGAGAGATGCCGAGACTGTCCTTACCGCCGGCCACTGCGTTTATGATTATGGTGGCTATGGCTGGGCCGATGAGATCTGGGTCTACCCAGGCTGGGACGGCGATGACTGGGCTTTGCCTCCACCGTGGTCAGTCGATGCGTATGGATGGGGGCACGGTACCTATTTTGGCTCATTAGTGGGTTGGACAAGCAACGGTAACTGGGACTATGACCTGGGGATAATCGGGATTACCCGTGCTGTCGGCATGCTCACCGGGTGGTTCGGTTGGTCCTATGGTGGGAGCTGTGACTGGCACAAGGCTCAGACTTACAACAACGCTAGCTACCCGGCCGAGAACTGCCCTCTCGCTGGCCTACACAACGGCCGGGACATGTACTACTGGTACGGCCACTTCGACTCCTGTCCCGGGAACCAGCTCCAGCTTAGCACCGGGGGTGGCCACTGCTTCGACACCGTCTGGGGCGGAATGAGCGGCAGTGGCGCATACTACATAGATGGCAGCTCCCGCTTTGTTCAAGCGGTCTGCTCCACCTCTGACCGCAACGTCGTGGGCCGCTACTGCGAAGAGCGGGAGTCATTCGTCCAATGGACCAACGATACGTTCATCCCTAACGTCCGTGGCAGCTCCTTCGACCTCCAGGCACTGGATGCCAACGCCCTGCCCGCGACTATAGCGGCAGGCGGTAGCACCACGCTGCTGAACCACTTCGCAACTAACCCAACCAACGGCAGCGCAAGCGGTACCTGGACCTTTGGCGTGTACCTGTCCACCAATGACAACCTCAGTACCAGCGACACACTGTTGAGCACCCAGTGGTACAGTTACAGCTTCGGCGCGATGAGCTCGGTGCGGGTCAACATGGTCATGGTCACCATCCCGGCTAACACACCCGCTGGGGACTACTGGATCGGCGTGGTATACGATGCCGCCACTGATGGCAACAGCGGCAACAACGGCACGGACGGCTGGGATGCGGTTCCCATTCACGTGAATGCCTGTGCTGGCACGGACACCAGCTGCGGTATTTATCCTTCCTGTTCAAACTGTAATGGCTACGATGGGTGTTATGCCTATGGTACCGGATGCGAACAAAGAAATTACTATTGCCAGAGCAATGCAGCCGGTTGCAACTACACTTACTCAAACAGGCACACTGACTACTACGATCCCTGGGTTTATTATTGTTCTGGAAATACTGTAAGAAGGCACAGGCAGTTACATAATTACTATTGCGATGGCGGGACATGCCAAGATCATGTAAGCTGGGTGGATGACCAGCTTTGGCAGGACTGCAACACACTCGATGGTTGGTACTGCAACGGAGACATCAGAGAATACAGGGATTACTATTGTTCAGGTGGTGCCTGCGAATATCTAGTTACAAGTTCCGAGAACTGCAACGACTACGATGATTGGTATGATACCGGGAAGACGAGGTGGGTGGATGATCCCTCTGATCCCTGCCGTTTGATAGAGGAAGAGGAGCAGGCGTATAGGGATTACACATGTCTCAAGGCCTCCTGCACATACTCGGTGACGAGTACGCAATGGCTGCCCACTGGGAATTATCAAGCTAAGGGGCCTTTCGACCTCACTATCAGCGTGAGCGGTACCGGCACCACTGACCCAGCCCCAGGTACCTACACCTATGACTGCGGCACTACCGTCACCGTCGAAGCCATAGAGACCGATCCTTGCTGGAAATTCGACTACTGGAGCGGTGATGCCAGTGGCACTTCTCCCACCGTCACCATTAGTATGGACGATGACAAGACCGTCACCGCCCACTTCAAGGACATGTGTATTCCCAAGCCAGACCTGGTGATCAGCAGGAAATGGGAGGAGCCTGCCAACCCGAAGGTGTACCTGCATCCGATAGAGCCCATCGACCCGAGAAGGCCGATCGAAAAACCGGTCTCCACCATCTGGCACGAGCTTTATCCCGAGTACTGCAATGAGTACCATCTGAGCGATTGGAAAGACAATGGTGATAAAGTGCTCAGCCCCTGCGATTACATTGCCCTCGAGGACCTAACAGGGGCGGAGGCTGACTATCACGTGGACGGGATGACTGTTACCATGGTCGCATTGCCTGAGGTTGGATCGGAGGGGTATCTCGACTTTGTCGGCGGATATGAAGAGGTAGAGAGGGCACTCAAGGAGCCAGTGGACACTTACTGGCACCTGGTCTACCCCTCGTTTTGCTACGATTACCAAATAGTGGGGTGGAAGGACTACGACGGCGATGGCTACCTCAGTGCGGGCGATTCCATTTTCCTGGCTCTTGTCGCGACAGGATCTGGGTTCGAGTGCTACGTTGAGCAGGTGACCTGGGATATCATCGTCAGCCCAGTGAAGCCTGAACCCCGTTGCACCTACGTAGTTAACTACACCGTAACCAACCAGGGGAATGCGATAGCTCCAGCGGGGCATTCCACCACCTTATACGTTGACGGCGCTGTGAGGGAGCACAAGGTTGTGCCCGTGGCCTTGAGCCCTAAAGAGAGCTACACCGATAGCTTCAGGACGGTTGTACAATGCACGCCGCCAGGGGACCTGATAGAGGTATGCGCGGACGATTACGAAGTGGTTGACGAGCTGGAGGAAAAGAATAACTGCCTGAGGAACGAATGGCCTTGTCCTCCCAGCATAGATGTGCAGAAGACGGTCTGGGACCCGGTGGCCGAGAGCTGGGTGGAAGAGCTCACTGCCGCCCTCGGTGATACCGTGAGGTTCCGCTGTGAGATCCACAACGACGGGTGCGGTGACCTGAGCGAGATAGTCATTACCGACATCCTATCGGAGAGCCTGGAATACGCCGATAGGGCAACGGTTAATGGCGAGCCCTGGGAGCCAAAGCAGGTCGGCCCCAACGAGTTTGAGTGGCGCTTCAAAGATTTGATCCTTCCACCGTGCGAGACAATAACCATCGAGTTCAATGCCAAGGTTATCGCGTGCGGCACGGACGAAAACCTTCAGATGGCAGATGCCTGGTGTAGGGAGACTGACACTTCGGTCTATGACGAGGACACAGCCACTGTTGTTGTGCCGCCCCAACCCAGCGTAGATGTGCAGAAGACGGTCTGGGATCCAAAGGCCGAAAAGTGGGTGGAACAGGTCGCCGCCGCCCTCGGCGATACCGTGAGGTTCCGCTGCACCATCCATAACGACGGTTCCTGCTGCGACCTGACCAGGATA
>CAZCXP010000020.1:0-24186 GCA_964502665.1 uncultured Dehalococcoidia bacterium | reverse complement strand
AAAAAAAGCGAGAATTGGGGGGTAATGAGGCATGCCTGTCTACGAATACGAGTGCACAAAGTGTGGCGAGAGGTTTGAACTCCGGCGGGGCATGAATGATAAAGACGATGAGATAAGGTGTCCTAAGTGTGGAACCGAGAGCCCACGGCGTGTTTTTTCTCTATTTGCCGCAGGGTCTTCCAGCGCGAGCTGTGCTCCGGGCGGCTCCACCTGAGGCGTGAGTTTGTGAGGCAGGTTGCCTCACCTGTGACCTGAGTCAAGTGCCCCCAGCTATCATGGGAGAAGGCTTTTCTGCCCTGGGGAAAGGTGGTACCAGCGAGGGATTCTGCTGCTCCCCAATGAAGGCGTAGATGACGACGACCGTTTATCTAGTCCGTCACGGGCAAATCAGATCGAATGCCACTGGTTTCTACAGTGGCTGGTCTGATGAGGACCTTAGTGATCTAGGCTACATGCAGGCACGTATGTTGGCTTCCAGGATGGCTGGTTTGGCCATTGGCTCGGTGTACACAAGTCCCCTGCGGAGAGCTTACACTACTGCCAAGATTCTTGCTGAACCCCACAGCCTCGAGGTGAAAGCCCTGGACGACTTGATTGAGATTCAGCTTGGTGACTGGCAAGGACAGCATGAGGACGAAATCAGGAGAAGGTGGCCAGAACTGTGGAAGCAGTCGCAGACCGATCCATCAGAGCTCACTGTGCCCAATGGTGAAAGCTTCAGGCAGGTGGCTGTGAGGGCTGTTCGGGCGTTTGAGACAGTACTAGCTGCTAGCCGCGGCGGTCAAGGGGTGATTGTGACACATGATGTTGTTGTTAGGATATTGGCAGCGCACGTTCTGGGAGTGCCGAACAGCATTTATCGCAGGCTCGAGATCGGTAACGCCTCCTTAAGTACAGTGAGAGTTGCTGATGGCAATAAACAACTTCTCACTCTTAATGACAACTCCCATCTTGAGGAGCTGCCAGTTTCTTGAAGCGCCCCGAGGTTTGTTGTCAACCTCCACGTTTTTCTCGGACGAGGACGCTCGACTTGATACTCCCATCTTTCATCCCACGGCCCAGGAGCAATTCAGATAGGCCAGTAGTCAGAAAAAGTCCTGCCATACTATTGACATTTCATCCAGGAATGGTTTATCCTTGCCAATCAAAAAGGAGGGGGTGTCATGCAAGCCTATTGTGTGAAATGCCGTGCAAAGCGGGAGATGAGGGATCCCAAGGCGATAACCATGAAGAATAAGAAACCTGCTACTCAAGGCGTGTGCCCGGTATGTGGCACCAAGATGTTCCGAATAGGGAAGCGTTGAAGCTGTCGCGCTAGGTATCGGGATTATTTCTGAAGAAGCTGGGTATCTTCTATAGGTGCCCAGCTTTTCTTGTTGGGGACTACAATTACTGATTGCAGTAAGGAATAGGAGCGAGTCAAAGGGTTTGGCCGAACAGCTGGCCTGTCAGCGGTTCCTCAAGTGGCTTGCCTTTGGGCGGAGCCACTTTCTTGGCAGCGTGTACCCTGGCCTGATTGAATAGAGATCAAGCCATCGCGTATCGCTATAAACACGGCGTGGGCTCTGTAATTGGCGTTTATCTTGCGAAGTATGGCACTGACATGATTCTTAATTGTCTGATCGCTGATGCCGAGGAGGTTAGCGATTTGCTTATTTGAATTACCCTCGGCTATAAGTGTCAGCACCTGTAACTCCTTGCGGGTGAGGGGGGCGGTTATGTCTTTTAGAGGTCTTCCTATAGACGACATGTCCTGGAATTGCCTCAGTACACGGTCGGCGACCTTGGGTCTGCTGTTTACACTATCATTTATGGGATACTCACCATTGGAGGCTCGTCTTATCGTATCGGTGAAATCTTTCGCAGTGCAGTGCCTGCTCCTCAGGTAAGCCACCGCCCCGGTCTTGATAACTTCAAATAGTTCAGCATCGTTGTCATAAGGATTGGCACTCAGCATCACGACCCTGGTTCCGGGGAAATGACGGATGATCTTCCTACCGACCTCAAGCCCGCTGAGGGAGGGATAGTCTATATCTAGCAAGACGACATCGGGCGAGTTGTCTGCAACTTGTGTCATTGCTTCGCCGCCGTCTTGCCCCGGAGCACACTCCATAATCCCCAGTATATCCAGGCTATCTTGCTCGGACAAAGTCTGCCGTAGCCCGGATCTGGAAAACGGGTTGCTGTCAACTATCATTACAACTATTTTACGCATGGCTTACTCTCGAAAGTCTAGGCGAGGCGATACCCAGTGCCGTGGGGTCGCCAGTAGTAGTCCCCTCGCTCCTGAACGTCAAGGTATCACTACTCGTTCATATGATTAGTGCCCCCGTTATCCCCCTTATTTGATTTGCTTCCGATACAATTCTACGCGCATAGAATTAAAAGTGATTAAGTACGTATTAAGGAGGAGTTACGAAGGGCTTACAAGTATATTACAATTGAGGTCAGAACGAACAATTCAGGTTTGAGGCTCAGGGCCGTGATATCAGGGCGGTGATTATAGACCGCTTTCATTGTGCTATTCAGGGAGCCGTGTAGCTGTGCATGTAGGGCGCTATCGAGTGCCGGCATATGCAGAAGGAGTAAGTGACATGACGAAAGTATGACGAATTGAGGCTACGTAAGTATGGGTTCTGGCTCATTGGAAAAGTACGCAAGTGGGATTGTTTCCCCACTCTTGCCCGACTACGCTATTTATGAGAAACCCTTGGTAACAGGGAGATCAAAGTGGAAGAGCTGGCAAGAGCTATCGTGGACAGTGGCCATTTGGTTAAGGAGCTGTTTCTGGGCTTGGGGAATGGAGGGGGCAACGTCGCGCCTCAAGATCAGGAAGTTCTCTGGGGTAACATAACGTCGATAGCCCACAACGTCTTAGGCTTCTTAACTGAGCTCTTTGGTGAAATTGCCGAAATACTCTAGCCGCTCAGTGCTGTGGTTAGGCAGCGGGGGTGCCTTGCCTGAAAATGGAAGGTATTTTGACTATAGTACCAGAGCGCGTTTGAGATGTACGGCAGTGCTACTTTGGCAATATTCTGCCGGCGGCGTCAACTGACGCCTGATTAGCAGGGCACGCCTCACCCTGCCACAGGCCAACTTACCTCGTATTCAATCTCCTCTGGCTCATAGATCCAGGTGATCTTCTTGTAGGTGAATGATACCTCTTCCATGTGCCCATAGCTTTGCGTCGGCATGTCGGCGTCGCCACCTGGTGAAGTGGGAACGAAGGACTTGATGGAGGTGATTATCGCGTTTTCCAGCTCGATGGTGAAGTAGTGCTCTTCGGCTCCCGTGTCGTCAGTCCAGTAGAACTCGATGGTGACCTGGGTAAGACGCTCACCTGCGTGGAAGGCCTGGTACAGCGGTGTTCACCTTTCAAGAGCAGGGTGTTCTCGGGTTTTGCGAGCAAACTAGATTCTCAGGTGTATAATATACATATGGAGAATGTCCATATTGAGTCGTGCTGGTGTTGCTCAGGACATGCAGTCTGAGCGATTCGAAAATAGGAAGGCTCACATGAAAGACGGGTGTCATGGTTCGATCAAGGTACTACTGGCTCTGGTTTTGGTGGTCGCTGTAGTATGGGTGGCTCCGGCGACCACGGGTGCGGCGGCGCCGGCGGTGACTTTGTCGCCGGAGTCTGGCCCTATTGGCACAAAGGTAACGGTTTGTGTCCACAATATGACGCCCGGCAACACGGTTGGAGTTGGCAACATAACATTTGGTGGTGCGCCCTGGAACACTCAAGCGATACAAATCGACTCTGCGGGCTGTGTATGCGCGAGCATGCTGACTGTGCCAGTGGCAGCAGTGGGGCCAACTGCGGTGATAGTCAGTGATGGCAATCTTACAGCGGCATACGTCTTTACTGTTACTCAGCCTAACATAACCATCTCGCCGACAAGCGGCTACAGGGGCCAGACGGTGACAGTAACTGGCAGCAAGTGGCCGCAGCGCACACCTGGCTCGGTGTCCCTAACCTTTGGCGGTTCCTTCATAATGGCAGCGACGCCGAATTCAAGCGGCGCCTTTAGCGTCCGGCTTACTGTGCCGCTGACGGCTGAAGCCAGCAATTTGATTGGCGCAACCGATATTCTGGGGAACGCGGCACCGGCGCAGATATTCACAGTGGGGCCGGCGGCATTGACAGTTTCTCCTGTAAGCGGACTGCCAGGTACATCGGTTAAGGTTACTGGTGTGGGATTCGAGCCGCAGAGTTATGTTGAGGAGGTCAAGATCGCCCATCACAACATGGGACCGCCTGGTCTGATGACCAACGCGGTAGGCACTTTCACGACGACCATTACCGTTCCCGGTCTGCCGGGGGGCGGGCAGGTGGTCAGTGCTACCGTTGCTGGCTTAACCCTTACCACATGCTTCACCATCATAGACCCTGATGTGTGGGTCGACTTGGAGGAAGACCCTCCGATCCTAGTGGAAGACGCGCTGGCATCTATAGGCGATAAGGTGATCAGGGTGTGGGGCTTCTATGCTGGACAATGGCAGATGTATGACCCGAGCGACTCGCTTGGCAGCGACCTCACCGGCCTAATGCGCGGCAGGGCTTATTGGATCAAGGTGAGCGAAGATTGCACCTTGATATTCAGACAACTGAGGGCCGGCTGGAACAACATCGGCTGGTGAGGGACCAGCGCACTGATTCGCCGTCTCCCCACTATTTGTCATCCACGTACTCGCTGGGGGTGAGGTATTGGGCAGGGGTCTTGAAGGGTTTAACCTGCTCCGCTACCTCCTCATTGATTATGTAGCCGCTCACGTGCATCAGCGTGTCGTAGAGCCTGTCGTCGATCTGCTCTTGGTTCATCGAGCAGAGGCAGGGGTAGTGGTGCAGGATTAGTCCAGCCTTGGTGTCGGCCTCGTCTGCGGAGAGGCCAATCAGCCCCCTGGCTACGTGAGATGCCGAGCCGCAGGCTGAGTTTCTTTCCACGTCTACCCGCTCTATCAACCTGGTTTTGGGGTTGACTTTGATCTTCAGCTTGGGCCTGCCGAAATGCCGGGCGAATGCGGAGATGAGCACATCATTGTAGGGCTGGGCGCTGCCGCGGTATCCGTAGCTGGTTTCGGTGAGGCTGCAAAACGGCTTGGGAAAGACCACAGCAATGCCTATCTCTGCCAGCTCTCTCTTGAGTTGGTTGGCAAGGCCCTGCGGCAGCCAGGCGCTGTTATCTATGGGGGCGATGACAGAGCGGGCCCCGGAGCGGCTGACAAGATCGGGTATGAGCTGGGCGGCCCCCGGTGACTCGCCAGCGGCGATCAAGAGATCGGCCGGGGGTATCGCCGCAGGCAGGAAGTCATCTGGATCGTCGATGAGGGGAGGCAGGGCCTTGGGTAGAGCTACGTCCTCGACTGTCCAGCCGGAGGGCATGTGCTCGCGCAGGTTGCGCGCTATCCTCTCGCCGTAGGGCCCCTGGGTAACAACCAGTATCTGCATAGTCACGCTAAAAGTCGTCGGGGTCGTGGGTCACTTCGGAGACGGCAATAACAGCCGCTCCGGGGAGCGAAGCCCTGCTCCCCAATAATACTATTATAAGCGTTCCTGCCTGCAATGTCTTGCTCCCAAAAACAGCGATTCGGGACCAGGTTGGTGCTGCCACATTGCTATGTCATTGCGAGGCTTCGTCGTGAGCCCTCGGTGTGAGCTCAGTGGGTAGGTTGCCCGACGTCGGGCAACCTACCCATGACACCCAAACCCACGGTTCTTCAAGGTAATCGCTATTTTAGGGTTGCTTAGACCTATTGACTAAACCGAAATCCGTTGTGTATAGTACTCAATTGAAGGGCGGAAGAGGGCCCTTTCAGAGGAGGGTGTTATGAGCGACAAGACAGTTGAATTGCTGAACCAGGACCTTGAGGGCGAGCATGCGGCTATCATCCAGTATCTAGTGCATGCCTACGCTATGGGTGAGGGCGAGATGGCGTGCGAGATCGAGGCTATCGCCCGGGAAGAGATGCGCCACTTCGATTGGCTGGCCGAGACCATAGTCGGCCTTGGCGGTGTTCCCACCATAAAGAGGGGTGATATGCGCACAGGCGGCCAGGCAGTCGCGGATTGGATGAGGAATGACGTGCAGCAGGAGGAAGATGGCATCGCCCTGTATGAGGAGCACATTAAGGCCATCGATGACCCCAAGATAAAACGGCTGCTGCGGCGGATTCTCTCCGATGAGAAGGCGCACCGGGGTCAATTCGAACACTTTGTTGACAAGGCCAGAAGGGAAGGTGCCAAGGATTTGAGGGGCAGCCGGCAGGATAAGGTCACCAAGATTCTTGACTGGGGCATCGAGCACGAGTACACGGTGATACTCCAGTACCTTCTGCACTCCTATATGACACCCAATGAGGAGGTCAAGGAAGAGCTGCAGGATCAGGCCATAAACGAGATGCAGCATCTGGGCTGGCTCTCTGAGGAGCTGGTTGATGGCGGGGGTACCCCAAGGGTCGAGCACACCAAGGTTGACCAGTCCAGGAAGACGGCCGATATGCTCCGGGCGGATATCAGGATCGAGAAAGAGGTGGCGGCTGAGTACGACAGGGCTGCTAAGGAGATCGAAGACCCCGGGCTGAAAGAGCTTCTTACCAGGATACGTGATCACGAAGTGTATCACGCTGATTTATTCAGCGACCTGCTGAAGGAGGAGGGGTAGGGCCGGTGGCGGTTTTGCGCCATTGCCCGTCCGTTGCTCTATTACAGCGATCGTTGTCTCAAGAAGAGGGGCCTTTGAATTTCGGTTTGAAGATAACGGAAGGTTTCAATTCATCGCAATAGGTGAAGCCTTCTGCCTCTTTGGCGCCGCCATACTTCACCTTCAGCTCCTCCAAAGGGCCTGAGTCCAAGGCCCTCATTGGGCATCCGGCTACGCAGACGGGCTTCTTCCCCTGCTCAAGCCTATCCAGGCAGAAGTTGCACATTTGCATCTTGGCGTTTTGCTCTGCTCCAAACTGGGGTGCCTTGTAAGTACACGCTTGCCAGCAGAGGTCGCATTGGTCTTTGCCCAGGCACTTCTCCCGGTCGACTACAACTACACCGTCCTCTTCCCTTTTGGTGATGGCTTCTACCGGGCATGCCGCGACGCAGGCGGGTTGGGCACAGTGGTAGCAGGAGGTGGCGAGGAAGGCAACAAACAGATCGGGGAATTCTCCCTGCTCCATAGTCTCCACCCTTCGCCAACTGGCTGGTCCCGCTGGCACATCGTGCCAGTCCTTGCAGGCGACCACACAGGCATAACAGCCGGTGCATCTGGTCTGATCGAAGTAGAATCCCATTTGCATGGCTCGCTCCTCGCGCTTCTCGACTCGGATGGGTTGACTTGGAGCAACAATGCTGCAGCCGGTGGACTCTATGTTAACAAGCCCTAAGTGGGCTGTCAAAACTCGCTATGGCGAGGGGTTGCTCATGTGTTCTGAAAATGCAGTTCAATCCGTTCGCCCTGAGCCTGCCCCTGATTTACTCAGGGGCCTGTCGAAGGGCCGTTCATGGTTCGACAAGCTCACCACGAACGGCATCTGGCACACTGATTCTGATCATTAGTTAATAGTCACTCACCCATGTTAGTCTGCTTGGAACTTCCTGCGCCCTTCTATGTTGCAGGTTAGGTAGCGGCCAGATGGGGCTGCGAAAAACCGCATGTAGGACGCTGTGAAGGCAACCAGGCCCCAAGGAGAAATCCTCGCCTTTGTGAAGAGGGTCCCTAACCCTTCTCCCTCTGCAAAGACCTGACGCTCAGCGCCAGGAACACCAACCCGAATGCCAACAACGCCACGATTTCGAGCCAGATATTCCCCAGTCCCCATCCCCTCAGCATCACCGAGCGCATGGCTTCGACGGCGTAGGTCGGCGGTATGAAGTATGAGAGCGGCCTCAGAACCGAAGGTATTGCCTCCACTGGCCAGAATATCCCTGCCAGCAAGAAGGTGGGTAATACGATGAGAGGGAAGAATTGGATTGCCTGGGCTTCCCTCTTGGCCGCGCTGGAGAGCAGTATCCCCAGGTTCACACTGACCACTGCCAGCAAGGCCACCACTATGTACGCCAGAAACGGATTGCCCACGATGGTGATCTTGAAGACCAGCGTGGCCACGAGCAACAGCAGCGATGCCTGCAACATTCCGATGATGCCGAAGGCCATAGCGTAACCGACCACTATCTCACTTTCCTTTATCGGCGACGCCCTGAGCCTCTCAAGAGTGCCGCTGGTGCGCTCTCCCACGAACGAAAGCAGGGTGAGCAGTGTCGTCAACATGAATACAGCAAAGGCCATGATGCCGGGCACGAAGAAATCAATGAATTCCGCGCCCTTCCCGTAGACCGGGGAATCATCAACCGTGATCGGCATTTCCCTGCCAAGCTGTGACATGGTGGTCGTCACGGCATCCATCACCACTCTCAGCACCGCAGTGGCAACATTCACATTGCTCTTGTCAGCTTTGACGCTGATGGCAGTATCGCCAGCAACGGAACCGCCCTGCAATTTCGCCGTGACATCCGTGGTGAAATCCTTCGGGAACACGATAGCCGCCCACGCTTCGCCATTCTCGACCTCCTCAACGGCCTCCTCCTCCCTCTCCATGTAGCGAATGTCGAGGGTATCCTCATCCAGATTGGAGATGATTCTTGCCGCCAGAGGACCCTCGTCCAGGTTTACAACCACTACCGCGGCATCTGTCACGTCCCCACTGAAGGCGATGCCGAAGATGCACATCGCCAGAATTGGCGCAATTACGATGAGCGTCACCGTCCGCCGATCGTGCTTCAGCCCTCTGAAGATCCTTTTTGTAATGGCAAATGCCCGGCTAAACTTCATCACCGCCCCCTCTCCGGGCCAATGTTAGGAACGCATCTTCAAGCGACTGAACCCCCGCCGATTCGGTGATCTCACTGGGGGTTCCCTCAGCGATGAGCTGGCCCTCCCTTAGAAGTCCAATCTTGCTGCAGTGGTAGGCTTCGTCCATGTAGTGGGTGGTGATGACTACGGTCACGCCCCTTGATCGCAGGGCCTCGAAGTAGTCCCAGAAGGAAGCCCGCAGCTCCGGGTCGACGCCGACTGTTGGTTCGTCCAGAAACAGCAGCTCTGGATTGTGCAGCATGCTACAGGCAAGGGATACCCGATGCCTCATGCCGCCGCTCAAATTGGCGATGGTGGAGTTTCGCCATTTCTCCAGGTCAATGAATCGCAGGAGATTGGCTTCCTCTCGCTCGATGTCTGCCTTGCTCATGCCATAGATCTCGCCAAAGAGCCTGATGTTATCGTGCACGGTCAAATCCAGATACAGCGCCGTCTCCTGTGGCATGTATCCTATTCTTGGAAAGATGGAGAGATCGCCAACCGGCTTGCCCAGAACAAGCGCCTCTCCACCGGTGGTTTTAAGCAGGCCGCAGAGTATCTTGATGGTCGTGGTTTTGCCAGAGCCGTTGGGACCGAGGAGACCGTAGGTCTCACCATACTCGATTTTGAGATTTAGATGATCGACCGCGGTGAAATCGCCAAACCTCTTGACCAATTGACGGGTTTCGACTGCTGGCTGGTTCTGACTATTTGTCATGCTCACCTCTTGTAATGTAGCTCGCTCCGTCCGGCGGTGGGACCGCTGTATAGAATCCGTTACTTCGGGTTGAGGCCTCATCTTCTGAGTAGCTTGAGTGTCGTTTGTCCTCCAGGGCAAGTATCATTGTAGCTGCACTTAGGGCACATGGCCGGGAAGAATGCGACAACGTGTAACGCTACCAGAAGCAAGAAGACGGCAAGGTAGACCCAATTCGATATTACAAGCCAGTAGATTGGAAACACAAGAGTAGCTGCCAGGAAGAATTCGGCCAGATTCGCGTTGATTCTGAAGAACCCAGGGTCGGAAGTTCGGCTCTTGTAGACCGTAGCTGAGAGAAAATTCCCGAGATACATGCCGAATACGGCCGGACAGAACCTGCCCCGATAGGGACATCCAATGCAACAACCTGCCTGAAAGACGCTGGCCGCAATATACAGCAAGAGGAATATGACCATGAGGTAGATTGATTCCCTTGCCAGCAGGTAAGCAGCTCCAAAGAAAGCGACCAAGAAGAAGACCAACGTCGCAAAATACAGAAGCCGATCCCGCCTTGACCAGTGATATACGGCTCTATTGCAGTCCAAGTTACCTGCTTCTCCCCCCTTACGTGGTGTGTTGCCGACCTTCATCCGATGGTGTCCGCCAAGAAATGGATTCTACAGCATCCTCCTCCCTTCTTCAACCTTGCTCTCATAGGGCTTGTGGGGATGGGGGTGGGGTATTGCGAATCAGCAAACCCGTAGTTACAATAATCAGGAGCAAACCGAGTTCAGTCGAGCGCGAGGAGGTATTGAACTGAATATGAGGGAGTGCAGCATTGAGAAGAACAAAGCAAGCTGCAATTGTACCTATGAACCATGCAGCAGGAAGGGCGTTTGCTGTGAGTGCCTTACATATCATTGGCGGTTGGGTGAACTGCCGGCGTGCCTTTTCCCTAACGATGTGGAGAGGACGTTTGATCGTTCCATCGAGAGGTTTATTGAGACCTATCAGGAGAGGGGACGGTGGTGGTGATGGGACTGGGGACGGGGAGCGGCCGATTCCCTCTTTGAGATTTCGTAGAGATTGCCTGAAGACTCTTAATGAGCCCCCGAGAACCTGACAAAGCCCAGTGTCATTGCGAGCGGAGCGAAGCAATCTGATACTCCGCTGCCTTACCCGGCCTCTGAGATTGCTTCGTCGCTGAAGCTCGTCGCAATGACAAACCAATTAGCGGTTCTGTGGCGCTCCTCGCAATGACAAAGGGACTAATGCTTGTAGGGACACCCCATTCTGCTGAGCATTCGACTGAACTCACGCCGAGGGCTCACCAGGAGGCCCGGAACGCCAGCAACGGGAATCCTACGCCACTTTTTGCGCAGTCTTCTATCTCAGACAGCTCCAGTAGTCTCTGAGGTTCCTTTTGACCTCCTCGATGACCATTTTAGTCTCTATGAATGAGGGGTCTTGTCTGAACCTCTGGGGGACCTCCTCAGGCTCTTCTATCCCGGTTTTGAAGCCCGCCAGGCCGGAAATCAAGGCTAGCCATGCGTAAGGCAGAACATCTCTATTGTAACCGGATGCGATCAGATCGATAACTTTGCCCTGGCAGAGCTGTGCCAGTTCTCTGACCTTTTCCCCGATCATTCTGAAGCCTTCCACTGGCAACCC
Source organism: uncultured Dehalococcoidia bacterium (assembly GCA_964502665.1). Taxonomy (GTDB): domain Bacteria; phylum Chloroflexota; class Dehalococcoidia; order SZUA-161; family SZUA-161; genus SOKG01. The sequence continues at coordinate 12,972 of CAZCXP010000020.1, read as the reverse complement.
TAAATTGGTCAGCCCGTCGCCGAAATGAGGGTCCGAGCCACCGTTTCTTATGATGATCTGGGGTTGGAATTCGGCAGCTATCGGCTGAACCAGCTCCTCGAAAACCGATTTGTAGGAATCATAACCAGCGTAAATAGGCATCGGAACATTGATATTGAAGCCTTTTCCATCGCCGGAGCCGGTCTGGTGAGCGAAGCCAGTCCCGGGATAGAGAAAACTCGGGTCTTGGTGGATGTCAATAAGCAAAACGCGGGCATCATCATAGAAATACTCGGAGGTTCCATTGCCGGCATGGGCATCGGTGTCCAGAATCAGTATCCTCTGCAGCTTGTACTTCTGCACCAAGTATCTGGCAGAGAAGGCGACGTCGTTATAGAGGCAAAATCCTTCTCCATAGGAGGGTTTGGCATGGTGTAATCCACCGCCAATGGAGACGGCCTTAGCGAATTTGCCCTCTTGGACCAGATCGCAAGCTGTCTTGGCCTGGCCGACAACAAGTCTGGCTGCCTCTTCTAGCTTTCCCGGTTTGCCTACAATTGCGTTATCTCCGCTATGAAATCGATGAAATGGGCCGGGATAGCTCAAACCGAGGTTTGCAGCTTTGTAGTACTCCTTGGTGAAGGTAATGTAGTCCTCATGGCAAATCAGGAGCAAATCCTGGTCGCTTGCCCAGTCTGCTTCGATAACGCGGTAATTATCATCCTCGGGTAGATGCTCCCGCAAGAACTGGTGGAATAAGGGGTAGCGGTCTCCTCGAAAGGGGTGACCTGGCCCGAAGTCATATTCCTTCAATTCCTCCCGGTATAAGATCGCGATGGCCATTGTGCACTCCCTTCAGTCCAGATATAGAAGGAGCAACGGCAGCTAAAGCCGCCCGCCCGCCAGCGTTTTAGCGTTTCAGCCTCCATATATCCTCCAGCCTGGCTTTCCCTGAGGCCCTCTGGGCCCACTACTCCTGCGGGTGGCGAGCTTGTAGATGATGACCACAGCGATACCCAGGAGAAACCCGCCTATGTGGGCCCAATATGCCACCCCCCCTGTCTGCGACGAAGGGCCCAATGAGCCAAGGCCGCTGAAGAACTGGAGCAAGAACCAGAAGCCGAGAAGTAAGAAGGCCGGGATTCGAATGATGGTGATGAAGAGGAAGACAACGGCTGTGTTAATGCGGCTGTAAGGGAAAAGAAGCAGGTAGGCTCCCAAAACCCCGGCGATGGCGCCGCTGGCGCCGATGGTTGGAACCGTGGACGTGGTGTCTATTGCAATCTGGAGCCAGACCGCCGCCAGGCCGGCTGCAAGGTAGAAGAGCAGATATCTAAAGTGTCCGAACCTGTCTTCTACGTTATCACCGAATACCCAGAGGAAAAGCATGTTAACCGCGAAGTGCATCCAGTCTCCATGGATGAACATTGAGGTGAACATGGTTGCCCAGTTAGTAATAGGGGTGGTGATATCAACTAACTCGCCTGTGGGCGTCGCTAACCACCCATAGTCAATGCCGTGGGTCAATTCCTTAGGTATGAGGCCGAACTGGTAGAAGAAGATGAGTCGTTGGGATTCCCCGATCACCAGCTCGTAGATGAAGACTGCGGCGCATAGAGCAATTAGGGTCACGTTGACGAAGGGACGGCTGCGAGTTTTGAGGTCGCTATCGGAAATCGGAAACATGCAACACTCAATCCTTAAGACAGGGACTGCAGCTAGTGCTGGATTGTCGCCTGTCTCAAAGGTGTAGGCATTTTGGCCCGAGAAATAATGGACACCTGCAAGTCCAGAGTCCTACTCCCCGACAGTTGCTATTATAACCCTTTGTTGCCTCCGGTGTCTTTCTTGACTTCCTTTATGCGCTACAATACCCCCGCGTGCTGCCCTGTACCAGGCAATCAAATACCTCTCTCCCCACGGATTCAGGCAATGTAGGGTGGGTGGAGTGAAACGCAACCCACCACCTGAATGCATGCGGGAAATAAGATAGTGGTGGGTTTCGCTATGCTGCACCCACCCTACGTCTACTTCTCTGCCGCGGTCAGGTGGAAATGGCGAGGTCAATGCTGGAGAAAATGAACCAGGCTCCAAATCCGGCCAAGATAGCTGAGCATATCCCGAACACGACGGTATTAACCCTTTGTGTCCACAAGCGCTTTGACTTGAAAACCGCCCATGAGACGAGGAAAAGCCAGGCGAAATCACAGAGCCAGTGCGTCACGCTCATGGCAGCTACGCCAGCGCCGCCGAAATCACGCGCGCTTACCAGCAGCGCAGCGCCAACAGTAGCCCACCATATGAAGAAATAGGGATTGGCCGCAGTCGTTGTCAATCCTGCGACTACGGAACTGTGGGCCAGTTCCTTCTGCTCGCTGAAGACCGATGGCCTGTTTCTGAGCATACTCAGCGCCATCCAGATGAGCACCAACCCCCCTGCCAAGCCCACGGAAACCTTCACCTCGGTAAGCGTCAAGAAGCTGGCGAGACCGAAGTAGATTAGCAGAATCAGGGGAATCTCGATCAAGCCATGACCTATGGCGACAAGGGCGCCGGCCTCTTTGCGCTGGGCTCCCTTGGTAACTGTAACAGCGGTGACGGGGCCCGGCATCATGACCCCTGTAAGGGATATAGCGATGACAGAGAGCAGAAACAGTGGCAGGCTTGTGGCATCGGTCACAGCGACACTTCTTGTACCAATCTGGCCTCAGTTGACGCGCGATAGCTGCGCTCGGGTTGCCCCGGCGAGGTAGCGGCGAAACCATGCTATGCTAATCAGCCGTCAGGTTCAGGTTATCAAAGAAAGGTCTATGTGTCAATTGCGTTCACTTTGTGCCCGGTCGGTGAGAGCCTTTTGCATGTAGGGCCTTGGTTACCCATCTTGTCATTGACCGTTCTGATACTTGGTAGTAGAATGCGGGCAAATATCTCAAGCGCTCTCTATCTGACTACACTGGAGTAAGGCAGGAGGAACCCAATGGAGTGGTATGCTTATCTGGCTTACTTTTTCGCGGGCGCCGCAAAGAGAAAAGCTTAAGGGGGTTCGCAAATGGATGTAAAAGGTAGGGTAGCTGTCGTTACCGGGGCAGCAAGTGGTATCGGCAGGGCGACCGCCATCGAACTGGCGAGGCATGGTTGCACTGTTGTATTGGCAGATATTAAGGAGGACAGGTTAGCAGAAGCTGTGGAGGAAGTTCGCAGGTATACCTCAGATTCGACGGCGGAGGTCTGCGATGTAAGCGATGAGGCACAGGTTAAGCGAGCGGTGCAGGCCATACATGAACGCCACGGGGGTATCGATATTCTGGTGAACAACGCTGGCATAATGAGAGTGAAACCCTTTGAGGAGATGTCTGAGGGCGAATTTGAGGGGCAGATGTCGGTTAACTTCTACGGACCGGCTTATCTTATCAGAGCTGTTGTTCCAATCATGCAAAGGCAAGGCAGAGGCACCATAATAAATATGGCTTCAGTCGCTGGCAAGTTGGTTATGCCTGGAAATAGTGTCTATTCTGCAAGTAAGGCTGCCCTCTACGCTCTCTCGGAATCACTGTACTATGAGCTAAAGGACAAGGGAATCCACGTTGGCATGGTGTTGCCTGGAGGGACACGCACAGGAATCTTTGATGACGCTGTCTTTGACAAGCTGGGGGAGTATTATCGCGGCCAATGTCAGACGCCGCCGGCGGAAGTTGCCCAGAAAATCAGGGGGGCTATAGAGAAGGAGCGTTTCGAGACGTTCGTACTCCTTAGCGACAGGATTTACATCGGATTTCGTAACGCCTTTCCCGGACTGTTCAGGAAGTTTGTACTACGCAGACTGCGTCCCTACTTCGGATAGCCGTATGGGGCATGGCTTGAGAAGGGAAATCTACAGAGAAAGGATGGAAAATGGTGCAGGGGAGATTAGCTGGTAGAGTTGCGCTGGTAACCGGGGCCGCTTCGGGCATTGGCCGGGCTGTCGCTCTGCGATTTGCGGCAGAAGGAGCAATGGTATCTGTTGTCGACAGGGACCTGGAAGGGGCGAAGGCGGTAGCTAAAGAAGTCGAAGCTTCGAATGGCAAGGCTCTAGCGATTCAGTGCGATGTCACCAAAGAGGAGCAGGTGAGTCAAGCGGTCAAGGAGACAGAGGAACGGTTGGGGAATGTAGGTATTCTGCTTAACTGCGCGGGCATCGCCGAGGGCAATTTTCTTGCCGATCTGACAACAAAGGAATGGGTAAGGATGTTTGAGGTCCACTGCAATGGTACGTTCTTCTTCACGAGGGCTGTCATTAAATCTATGAAGGAAGGTGACAGAATAATCAACATCTCATCAATCGATGCAGTTCAAGCCCAAATCTTCAGCGCCCACTACGCTGCTGCCAAGGGAGCGATAATTCCTCTTACCACATCGTTGGCGCTTGAGGTTGCCTACCGGGGAATCACGGTCAACGCGATCGCCCCTGGAATCATAAGAACGCCGATGGGTCGGCTGCTAATCGAAGCTTCGCCAGATTTTGATAAGGAAATACCGGCGCTTAGGTATGGTGAACCTGAGGATATCGCTGAGCTGGCGGCCTTTCTGGCTTCCCCGGGAGCGGGCTACATAACGGGACAGGTGATTGTTGTAGACGGAGGATTGACCCTTGCCAATCCAGTCAACCGATTCACAGCGAAGTTGATGGGGCTGCCATAAGGACTGGGGGACAAGGCTAGGTTTGCAATGCCCTTGCCTGAACGAAGGCGATGAACTCGCCGAGCAGGCGGGAAACGACCCTTTCCTTGCGATATATGCAGTAGAAGTCTCGTCTCATCTTCAATCCCTCAACGGCGACCTCTTTGACCAGACCAAGGGCCAGGCTCTTCTTGATAGCTAGATTCGATACAAAAGCGATTCCCACTCTTGACTCCACTGCGGAGACCACGGCCTGAGTTGTGCCCAGAACCAGACTCGGTGACCACTTCTCGATGCTAAGTCTGGCTTTGGCTAAGAGTGATTTGAGGCTCTGTTGTGTCCCTGAAGTCTCCTCACGAAAGAGGAGAGGCTCTCCCGCCAGCTCCAGGAAGGAGATTTCTTCCCTCTGGGCGAAAGGATGTTCGGGAAACACAATGAGGACGATCTCGTCCTCCGCTATTTTGAAATAGTCCAGCTCCTGGCCCTTGGGCGCAATGCCACAGAATCCTACGTCATAGGCTCGCTCCTGTACTCCAGAGATTACAGTCATAGAATCGGAGACTTCCACCCGAGCCCCTACGGCGGGGTGCAATGCCTGGAATTCGCCCAGAATAGGTGGAAGAAGGGCTTCGCCCGGGATAGTGCTGGCGGCAATGATTATGTGCCCTGTTACCTCCTCGCGTAGTTGTTCGAGGTCGCGCGCTAGACTTGCTCGCTCGCGCTCAACTACTTGAGCGAAACGGAGCAGGTGCTTTCCGGCGTCGGTCAAGGTGATTGTCTTTTGCCCCCGGTCGATCAAACGTAACCCGAGGTCGCGCTCCAGCTTACGAATCTGGAAGGATACGGCGGGCTGGCTGATTGATAGCTTCCTGGCCACTTCTGAGAAGCTCCCCAGTCTGATTACCTCCAGATATGTCTTCAAATAGTCGAGGTTCACGGCCCTCTCCCCCTTGAGTCCATAAGCATTGTTTATCTTGCCACAAAGGATTGCTTATGATACAATCAACTGTGGTCATTTTATAGCATCGGTGAGAGTTAGGCAACACCAAGGTAGGAGCCCTGGTCCATGAATTCCATTAGTTACGGTCCTTCGCATGGTTTCGCACAAGGCTCCTCTCGTTCGGCGGGCTCATCGTTACCCATATTTGTCTCCCCCCTTTGCAAAAGGGGGGAAGGGGGGATTCCTAATCCCCCTAGATCCCCCTTTAGAAAAGGGGGCTATAAAGGAGAACGGGCAACTTGCGTCGTTTGTTGACGCAGAGGCTTCTAATCGTCGTCGCTGGACTCATTTTCGGGGTTCTGGCTGCTTACATGGTGGAATGGGGCAACCCACCGAACATGGGTATCTGTATTGCCTGCTTCCTGCGCGATATCGCTGGCGGCCTCGGACTGCATCGGGCTGGCGTAGTTCAATACCTGAGGCCGGAGATAATTGGTCTTGTGCTGGGAGCCTTTGTATCCGCCTTCGCCTTCCGCGAATTCAGAGCGAGAGGAGGTTCCGCTCCCTTAATACGATTTCTGCTGGGCGCCTTCGTTATGGTGGGAGCGCTCGTCTTTCTGGGGTGTCCGGTGCGGGCTGTGCTCCGGCTGGCTGGGGGGGATCTCAATGGAATCACTGCCCTGGGTGGTGTAGTGGTGGGAGCCTTTATAGGTATTCTGTTCCTGAGAAACGGCTTCAATCTTGGTCGGTCGGGGAGGACATATGCGGCGGCTGGCTGGGTGATGCCGATAGTAATGTTCTGCATACTCCTTCTCGCTGTCTTCACCCCCTATTTCATTTTCGAAAGCGAGACGGGCCCAGGATCGATGCACGCTGCTCTCTGGATCTCGCTGATCGTTGGTCTGGGCGTCGGGGTGCTGGCTCAGAGGACGAGGATGTGTTTCGTCGGCGGCTGGCGAGACCTGATGATGGTCAGAGATACGTATCTTTTCCGAGCGATCGCTGCTTTCTTCATCGGAGCTATTATCGTCAATGCTGCCCTGGGACACATTGACTGGGGTTTCGTGGGGCAGCCAGTGGCTCACGACAATCACCTGTGGAACTTCCTCGGTATGGCCCTGGTCGGACTAGCGGCCACGCTGCTCGGCGGCTGCCCGCTGCGTCAACTTATCCTATCGGGAGAGGGCGATACCGATGCCGGGGTAACCGTCCTGGGACTGATTGTCGGTGCAGCGATCGCACACAACTTCTTCACTACCGCAAGCCCCGAAGGAATTGGAGATTTCAGCGTGGTAGCGGTTATCCTGGGGCTGGTTTTCTGCCTGGCAGTTGGCTTCTTCATGAGGGAGAGAACTGCCTAGCGGCAGGGGGTTCATATGGCATTTCTTAAGCGGCGAAAGCAATCCTTCGAGGGCGGAGGGCTGGTGCTATTCATGGATGTGCAGGACGCTATGAGGGCGGAGAAGGTGCTCAAGAAGGCGGACTATGCTGTCAGGCTGGTCGCACCTCCACCTGAGCTACGTAAGGGCTGCGACCTGGCAGTAGAGATAAACCTGGTGGAACAGCCGGGCATAGAGCGGCTGCTCAGGGAGAAGGATGCTCCATATGTCAGCGTTGTCCCACTCAAAGTAGGCACTTCGGAGCTTCTGGAGGTCGTTAAGGTAACCGATTTCGGCGGCTGGATAATGGTCGTGGCAGCCAATATGAAGCTCGCTTTTGATAAGGAGAGCGGCGTGATCGTCAATACCTCGGGTGGGGGCTGCCCTGACATCCCCCACCTTCACGCCGAGATGATCGGCAAGAAGCTGACCGAGGCGCCCCGGCCAAAGGATGTTGGTTTCACCCTTTGCGCTTTGATGCTGGACCGGGCTCTTGAGGAAAGCCTTAATCTCTGGCAGGGAGGCAGCAAGCCATGATGCTCATTGCGGGGACTGTCCCCGTTAAGGACTTGCCTCTGACCGTGGGAAAGGTCGGGGCGGAGGGGGAATCACTGGTAGTCGATGGCCACACTGTACCCTGTGCCCAAGGCACCGGAGCCATGATCAGCGCTGCACTCGTCACCACTGAGTATCTTGGGCTGGAGCCCCCTCAAGCTCTAGTTGCTGGAGACACTGGCCAGGGCAGTGGCAGCAAAGAGATTTACGAGTATCTGATCCAGAAGGTAGCCGAGCTTTCCCCGGAGGTGCTCGCGCTGCACTATTGCCTTCCCGATATGGCGTTAATGAGGAGGCTTTGCGAATCGGTGAAGCGGTGCTCCAGAAGGCCAGTGATGATTGCCGATGCCGGTTCGATGTACGCTGCCAAGGCAGCAGGGCTGGCATCGGAGTTCGACATCTTCACCCCGGATGCCACCGAAATGGCCTTTCTTGCTGATCCTGAGGCTACCCACCCCGCCTATATCGCCAGGCATCTATTCGATACCGACATATCACAGACCCCAAAGCTGGTCGCTGCTGCTTATGAACACAAAGACGCAGCCAAGTTGCTGCTGGTCAAGGGAGCAACCGACTACGTGGTTCGCGACGGCCAGATTCTAGCCACCATCGCCGAGCCCGATGTGCCTGCTCTTGAGGCCATTGGAGGAACGGGCGATAGCTTGACCGGTCTTGTGTCTGCCTTCGCCTATGCTGGTCTGGAGCTGCACGAGGCTGCCATAATCGCCGCCAGATCCAACCGAATGGCGGGAGAGTTCGCTGAGGCTACCCCGGCTACCAGGGTCTGGCAGATAGTGGAGCAGTTTCCTGCTGTGTTCAAAGAGCATCTTTGCCAATGGAGCGGAGTATGCTATATTGAGGTAGGACAGCAATGATTGAAGTCGATGCGCGCGGTTACTCCTGCCCTATCCCGGTTGTCAAGACGAAGAAGGCTATCGATGAGCATCCTGATGAACCGTTAACCGTGCTGGTGGAGACCGCGGTATCGAAGGAGAATGTATCGCGGCTGGCCCAGAGCAGGGGATACTGCGTGGAAGTTGAGGAAGTTGAGGACGGCTTCCGTCTTTCGCTCGGTCCGTCTGCTAGCGCCAGCTAGAAACAAAGTGGGCTTATCAAGATTTGAAGGGAGCGAGTTAGATGGGTGATGTGGCGAGGCTGCGGCTCACGGAGACCGTTCACGGCTCAGGCTGAGCCTGCAAGATAGGTCCGGCGGACCTAGCCAGAGCTTTGCAGGGGCTGCCTCTCATCTCCGATCCAAACCTGATCGTGGGTATAGAGAGGGCTGAGGATGCCGGTGTGTATAAACTGAGTGATGATCTGGCAATCGTCCAGACCTTAGACTTCTTTACCCCTATTGTCGATGACCCCTATATCTTTGGACAGGTGGCTGCAGCCAACGCCTTGAGCGACGTGTATGCCATGGGGGGCAGGCCGTTGACTGCCATGAACATCGTCTGCTTCCCGGTGGAGACGATGGACATATCTGTTCTGAGGAAAATCCTGGCCGGGGGGCTGGATAAGCTGCACGAAGCCGATGTGGCCCTGGTGGGTGGGCACAGCGTGGAAGATCGAGAGCTGAAGTACGGGCTCTCCGTCACCGGGGTTATTCATCCCCAGGAGGTGGTTCTTAATACCGGGGCCAGAGCGGGCGACAGGCTTATACTGACTAAGCCGCTGGGTACGGGGATAATCAATACCGCATTGAAGGGCGGGGTGGCGAGCGAGGCGGCGGTTGCCAAGTCCGTGAAGTGCATGGTCACCCTCAACAACAAGGCGGCGGAGCTGATGATGACCGCCGATGTTCACGCCTGTACCGACGTGACCGGCTTCGGACTTCTGGGACATGCCTGCGAGATGGTTGAAGGGTCGGACGTTGGGATGACGATCCGCTCCTCCGATGTTCCTTTCTTCCCCGAGGCGAAAGACCTGGCCGAGATGGGTATGATCCCGGGTGGGCTGCACCGCAACCGGCAGTTTCGCTTGAACATGGTTGAATTTGGCGATAACGTTCCCCAGTTTATGTCGGACATTCTCTTCGACCCTCAGACCTCCGGTGGGCTGCTCATCTCCGTGCCCGCTTCAGAGGCGGAATCGCTGCTTAGGAGAATGCATAAAGAGGGTGTAGAGGAGGCTGCGATAATTGGCGAGGTGATCGCGGAGCCCAAGGGCAGGATTATCGTAAGATAAGCGTTCAGCTATCAGCTTTCAGCAGTCAGCATTCAGTTCCCCGCTACTTGTGGATGATAACATCCACAGAGAGCGGAAGCATAGAACTCCTCTCCCTCGACGGGGAGAGGTCGGAGCCTGTCCTGAGCCTGCCGAAGGGTGAGTTTTCCCCTTGATCAGGAGTCCTCTGCTCCTCCGCCAATAAGCCGAAGAACGTGACGCTTTTTCATCCGAATGTTCCATAAAATCTCATCCTTTATCCAGGGGGCATGACAAAGAAGGTTCATATTGTGATGGGCGGAACATCCGGGGCATTTCTTATTAGGAACGGCGCGGAGGAAGGGGTAGTCATGGCGGCTGTCTTTGGACACCGAAGCTACCTGAGTTTTGCCCTGAAATACCAGGGGGCAATAGGTGTGACAAGCTGGTAGGGTATAATTCGCTTGCGATATAGCTCAAGGCCCAAGTTGAAGCTCCTGCTGACGAGGTTTTTCCTTTCTGCTGCTGCCTTCGCCCTCAGGAACCTCTCCTCGGCTATTCTTTCGGCAAATACCCTGGGGATCATACTCTCCTTCTCGGCGCCTTCAATTACTTCGGTAACCTGATCGCCGATTCTCTGCTCCAGGAAGCGTCTGATGTAATCTCCTTTAAGCCCCGTGCGCTTCATAGAGACTCCCAACAGGCCGCCGCAACCAGCCACGAAGTCGGGAATGGAAAGGATGCCCCTTTGAAACAGGATCCTCTCTGCCTCTGGTGTTATGGGAGCATTAGCCCCCGGACATACTATTCTGGCGGCCACCCGGCCAGCGTTGCTCAAGGTAATGCTGTCAGGCTGAGCACATGGGGAGAATATATCCACATCCAATTCTGCCAGTCGGCTCCTCTCTATTCTTTCTCCTCTTGGGAACAAGTTGACGACCTGACTGCCTACCTGGTCACGGAGCTCGATGAGTTCGCTGACATCCAGACCTGAGTCATCATAAATTGCCCCGTGGATGGTCGAAATAGCGACTACCCTGATACCGTTCTTCCAGAATGCCTGAGCGGTGGGCGCGCCCACATTACCGAAGCCTTCAATAGCTACCGAGGCCTTGTTGAGGTCAAGGCCGATGTGCTGGGCAGCCCTGGTCGCAGCGGCAAAGATGGTGACGCCGGTATAGTAACCCGACAACCGATCGGTCAGGCTGCGGGGCGGAACCTTGAGACCATTTGCCGTAAGCATAAACCTGATGTCGTCCTCAGTTGTTCCCAAGTCTTCACTGGGGATGAAGGTCTTGGTCTGGAGAAAGGGCTTTAGCGCCTGCCCAAAGCTCTTTAGGACTTGCCGTTTCCTCTCTATAGGCATTTCTGGGTCGGCAGCGACACCTGCTTTAGCTCCACCAACCGGTAGCCCCAAGAGGCCAGACTTCAGGGTCTTCGCTCTTGCAACTCGGCTAAGTGAATCTGGTGAAAGGTCGGCTGCCATTCTCACCCCACCGTATGAGCGCCCGTTCACGGTGGCATCTACGGCTAGGTAGCCTTGAAGTCTGGTTTCTTCGTCTACAGTCACACTAATTAGTGTGCTCATGATGTTGCTCTCTTCACCGCTTTCACCGCGACATAGCGGCCGGTCAGGTATCTACTCCTCTTCCCCTCCAGCTTATCGAGAGCAGCTAGACCTTTTCGGATAGCATCATCAAACTTACCTCTGCCCATCTTGCGCAGTGAACTCTCCAGCCATCTCACCAGTGCGTCGGGATGGGGGTAGTGGATAATAGCCGTGCTTGCTTCTACGCCAAATCCAATTTCTTCCAGGGTTCGCCTCAGCTTAGCAGGGGAGAGGGTCTTTCCAATGAAATAGGGGGCTAGGCCGAGCTGCATCCACAGACGGACAAATGTGTAGGGGGGATAAGTCAGGTTGCTCTTATTGTCTATGGTAAGAATGAGGGTGCCACCAACTTGGAGAACCCGTCCTAGTTCCTTTAGGGCAATAACAATATCTGTCTCGCTGGGGAAGTGGTCCAGACTGGAATCGGAGATAACGAGGTCAATGGAATTGTCTTGGAGAGGAAGATGCCTGACATCGGAGCAAAGATATTTGCTTGCGTCGACGCCGCGGTGCTTGGCTTGCCTTTTCGCCTGGTGTACTACTTCATTGGAGATATCCACGCCGATTACATTGCTGTTGACTTGGCCGAGGTGGAACAAAAACGGGTCCGTGGCAAAAGCCACCTCAAAAAGATCGGTCTTTAGAATCCTCCCTTTCTTGGTCACGTCAGCCCATCTCGCGACCAGAGCGAGATAGGTCTTTCTGTAGTGCTCAGCCAAGAGTTCATTAGAATAGCCCTTCAAGGAACAACCCTTGGCGACTTGGTTCCAGTACTCAGCTTCCTTACCTAGCCTACTCAACTGTCACCGGCTCGGCAACCTCATCTTTGTTTCGACTACCGCATCGGTATTCCGCCTACTTGCTCACTCGTTCTTTGGTTCGCCGTATTGGTCCCGCAGCACCCTCTTCAGCAGCTTGCCGGTGGAGGTGCGGGGCAGCTCATCGACAAAGGCTACGTAGCGAGGTCGCTTGAAGCTGGAAAGCCTCTGACGGCAGAACTCCATTATCTCGTCTGGTGTTGCCGTCTCGCCCTTCTTGAGGACCACTACCGCCTTTGGTTGCTGGCCCCAGTCCGGATCGGGGACGCCGATCACCGCAGCCTCATCTATCTTGGGATGGGCGTACAGTACATCCTCCACCTCTTCGGGGGAGATGTTCTCGCCTGCCCTGATGATCATGTCGTCGCCACGGCCCGCCAGATAGATGTAGCCCTCTTCGTCCATGTATCCCTTATCGGCGGTGTGTAACCAACCATCCTCGGTCAGTGCTTTGGCCGTCTTCTCGGCGTCTTTCCAGTAGCCGCTCATCACCCTTGGCCCTTTGGCGAGGATCTCGCCCACCTCGCCTGTCGGCACCTCTTTGCCTTGCTCGTCCACTATCTTGACCTCCACGTCCTCCATGGGCCTGCCGATAGATGACTGCAGCCTTTTGAGCTTCTTGGCCTTCTCCTCGTCGGTACCCGTGATTACGTGGTCCTCAGGGCCGAGGGTGGTTATGGTGGAGGCAGTCTCTGTCTGGCCGAAGGCGTTGATGAACATGACCCCGGGGAAGACATCTATCGCCTTCTTTATTACCTCGAAGGGCATCGGGGCGGCGCCGTATGTTATTACCCTGAGGCTGGAAAGGTCGAACTTGTCGAAATCGGGTTCGTCGATAACCCGTTTGAGCATAGTAGGCACCAGCATCGCGCGATTGGCCTTCTCCTCCTG
>CAZCXP010000019.1:0-24576 GCA_964502665.1 uncultured Dehalococcoidia bacterium | reverse complement strand
TTTTGGCGTAGTCACAAAGCTCTCGCCCTGCCCGGGCGGTGGGATCGCAATTCACAGAGCAGAAGTTCATGAAGTTTGACAACGGACTGGCAGCGTGATATATTTCCATAAGAAATATTTCCTTATGGAAATATGATGACCGTAAATGGCCTGCAACAACCATCATCCGAACAGGTGCTCCTGTTCGTGCAGTATTTGACTGAGATACTAGCGCGTGTTAGGTCTGCGCCGCCCGACGAAGTGCTTCAACTTAGGAATCAACTGGACAGGATGCGGGCCACACACAAACCTCGACTTATTGCCAATCCTGCCACATTCTACCGCATGGGAGCTATTCTCTATCGAACCAATGACGTCACAATGGGAGAATTGAGCCGTGCTATTTCGGTACCGTTCTCCACCGCGACGCGAATGGTGGGTTTGTGGGTTGATGGTGGCTACGCCCGGAGACTATCCGATCCCAATGATCGGAGGATAGTGAGGGTAGCTCTGACAGACAGCGGGCGACGGCTCCATGCGGCTATCGAGAACCATATAGCACAGGGCGTTCAGAGAATCCTGAGCTGCCTGATATCCGAGGAACAAACGGTCTTGCTCACTCTTCTCGGAAAAGTGGCCTCCGACTTGAAGGGGGGCGCAGAGTGAGTTTCTCTTGCGCGTACACTCCTCAATGCAGTATTTGCAGGTTCTGGTTAGTCTAAATAGCCGCATATAACGATCTGATTCACCCTATGATGCTGGCTATGCTGCCTTCATATACTTGAGGATGCGCTGGGGCTGATTTGCCAGGCATGCCGGGCATTGAGCAAGGCAGAGCGGGGCGTGACCGTACTCGGCCGGTGGCCCTGGTTCTCGTCTCTGTCGCCGACTGGAATAAAGGGAGGGAATGTTACCCATGAATGCAATTGAGGCGCGCAATCTGGTGCGCAAGTTTGGTGAAGTAACGGCTGTCAACGACGTAACTCTTGACGTTCACCAGGGGGAGATTTTTGGCTTCCTCGGACCCAACGGCGCAGGGAAGACCACTTTCATAAACATGCTCTGTACCTTGCTCAACCCCACATCTGGCCAGGCTACCGTCAATGGCTTTGATGTAAGGCAACAACGCAACAAGGTGCGCCAATCTATTGGTCTCGTATTTCAGGATCCCAGTCTGGATGAATACCTGACTGCTCAGGAAAACCTGAAGTTCCATGCTCTTGCCTACAGTGTCCCAAATGCAAAGGGGCGCATTGAAGAGGTGTTGAAGATGGTGGAATTGTGGGACCGCCGGCAAGTCCCGGTGCGCACATTCTCTGGAGGCATGAAACGCCGGCTGGAGATCGCCCGTGGACTCTTACACCATCCCAGGGTGTTGTTTCTTGATGAGCCCACTTTGGGGCTGGATCCGCAGACCAGGCGAAGCGTCTGGCAGTACATCTTGGAGACGCAGAAGCAGGAACAAGTTACCATTTTCCTCACCACTCACTACATGGATGAGGCAGAGAACTGCCACCGCATTGCTATCATTGATTATGGGTCAATCGTTGCGTTAGACACGCCAGAAATCCTAAAAACACGCGTGGGCGGTGATATCGTCACCCTCGAGGTGAAAGATACCGAGGCAGCATCTCGGGAACTGGCCGAGCGCTATGGTATCACCCCGCGGGTTGATAACGGGCTGATCCAGTTTGAAGTAGAGCAGGGCAGTCGGTTTATCCCCGACATGGTGCGCGGCTTTGCCCAACACATCAAGGCAGTTAGTTTGCGTAGCCCAACCTTGGATGACGTATTCCTAAAGCTGACTGGACGTGCCATTCGTGAGGAGGAAGGAGGGGGCAAAGACATGATGCGAGCCCATGTGAAGGCTTGGAGGGGAGTACGACGATGAGCATGGTCTTGCGCGGCATCTACATTATCTGGTACCGGGAACTTCTGCGCTTTGTGCGTGAGCGGAGCCGTATGATCTCAGCTATAGCCATGCCGGTGCTGTTTCTGGTCATCTTTGGCGCGGGTTTCAAGAATAGCATGGGCTCCCTAGCTCCTGGCGTGGACTTCATTAAATTCATGTATCCAGGCATCATCGCGATGAGTGTTCTTATGACCTCCTTCATGTCTGGAATGTCGGTTGTGTGGGATCGGGAGTTCGGTTTTCTCAAGGAGGTGCTGGTTGCTCCTCTAAGTAGAAGCGGGGTAGCTCTGGGGAAGACTCTGGGCGGAGCCACTGTTGCTATGATGCAGGGTGTCTTGCTCTTGGTGCTCGCGCCTATAGTAGGAATGCATCTCACACCACTGCTAGTGCTGAAGCTTATTCCTTTGATGCTGCTGCTGGCGATAACAACGGCTTCCCTGGGCATCCTCATTGCCTCCAGGATGCAGTCACTCCAATCCTTCCAGATGGTGATGCAGGTACTGGTGTTCCCTATGATCTTCCTTTCTGGCGTGTTCTTCCCAGTAAACAATGTGCCCGTGTGGCTGGAGGTACTGGTCAAGATAAATCCGGTAACCTATGGGGTGGATGCCATTCGCCAGCTCTTCCTCGAGCTCTTTGAACTGGGGGGAGCTAACCAATCGCTTGTCGGCAGTCTTGGTGTCTGTCTCTGGGGCCATTGTATGAGCATTATGGAGGATGTAGGGATAGTTGTTGCCTTTGGAGCGCTGGCTCTGACTGGAGCGACCTGGTCCTTCGAGAAGCAGGGATAATGTGCCAATGGCTGTGGGAGGATGACACGGTTTAGGCTGTCCCTAAGCTTTGTGGGTTGGGTGGCGTCCCATCAAGGAAAACTGGCACATCACCCGGTCTCTAGGCACCGGGTTTGGAAGCTATGCAACCAGCCCGTATACCAGCAAATCTAACGTTGGAGGCGGTACAACAGTCCAGGGCCAGATCACCTAAGCCTTTGACCGTAGACCGTATCTCAGCTTGGCGAAGAACATGCTGGATACGAGGGCAAACGTTATGGCATTCCATAGAATGACAGGCATAAGACTGAGCACAATGCCGTAGACTGTCCAACAGGCAACACCTAGCATTAAGAATAGGTTGAAAGACAAGCTGATCTCGTGTGCGCTCCTAAGTCTGAAAAGACGCCAGGTCTGAGGGGCAAAGGAGAAGGTAGTAAGAGCCCCAGCAACCAGGCCTATAATCTCCTCGTAATCCAATTGAACCCTCCTAACTAGTTAGATGCTTGAGCCTATCCTCTGCGGCCTTGGCCATGCAGGATAGAACCGCCTTGAATTTGTGGTTCGTCTACAAGCAGATGCCGACGAATACCGGCACCATTACTTGCACCCCTCCGAGTGATTGTACCATAGAGCGATGTTGGACGCAGACTAGGGTGGCTGTCGCGTATCGTCCAAGGTTGACATAACTACGGGCATTCCTATTGGTGAACGGCGGGTTGAAGAACTAGCGATCTTGCGCAGGACTTTACGCTGCGGATGGTGGAAGTCCCGTTGAATGGAGACTGGTCTGACAGAGGTGCAATTTGCGGAATAGCAAGCTAGTCGGCCACGTACTGGGATGTCAGGCGTCCAGCGGCTGGCACGTACATCTGGCTGATATATTCCTTCACCATTCGCCGGGCGCAGAATTGGGGTACGACTGAGCGGATGGCCTCTTTAATGACGCGGATCCAGCTCTGGGGCACCCCATTGCGGTCCCGCTGGTAATAGAGAGGAACGAGCTCATCTTCCAGAAGGCGGTATAGTGCCTCTGCATCCGCTTTGTCTTCCTCCTCGGGGCTATACACTCCAGGACCATAGCCGATTGTCCAGCCATTTGCTCCGTTATACGCTTCATCCCACCACCCATCGCGCACGCTGAGGTGAGGGACGCCATTCAGCGATGCCTTCATACCGCTGGTGCCGCAGGCCTCGTTGAAACGGCGGGGGACATTTAGCCAGACGTCCACCCCGGATACCAGGTAGCGCGCCGTCTGCATGTCGTAGTCTTCGACAAAGGCTATGCGCCCCTGGAACTCACGGTCTGTGGCCAGTGCGTACACGCGCTGGAGGATACATTTAGACGTGAAATCGGCTGGGTGTGACTTACCAGCGAAAACTATCTGCACCGGCCGCCATCGGTCTTTGACCATTCGCTTGATGCGTTCCAGGTCATGGAAAATCAGCGCCGGCCGCTTGTACTCGGCAAAACGGCGGACGAAACCAACAGTGAGCAGCTCCGGGTGGAGCAGAGCCCCTATAGCCAGGACCTGCTGCGGCATCACCTCAGCTTCACTCCATCGTTTCTGCGCCCACCCCAGCATGGCGCTTGTGAGCCTGCGCTTCAACACCTGGCGCGCTGCCCAGAGTTCTTCGGCAGGAATATCGAGCACGCGATCCCAGAGCTCAGCATCGTCGTGTTCTTTGACCCAGTCCGGGCCAAGATACCTCTCGTACAGGCGCGCCATCTCTCGGGAAACCCAGGTGGGCACGTGAATCCCGTTTGTTACCTGTGTGATGGGCACCTCATCCTCCCGGACCCCCGGCCAGAAGACGTTCCACATCTTCCGCGAGGCCGTGCCGTGAAGCCGGCTCACGGCATTGCACTGACCGGTCGTAGTCAGGGCAAGTACAGTCATATTGAAACCACGATTGGTGCTACTCTGCTCTCCCAGGCTGAGGAATGTCTCCCGGTCCAGCCCCAGCGCGTCCCAGTAACGGCAGAAGTACTTCTCCACGAGCTCAACCGGGAAGACATCGTGCCCGGCTGGGACGGGCGTATGAGTTGTGAAAACGGAGGTTGCCCGCACTTTTTGGACGGCTTCGCCAAAGGTTGAGCCTTTTGCTATCTCCTCCCTGACGCGTTCCAGCGTCATGAAAGCTGTGTGACCTTCGTTCACGTGCCAGATGGCCGGTTTGATGTCCAGCGCTCGCAGAATACGTACGCCGCCGATCCCGAGGACTATCTCCTGCTGGAGGCGGAGCTCCTGGTCGGGTATGTACAGGCGGTCGGATAGATGCCGATCCTGTGGGGCATTGCCCTCAACATCGGTATCCAGCAGGTAGATGGTTGTGCGGCCGACCTGGATTTGCCAGGCCCCTATGTGCACGGTTCTATTGTCCAACTGAACCTCCGCCAGGGCTTTGCGCCCTTCAGGCGAAAGGACTGGCTTGATGGGCGCTTCGTTGAAGTGCAGGTGCCAGTAGATCTCTTCCTGCCAACCATCGGCGGAGATGCGCTGGTGGAAATAGCCGTGTGGGTACATGAAGCCGACCCCGACCATGGGCAGTCCCAGGTCGCTTGCCTCCTTGCAGATGTCACCAGCGAGGATTCCCAAGCCGCCTGCATAGATGGGCAGGGAGCCATGTATGGCGAATTCCATTGAGAAGTAGGCGACGGGGCCTGCCAGCAGGTAGGGATGGGTGTTGCTGATCCAGGTGTCACCGGCCGACAGATGGGCGTCGAAAGCGGACATAACGGAGTCGTACAAATCGAGAAAAGCAGGGTCAGCCGCAGCCGCTTGTAGCTTGTCGGGGTTGATGTCGCGCAGCAGCTTGACCGGATTGTGGCCACTGATTACCCACAGTGGGTAGTCCAATGCCCGAAATAAGTCGCGCGCCTTGGAATGCCAGCTCCACCAAAGGTTATGAGCAAGCTCATCGAGGCTACCTATACGTTCAGGCAGCCTTGGTTTTGGAGGTTGGGGCACCACCATATCTTATCTCCTGTTCTTGTTCATTTGCTGCGCTTGAGTCAAGTAGGTTGTCCTGCTCGCCCCGCAAAGAATCCTTTGGAGATATTGTGCTTGAGTAAGAGGGGCGTAACAATCCCATTTAGGTACTATCTTCGGGAGGTACTTTGCTACTATCATGAAACAGGCCAAAGTGTACTGCTGGCATGTTCTAGCCAAGCGTGAAATGGGCGGGAGATGCCTTTGAGTGCCGCAATGAAGGGCGCCAGCGCTCTGCCCCGGACAAAACGCCGTCTTTCACCAGCCATTTAGCCAGTAGTACCATTTACCTATAAATAGCGGCCGGTAAGTACTATTGTGCTCTTGTCGATAGTCTGCTAGCGTTTGGTCGGGACACTCCCTTAGGGCGCTTCAGCCCATTGATCACCCAGTTTAACATCAAGCGAATGGCAGGCAACGAGAGGTGGCAACGAGGATCATGCAATGGGCCGGGAAAGTATAACTCGCGAGAACACCGAGTTCTTAGTTATTTCCTTTGAGGGGCCGGACTCTTACTCGCTAGCTGGAGGGCTGGGAGTAAGAGTCTCCAACCTTTCGCAGGCTCTGGCTGAATTGGGCTTCCAAGTTCACCACATCTTTGTCGGCGACCCGAGACAAAGGGGCGAGGAGGTCAGAAACGGCGGCAATCTTGTGCTTCACCGCTGGTGCCAGTGGATTAGTGAGTACTATCCTGATGGCGTGTATCAAGGGGAGAACGAGAAGCTTTACGATTTCAACGGGTCGGTGCCCTGGTTTGCCGCGGAGCACATAGTAAAACCGGCGCTGGCCCGAGGCAAGCTGGTGGTGATCATGGGCGAAGAATGGCACACTGCAGACGCAATGTCTAGCATCAGCGATATCCTATGCGCCCATGGTTTGAGGGATAAGGTTGTGATGTTCTGGAACGCCAACAATACCTTCTCTTTTCATCGCATCAACTGGGGGCGGCTCGCCCATTGTACCACTATCACCACAGTGAGCAGGTATATGAAGCAGATCATGTGGGGAATGGGACTGAATCCCCTCGTAATTCCCAACGGGATCCCGAAATCTTTGCTCAAACCCGTCGATGAAGGCTTGGTGGCAAAGCTCAAGCAGAACCTGGGTGTCGATTTGATTCTGTCAAAGGTGGCACGATGGGATCCTGACAAGCGATGGAACATGGCTGTAGAAGCAACAGCTAGGCTGAAAGCAAGGGGTTTCAGACCAGTGCTCCTAGCCCGCGGAGGGATAGAGGCTCACGGTGAAGAGGTGATGCACAATGCTCGCTCCCTCGGTCTCGCAGTCGAAGAGGTGGGAAGTAACGGTGGTGGTATGGAGCATTGCCTTCAGGCCACAGTGAAGCACAATGGTGCAGATATCATAAACGTGAGGTTTCACTGCGCCCAGGAATTCCTGCGCATAATCTATCGTGCTTCCGATGCTGTGCTGGCAAACAGCGGTCACGAGCCCTTTGGCCTCGTTGGGCTGGAGACCATGGCTGCGGGCGGCATTGCCGTCACCGGCGGCACCGGCGAGGACTATGCCGTTCCCTTCTATAACGCTATCGTCTTGGAAACATCAGACCCAGCCGAAATCGAAGCCTACGTTTCGTATCTTGAAGCTCACCCTTGGGAGAAGGAAAGGATCCGCGAGGCGGCCAGACAGACATCCAGGCTGTGCACTTGGGAAGCAGTCATAGGAAACCTCATCCAAAAGCTGGGATACCAAGCCGCAATTCAAGGGCTGCTGACAACACCGAGCAAAATCCCGGGGCTGGAGCCAAGGCCTTCCGAGCTCCATGACAGAGTGCCACTGCGTGAGCCTGTAGTATCCGGGCCTGTCAACGTTAGACAAGCAGTCAATCTGCACAGCGGTACAACAACTGGACATACTTTGCAGATTGGCGGTCCTCCGATAGCCTCCCCGAGCCATTAGCTGGCACCATTCTTGAACCAAAAGGTTCGTTCTGGTAAATGACCAGTGTGTCTTGTCCCACCTCCAGTTCCTGCCTGAACTCTAAATACCTATCCCATGAAAAACACAAAAGGATGTCCAAAGTGTCCTTTGGCATGGAGCTACTCTCGGCGTCTGGCTGAAGTATCCCTGTGATGCCGCCAGTCTTTGCAGGAAGCTTCCCAGCGCAACTACGCCATCGCCACCAGCACCAACGATTCCGATAGTAAGACGCTTTCTATTTGAGTGATTGTGAACAATCCAGAGTATTGAGGCTAAGTATCTGGAGGTGGACCCTGCATATGACAGCTTTGGGAGCAGGTCCGAAGAAAAGACACGGTTAGCCGTAAAAGCGGTCAA
This sequence comes from uncultured Dehalococcoidia bacterium, assembly GCA_964502665.1. GTDB lineage: Bacteria > Chloroflexota > Dehalococcoidia > SZUA-161 > SZUA-161 > SOKG01. The sequence goes on along the minus strand of CAZCXP010000019.1, from coordinate 16,627 downwards.
GAAGTTGGTCAACAGGAGGGTTGGAAGTAGTATGGCCGTAGTCTTTGTTCGACCTTACAACTGTGGCACCCCATGCAACTTCTCTGGCAATTGTTGCATCGATGCATCCTTCTAACTGACGTTTAGGGCAAAATCCAGGTAGAGCTGTGCAGCCCGCACCACCTGCGAAAAAGACACTCTCTCTTCGGGGCTGTGTGCCAATTCCAGACGTCCAGGGCCAACGATTATCGGATCGACTCCGGCAGCCCATAATATGTTCCCGTCTGAGTGGCTGCGAAAGTCCTGGGGCTCCCACGGAAGCGCCATTTTTTGATAAGCATTCTTCAACTTCCTCGCCAGACTCCTCTGCGGAGATATCCTATATCCCGAGTACGTATCTTCGAATCTGATTTGAGAATCAAGGCCAGGTATGCTCTCTTGTGCCTGCTCCATTAACTGTTCCAACTCGGTCTTCAGCACGTCGATCCTGGTGTCAGGTGGCAGGTGTAGATCCAGCCAAGCCTCACAGACGTCGGGGACCACAAAACCTCCTGGGAACCCGGATAGCTCCCGTACGTTGTATACAACGCCGTGGGGGAGTGAAGCAGTATACTCAGTTACCTGTAGAAGGAGCCTCAACATTGTTTCAATAGCGTTTTGACCGAGTTCTGGCATTGAAGAGTGGGCTCTCTTGCCCCGGGTGCGCAGGAGAACCTCCAGATAGCCGTAGTGGCCCAAGCAAGGCGCTAAGTCCGTGGGCTCGCCAACCACAGCCCACTGGAAATTGTATTCCCGTACCAAAGTCTTGGCTCCATCGCTGTCCTCCTCCTCCCCGACCACCAGGGCAAGGCCAACTGGCGGGAAACCGCCGCCTTGCGTAGCCAGGGTAACGAATGCTTCCATCATGGCAGCACAACCCGCCTTCATATCCGTGGCCCCAAGGCCAAAGACAGTGTCTTCTTCTTCACGGAAACTGTAATCTTCCAGGTCATGGGCTGCAACAGTATCCACGTGTCCCACAAAGCAAACATCAACCTCCTCAGCTCCTTCAGGTAGGACTACGAGATTGAAACGGTTCTCATTAACTTCCTGCCTCACAACAGCCAAGCCGTGATTCTGGAGATACTGCTCTGAGTACTCGAGTATCCTCTCCTCTTTGCCCGAAGGACTGTAGATGTCTATGAGATCTTTGAGCAGGGATTTCAGTCTTTCGGGCTGCACTTCTAACGTTTTGCTAGATCCTTTCTTCATTACTCCCCATCCCCTTACCCGTTACCTTCTTGCGCAGCCGTTTACTTTGGGGCTCATTTCTCGGTCTTGTTAGCTGGTCGGCGGAGGGTCTTGGCCAACCACACGTGCTGGCTGCGAGGAGTGAAGCCGATAGCCTTGAAAAAGGCGATGGCCTCTGCGTTGTCCCCATCGGTGTCAGCTATGACCATCCTTACCCCGTCTTCCAGCAGTCCCTCCTCCAGTCTGCGGTACATCCGGCGGCCCAGATTTCTCCTTTGAAAGGCTTCGTCTATCCCCATCCAGGCAACATAGCCGTATCTCTTCCAAGCAGTGCCCTCCTTCTCAATTGTAGTGGCCAGGACAAAGCCGACAACCCTACCCTCCGTTTCGGCAACAAGGCAATAATCCGGGTCTGAGCTGAAATACTCGGTTACCTCGTACGGATCCCACGTCCGATAAAGGATAGGGGTTTCCTCACTGGTAAACAGCCTTTCACCCAGGTGATAAACGGAGGCAAGATCGTCTATCTCCATCTGCCTGATGTTTATCTCGTTCTTACGTTTCTTGCCCTCCCCTGCTGTGCTTTCTGGCAACATGTTTATCCTTTCCCTGTTGGAGTAAGCATCGCCTCTGAATCGGATCGTCTCTCGGTTCCCTGGGTTTGGCGGAGTTCTATTTCTTTGGCGCCCTGACGATCAACACCGAATACCTTGAGAATCTAGCGACTCTTTGCGCTACACTTCCCAAAAGGAAGGTCTCGATCCCACTCAGGCCCTTGGCCCCCAGCACCACAAGATCGGGGTTGAACGTTCTTGCGACCGCTAGTATTTCGGCTGCGGGTTCTCCGCGCAGGACGTGGGACTCGACATCGTAACCCTTTGACCGAAATTGTTTCAACGTCTTTGCCATAAGGCTCCGGGCTGCTTCTTCCTCAGCAGCCCTAAGCTCTTCGAGAATCCTGCGGTTGGTCTCAATGTCCAGAGTCGGCATCTTAACTAAAGCAGCCATATGAGACTGGAGGCTGGTAACCAAGATAATAAGGCTCTGCCGGGGCAGCGGAAGGCTTATCAGAAAGCGCGCCGCTGCATCTGAGTATGGGGAACCATCGGTGGCCAGGAGTACACGCTTGACTCTCCTAGTCTCCTCCCTGACAAGCAGGACGCTTGTGCCTGCGTATTTCATCACCTTCTGGGCCACGCTTCCAAATGGAAATCGGGGAGATTTGGTTGTACCTTTAGCGCCGATCACCACAAGGTCGGCATGGATTTGGTGAGCCTGCTCTATGATCCGCTCGGCAGGGTTTCCTCGTGCAACCAGGGTCTCAACATTCATGGCAGTGGACCCGAGCAGATCAACGGATTCCTGCAACAGTGCAGTGGCCTTCTTGTCCTGAGCCTCATGCGCTCGCGCTCTAGCCGCGACATTCCCCATAATCCTGTGGAGGGTAATCCCTCCCAAAAATGTGTGCTCCGGCACCACGGTCATTATGGTTAGCTCGGTTTTGCCACGAAGCTTGAGCGTTTTGAGGGTCTTGATGGCCATCCCCGTGTATTCCGACCCGTCAACAGCAAGCAACATCTTCAAGGGCATAGCTCCTTTCTATGGATTGTGATATATTTTGTCGCTTCTTAGCTCAAGTTGCCTCCCTGACTTTCGTTTTAAGCTGGCAATCTTAGTATACCGCTAACCACTTCACAATTCCACGTCCGTATTCCTCAAAGCTAAGCACCTGACTGAGTATATTGGTTTCTGGTAGCAAAGGCTACAAAGGTCTGCTTATGTCTGCTCCATCTTCACTGCCCTTGTCTCGTTGCATCTCTTGTGTGATGACTTAGCAGGTTTATAGCCTGACCGTGGGCTGCTTTGGCGCCGCTCTATCATGCCGAATAAGAGTCATCTCCGGTAGCTAATTAGATCGCCCTTTTCGAAGCCCAGGGACGTCCAGAACTTGACGAGGCGCTGGTCATCTCCGACAACGAGGACTCTTACCCTAATCCCTTGCTTCTGGCATTCCTGGCAGAACGCCTCGACTAGTTTTCGGCCTATGCCCTTGCTTTGATGCTCAGGGGCAACACCCATGATGTCTATCCACCCACTTACATCCGCTCCGTACTCTGACCCCCTTATGTCGCCCAGTAGGAAGCCCACCAGCTGATTTCCGATCTCGGCGACGAAGTTGGGCATGCCACGATAAACCCACCAGTGAGCTTCCACCCTCAGCGGCCACGAGACAGCCCGATAGGGGCCGACAAGCTCCCGGTCGATTTCCTTTACCCTGGGCAGGTCGGCTTCGGTCATCTTACGAATTTTGATATCTATTTCACGCGTTGCCATACCTCCTCCGAGTTCCCTTCTGTCTCTCATCCAAGAGTGAAAGCGGCGACCTCCATTTCCGCGGAGGGTTCTTCATCAATCTGCCTCTTTCGACTCCACTGAACGCGCAGCCGGAACGTACATGCGGGCAGCATATTCCTTCAGCATCCGCCGCGCGCAAAACCTGGGCACGACAGTGCGGATCGCCTCTTTGACAAGATGTATCCACCGATGAGGCACCCCTTTATGATCCTGATCGTAGTAGAGAGGTATTATCTCCTCTTCCAGCAGGCAGTAGAGGGCCTCGGCATCTGTTTCATCTTCCTCATCGGTGCTGTGTACCCCGGTAGTCATATTGCCGATTGCCCAGCCGTTGCCTCCAGTGTAGGCTTCGTGCCACCATCCGTCGCGCACGCTAAGGTGAGGGACACCGTTCAGTGATGCCTTCATGCCACTGCTGCCGCAGGCCTCGCGCAAGCGCCTAGGCGTGTTCAGCCAGACATCGACCCCGTGTACCAGGTAGCGCGCCATGTGCATGTCATAGTCTTCCACAAAGGCTATTCTTCCCTGGAACTCGCGCTCCTTCGCCATGGTATAAACCTGGTGCAGCAAGTGCTTGGATGGGAAGTCTGCCGGATGGGACTTGCCCGCGAAGACTATCTGCATCGGATGCCGCGGATGGGTGACCATTAGCTTTAAACGTTCGACATCCTTGAATAGAAGCGCTGGCCGCTTGTATTCGGTGAAGCGGCGGACGAAGCCTACAGTAAGCAAACCAGGGTTGAGGAGGGCTCCCATAGCTGGCAACTGGTCAATAGACAAATGACCATCAGCCCAACCTTTTTGTACGCGTTCGACGATTGCATAGAGGAGCTTGCGCTTCAGAATCTGGCGGACAGCCCACAGTTCATCATCGGGGATTTCAAATACCCGGTCCCAAAGCGGTGCATCGTCGTGATTTTCCACCCATCCCTGCCCAAGATATTTCTCAAACAATTTTGCCATTTCGGGTGCGACCCAGGTGGGCACATGAATGCCATTGGTAATCTGGGTGATAGGTACATCGTCCTCCTCAGTGTCTGGCCAAAGCACGTGCCATATCTTCCTTGACACAGAGCCGTGAAGGAGGCTCACACCATTGCGCCGTTCTGCCAGTCTCATGGCAAGCACTGTCATGTTAAAGTCTTCCGTTCCAGCGCCATTCTGTTGTCCCAGCTTCATGAATGTATCCCGGTCTATCGCCAGCGATTCAAAGTAGTCCTGGAAGTAACACTCAACCAAAGCTGTGGGAAAGACATCATGCCCTGCGGGAACCGGTGTATGGGTGGTGAAAATGGTGGTTGACCGCACATTTTTGAGGGCTTGGTCGAGTGAAGTACCTTTCTCCACTTCTTCCTTAGTGCGCTCCAGCATCATGAAAGCGGTATGGCCTTCGTTAGCGTGCCAAACGGCTGGGTTGATGCCAAGTGCTCGAAGAACCCGTACCCCGCCGACTCCCAGCACTATCTCTTGCTGCATACGCAATTCTTGATCAGCAATATAGAGACGGGATGTAAGTTGACGGTCGCGCGGGTCGTTCTCCTCGAGGTTTGTGTCCAGTAGGTATATCGCCGTACGGCCAGCCCGGACTAGCCACGCCTTGATATATACCACCCCGCTGTCCCACTGGACCTCGGCCAGGGGTATGTGCCCTTGCGGCGAAAGGACTGGAATGATGGGGGCTTCATCGAAGTCAAGCTGGCTGTATATCTCCTCCTGCCAGCCCTCCGCTGAGATTCGCTGGCGAAAATACCCCTGGGGATACATGAACCCCACGCCCACCAGCGGTATCCCCAGGTCACTGGCCTCTTTGCAGATGTCTCCCGCGAGTACACCCAGCCCACCGGCGTAGATGGGTAGCGAATTATGGATGGCAAACTCCATGGAGAAGAAGGCAATAGGACCTGATTGCCAGTCGGGATAGCTCATGTCGAACCATTTGTCCCGGGCGGACAGGTCAGCATCGTATGACGATAGGACTGAATCGTACATACTGAGATAGGTGGGGTCAGAGGATGCCTGCATAAGCCTACCGGCGCTAATCTCAAGCAGCTGCTCAACCGGGTTATGACCGCTTGCTCTCCACAGTGGGTAATCCAGGGCACGGAAAAGGTCACGCCCCGGTTGATGCCAGGTCCACCACAGGTTCTTGGCAAACTCATCAAGTCTCCATATGCGCTCAGGTATCATTGGCCTCCGCATCTTTTCTCTGCACCTCAATAATTCATGACATATATGTCAACCTGGGATACAACCATGCTCACCACGTAGATCATGGGTTTTGGGTGAACACTGGCTTGAACCGAACGACCGCTGAGATAACATAGGTGACCGAGGCAGAAGACATAACCTGGACCTGGCTTGGTGTTTGACGGAAGGGTAGCCCATCTACGATGCTCGCTTCACAAGGCAATCTCAAAGGCTTTCAGCCTGTCTTCCGCCGCCGCCCTCTTCTCTTCCAGCCCAGTGCTTGAAGCAGATCGCCGATTGCTGCTTCCTGTTGGGTGGCATGTCGAAGAGAGAGATCAGCGTTTACGCGGTAGCGGTTGCGTCTTCCCTCCCGCTTCTTGATAATATAGCCGGTCTCCGATAGGTCAGCGATTATCTTCCGCGTAGCTCTCTCCGTAATGCCTATTGCGTCGCCTAGTTCCCGGGCGGTAATGCGTGGATGCAGAGCCAGGTAACTTAGCACCAGTCCATGATTGGTGAGAAATGTCCACTCAGGCACAGCTCCAAACCTCCAGGGAAATCGTACCTGAAATGCCGAAAAAAACTATTGACAAACCAGTAAGCATGACGTATAATGCATGCTTGATATAGCATAACTAATGGAACATGCTAACCATTTCCTTAATATTTATAACACAGAACCATGGAGATTGCAACCCTCGGCCTTGAGTATAGCTGATGTCGATGACAAGATTCCTGGAACAAAAATGCAGGCACTTGGAGAGGAGGTGAAAACCTAATGACCACGAAACCTGGAAAGCCTGGCCCGAGCAAGCCCGGCCCCAGCAAGCCCGGACCGAAGAGGTAGGGATAGTCCTTAACTGTCTGGGGGGGCGAGAAGAACCTCGCCCCCCCACAGTTCGGAACCGGGCATCTCGACTTCGCGGGGTCGAGAATCAACAATGTCTACCGATAGCAGGGGGTGAGTAGAGCAATGGCTACAGTTAGAAAAGAGATTATAAAGGGGAAGCTGGATAAGTCATGGCTAGACGATGTACCTGAGGACAAGGTGTTTTGGTGCCATGATGGGGGGGTTGTGAAGAACCTAGAAGAACTTTTTAATGCTCTCAGAAAGATGTCTGGTGACACATATCACTATCATGCCAGCAGGAAGAAGAACGATTTTAGCAGCTGGATCAGAGATGTCATCGGCGATGCGGCACTGGCCGGGGAGCTAGTGAAGACTGCCACAAAGACCGCTGCAGCCCACAAAGTTGAAATGAGGCTGCATTCGCTTCAGGCGAGCTTTTAGAGGAGCCGTCATGAGCTTTGTTCGCACGTTGAGGGAAGAACTCATTGCCAGACAGAGTGGATGGGCGGATGGCTGGGCAGTTGTAGCCGATACAGAAAGATTTGCTGCCAAGTTCAATTCAACCGTGCCCGGTGCCTATCGAATCATAACCGTCAATGATATTCGTCAGATGGCCCATTGCGGACTCATTGGGCGTCATGGGTTCTTTGAACGTGCGGACTTGGAGACAGTCAGAGGCATTCTTCGATATGAGTGGCTAAGAGCGAGCGAACTCGGAATGCCCTCAATTGACCTCAGTGAACAGACCGCCCTGCCCAAAACTGAAGTCAGATGTTGAATTTATGAAGAGGAGACAAATCCCAGATAGAAAGCCGATAACTAGAAATTTGTGAGGTCTTATCGTGGCGATTCAACAAAACATAACCCCTGAAAATACAGAGTTCGTCATCCTTTCCTTTGAGGGACCAGACTTATACTCCTCGGCGGGAGGCCTGGGGACAAGGGTGACCAATCTTTCACGGGCTTTGGCTGACCAGGGTTTTTCCGTTCACTGTTTGTTCATCGGAGACCCCGACTTACCTGGTGAGGAGGTAAGGTGTAGCGGTAATCTGACGCTGCATCGTTGGTGCCAGTGGATCAGCAAGTACTATCCGGCTGGCGTCTATCAAGGAGAAAAGGAGAAACTCTGGGATTTCAGCGAGTCCGCGCCCAGGTTTGTGGTGGATCGTATAGTGAAGCCGGCGCTGGCTCAGGACAAGCTGGTGGTTGTACTGGGGGAAGAGTGGCATACTGCGGAGGCTATGTGTCGTATCAGCGACATGCTCGGGGCCAATGGGCTTAGACATAGAGTTGTTATGTTCTGGAATGCGAATAACACTTTTGGCTTCCACCTTATAGACTGGAGGCGTCTGGCCAATGCTGCCACGATAACAACCGTAAGCAGGTACATGAAGCAGATCATGTTGAGAATGGGACTCAGCATCTTTGTCATTCCCAATGGAATCCCGGGATGTCTACTGGATGATGTCGACGAAGGCTTAGTTGCAAGGCTTAGGAGAAGTCTGGATGCCGACTTGATACTGGCTAAAGTGGCTCGCTGGGACCCTGACAAGCGATGGGATATGGCGACAGAAGCGACTGCCAGGCTCAAGGCCAGGGGTTTGAAGACCGTGCTCTTGGCCCGGGGAGGGATAGAGCCATATGGTGGGGAAGTGATGAACAGCGCGCAATGCCTGGGTCTCACCATAAACGAGGCAGGAACTACGGGGGACAGACTGGATGATTACTTAAACGCAATAGAGGGAAACGCAGGGGCGGACATGATAAACATGAGGTTCCATTGTCCCCAAGAATTCTTAAGAGTTGTGTATCGTGCCGCCGACGCTGTGCTCGCCAACAGCGGTCACGAGCCTTTTGGACTGGTCGGGCTGGAGACCATGGCAGCGGGGGGAATTGCCTACACTGGCAGTACAGGCGAGGACTATGTTATTCCTTTCCATAACGCGATTGTATTGGAAACATCGGACCCTTCGGAAATCGAGTGCTACATGATATATCTTGAGGCCCACCCTCAGCTAAAGCTGAAGATTACTGAGCGAGCCAGAGAAACAGCGAGAATGTTCACATGGGAACAGATAATACAAAACCTTATTCAGAAGCTGGAATATCAGGCCAGAGTACAGGGGCTGCTCGCTATGCAAAGGGTAACCTCCCTATCAGAACTCAGAACCCCCCAAATCTCCCATCGAGGGCTAGTGCGTGAAATTGGGTTGTCAGGAAACGCTGGTGTGGAGGGGACGCTGGTAGCGGCTCAATCACAGGTGTTCAATTGAGTGAGTTGTTGGCAGTGGTGGTCTGGGCTTGTTTTCAACGATTCGTTTTGCCCACAGAAGGCTGTAGGTTCGAGTCCTGCATCGCCCCACGTTCAATTTCGAAATAGTTGGTCATAAATTGGTCACATAAGGGTCGGAAGCCCTTTGGTTAGGGGGCCAAAGGGCTTCGTTATGTGCCGAGAAAGGAACATTACCAGTGGACCCATTTTCGCAGTCACCTGCACCCCTGTAGGTCCAACTTTAGAAGTTGATGGGTTATAATAATCGGGGGCTGGTCAAGGAAAAGGAAGAGATATGAGTAGAGGGGATGTCTTTAGTGAGGTCTTTCGCAGATACCAGAACAATCCCATTGTTACCGTGGAGAATATTCCATATCCGGCTAATTCGGTATTCAACGCAGGTGCTACTAAAGTTGGAGAGGACACGGTTCTGCTCATGAGGGTTGAGGATAGGCGTGGTATGTCACACCTGACTGTGGCTCGAAGCTCAGACGGCATAGGAAATTGGATCATTGACTCACAACCGACAATATTGCCATGTCCAGATACTAACCCAGAAGAAATCTGGGGTATAGAAGATCCCAGGATAACATACTTAGGGGAAGCTGGGCTGTGGGCAATCACATATACTGCTTACTCCGAGGGCGGACCTATGGTTTCACTTGCAACAACGGAAGATTTTCAGAGCTTTGAGCGCCGTGGGCCAGTTCTCCCCCCTGAGGACAAAGATGCAGCCTTATTTCCTGTACGTTTCGACGGTCGTTGGGGTATGATTCATCGTCCTGTTTCTAGCCATCCGTACACTTTAGCTCATATGTGGATATCGTTCTCTCCCGACCTTAAACACTGGGGAGACCACAGGATTCTCCTCCCAGCTAGACGAGGTGGATGGTGGGACGCGAATAAGGTTGGCTTGTCGCCACCACCGATAATAACTGAAGATGGGTGGTTAGTCATGTACCACGGCGTGAGAACGACTCCCGGGGGTGTAATCTACAGGCTCGGTCTTGCTCTTCTCGATCTGAACGATCCCTGTAAATTAATCGCAAGATCGGATGAATGGGTTTTCGGGCCAGAAGAGGGATACGAGGTATTTGGTGATGTAGACAAGGTAGTTTTTCCTTGCGGTTGGGTTGTTGAATGCGAAGAAATAAGGCTATATTATGGCGCAGCGGACAAGTGCCTAGCGCTCGCTATTGCTAATCTGCCTGATCTACTTCAATGGTTAAAGGCTCATAGTTCGTAACCTTCCGCTAAATCGTTACCTTCTGCATGGCGTGTAGCTACTGAAATAGCCATGTAGAGAACGGCTCTTACGAGGTTCAGGGGCTCGGAGGGAGCTCCGCAGAGGAGGATCTTGGGTGCTGCAGCTTCGGACAAGGACGCTCTGGGTGGCCTTCGCGGCTCTGAGACTCAGGACGGATGCAGCGAAGAGATTCCGGAAGGTGGACAATGCCACCGCCGTCATCTGGAAAATGCTCATGCTGGCGGAGCAGAGATTCCGGAGGCTGGACGCACCGGGGAAGCTGATTCAAGTCCACCTCAGCTTTGGCTTCGGCAAAGGACTTGAAGAAAAAGAAATCAAACGGGAAGAGGTGCTCGCCGTTGCCTGACATTTACACACTTATTGACAAGACCCCTCTCAAAATATCATGTGAAGAAGGATAGCTGATGGCCCATCGCGGGTCGCGCGGGTGCGGCAAATCGAACAAGTGTATTTCCCCCTGCGCGAATTGACACCCAGCGAACAGAAAATGTATCATAATTGACAGTAGGGAGGTCTTAGGAATCGAATGGAAAGACATTTGAAGTGCACAGAGACTATTGATTGCGACACACAGTCTGTTAGAGACAAGGCACAGGAATTAACCGAAGGGCTGGAAACCGATAGAGAGAAGGCTGTAGCTCTCTACTATTTCGTAAGAGATAAGATTAAGCACAACGCCTATGCCCCGCTTCATGATCGCAACTGCTATAGGGCAAGCGCAATCCTCGAAGCCGCCAACGGGTTCTGTCAGCAAAAGGCAGTTTTACTCGTGGCACTGGCCCGAGCTGCGGGAATTCCTGCGCGTATTGGGTTGGTCGACGTTCGTGACCACCTCATATCAGACACGTTTCGGGAAATGATAGGAGGAGGTGACATACTTCCGTTACATGGATATGCTGAGTTGTACATCGACGGCAGGTGGATTCATGCCAGTCCGGCCTACGACATCGAAACTTGCCGCAGGAAACGGTTCGTACCGGTGGAATTCGATGGTGTAAATGACGCCAAGGACTCGCCCTACAACCTCGACGGGAAACCGCACGTACAACACCTTAAATACCACGGCCCCTACGATGATTTTCCCTGGGATGAAATCCTGAATTACTATATGGAGTGGTCAGCCCTGTTGGGCAGAGACTGGGATGAGTTCAAGGACGCGGGGGAACAGTTGCGGCAGAGTAAATTACGGGACGGAAGCTAGCTTCCCTTGTTGTCAGGAAGAGGCTAGAGCCTCCTGCGCACGAGATACGAGGCGAGGAACTTCCGGTCTATGTTAGGCGTACGGTACAACTGTAAGATCATCGACTCTCTGTACATAAACTCCAGAAGCCAGCCTTCCTCTCTCTCGATGGCGCGGGCGCCCATGAGTTCGATGGCCTTGCGGCAGGCATCGAGAGCAACCGGGGCGGCGAACTTGAAAGCGAGGACGGACCATTTGCCGTGCATCGCCTCTAGATCACCCTCGTCCCAGAGCCTACAGGCCTTGGTAGCTAAGGCACGACCAGCCTCAGCGTTGACCCACATATCGGCTATGGGGAAATGGACCCCCTGATACTCGATCAGAGGATGGTCCCATCGTATGTTAATTGTGGTGTAGTCCAGAGCCTGCCTGATAGCAGCTTCGTTAACCCCAACTGCCTGCAGGGCCTGATTGCCCATGTGCTTATTCATGGCGTCGACTATGGCGTGCAGTCCTTTGCCCTCCGCAGCCGCCAGGTACTTCTTGTGTACCTTCACGTCCTTCAACAGTATTTCGTAGCGGGCACAGGCCCACCTCTGTCCCATAATATCCCCGTGTCGCCCCCGGATAATACCGGGCTCATCATCGTTCATGATGAACAGCGAGAGTCCGCTTGTGCGCTTGGTGGTATCTGTTTTCATCAATGCTAAGTGCCAATTTAGTCCCACCGGCCCCGGGCTGCTCGATGACATCCACCACTTGGGTCCGTTGAGGTAGTAGTAATCCCCCCTCAACTCTGCCGTGCCGCGCATTCCCCCCACATCAACGCCTGACTCGGGATCCATGGCGAAAATGGTGCAGAATCCTCCATCCAGAGTTCTCTTCAGGTACTCCCTCTTGGCGTCCTCTTCCGGGGTCCATTTGAGGAGAATTTGAACCATGGGCTCACCGTAGGCAAACAGGTTGTCGATCGCCGGGGAGAGGGACATTTTGACAATCTCAGCGGAAAGCAGGCTGCACTGGAGAAGGTTCCACCCAGGCCCACCGTATTCCTTGGGTATGGTTCTGCCGAAGAACCCCTCGTCTATTATCGCCTTGTATAGGCCATAGTACTCTTGTGACATCTCCGTCATCGCCAGCACGCCCCCCAGGCGGTCAAGCGCGCGCCGGTTGGGCAACCACCACTCCTCAATTATGTCCCTCGCCCTTTCCAAGGCATCGTACGTCTCCGGCAGCCACTCTTCAGGATGGTCATACGGATCATAGATGTTGGGCTTCATGATGTCCATGTGCTCTTGCCTCCTCACGGCCTTCGCTTGACGATATTCGACTGGGATACCGACGATGCTATTGTCTTTCAAGGCAGTTTACTTGTTTGCGATGTTTACGTCAACCAGAATCGTTCGTTGATTGCCTGAATGACGCTATTCGGTTACAATATGAACAGCTGTCATATGCCGGGTAACACTGAAGGCAAAGGCAAGCGGTACCCTCCGATTAGATAGCCTGGGGAGTAATCGGAGAGGGCAACTGAAGGTCCACTGAATGTCCAAAAAGGCGCTTTCGTGGCTCAAGGTAGTGGAATATGGCGGCTTCATTTCCGCGGCCTACTGCACCAAATTGATGGCTGACATGGGTGCTGAGGTAATCAAGATCGAAGAGCCCAGCACCGGAGATGAGTCCAGAAATCATGGCCCGTTTCCCGACGATGTCCCCCATCCTGAAAAAAGTGGCCTCTACCTCTATCTCAACACCAACAAGCTGGGCATCACCCTCGACGTAAGAACATCAAAAGGCGGGGACATTCTAAGAGAGTTGCTCAAAGACGCCGACGTTTTTGTTGAGAACAACCCTCCTCAACTTATGAATGAACTGGGGCTCGACTATCCCAGGCTCAGGGAGCTGAACCCGCGCCTCATCGTGACCTCCATCACGCCCTTTGGACAGACAGGCCCCTATAGAGACTACAAAGCCTATGCCATCAACTGCTGCGCCTGCGGTGGAGTGAGCCAGAGTATAGGTCATCACTGGCGGGAACCGTTAACGTTTCCCCTATCGATGGGCCATTATCAGGCCGCAGTGAGTGGCGCTGGGGCCACAATGGTTGCCATCCTTGCACGAGATGCTACGGGCCGAGGGCAACACATAGACATTTCGGAAGCAGATGTTTGGGCTACCTACCATGTGGGCTTCGGTGTAACCATTTATGCCTTCATAGGACGCGAACACCTGAGAGGTGGCTACCTAGGCGGCGGCTGGACATACCCTACGGGAAGGTTTATCCCTTGCAAGGACGGGTATATGGCCCTCTGCTCCCCTCAGATCAAACATTGGAAGAAGCTCCTGGAGTTGATGGGTAACCCTGAGTGGGCTGAAGAACCGAGGTATCGAGACCGGCGTGCTATGGAGTATGACTATCCCGAGGAGGTCGATGCCCTGCTGGCACCGTGGTTCCTCGAGCGCACCAAGAAAGAGCACTTCGAGTTCTTCGAGAAAAACGCCATCACCTTCGCGCCTCTATATAACATGGAGGATGAGGTGAACAACTCACATCTCAGTGAGCGGGGGTTCTTCGCCACGATCGACCGGGATGAGACCGGCACACTCAAGTATCCAGGGGCTCCCTACAAGTTCTCCAAAACACCGTGGGCGCTGGAGCGCCCAGCGCCGAAGCTGGGGGAACATAATGAGGAGATATACTGCGGACGTCTGGGCTACTCGAGAGAGGACTTGGAGGAACTGCGAGGAGCAGGGGTTATCTAGAGCAATGGACAATCTATCATCCCGTATAGACCAGGAGGCTTCGCTTCATGGCACAGTATCCCCTGCAAGGCTATAGAGTGGTCGATTTCGGCTCTGCCTGGGCTGGGGCCCAGATGACGCACATACTGGCGGACATGGGGGCTGAGGTCATCAAGGTGGAATCACGCAACAGAATTGACTATGCCAGGTTGGGCGGCGCGCCCACCCCCAAAGACCTGCTTGACAAGAGCCCGGAGGCCATAGCAGTGGCCTACCCTGACCATCTAGAGTTAAACCCTCTGTTTCACCTCCTGAATCGGGGCAAGCTAGGCATAACAGTGGACTTCACTAAACCTAAAGGAGCTGACCTGCTTAAGGAGTTAATCAAGAGAAGCGACGTCGTTACCGACAATTTCACACCTGGCGTGTTGGACAATTACGGCCTGGGCTATGATTCCCTGGCAGCGACAAAGTCTGATATCATCGTGGTATCACTTTGCCTTGCCGGCCACACCGGCCCCCTCAAAGGAACTAGGGGCTATGCCCCTATCATAACCGCCGTCGCCGGACTGGATAGCCTGGTTGGCTACCCCGACGAATCGGTACCATGCGGAACGATGTTCGCTTTTGGAGACCATGTGGCTGCCACACACGGGGCCCTTGCTGTCCTCATCGCCCTGATTCATCGCAACCGGACCGGCGAGGGCCAGTACATAGACATCTCTGAGTGGGAGGCTGTAACATCCCTCCTTGGCGAACCGCTTATGGACTATATCATGAACGGGCGGGTTCAAGGGCCTACGGGCAATCGCGACGCCAATATGGCCCCCCACGGTTACTACCCGTGCAAGGGTGAGCAAGGATGGGTCTCTATTGCTATCAAGACAGACGAGGAGTGGCACAACTTCTGCCGGGCCATAGGATCCCCACCCTGGACCAAAGATGGGAGATTTAGAGATGGATACAATAGACTGATCAATCGTGATGCCCTGGACGAATTAGTAGGCCGGTGGACTGCCAACTATACCCCTCACGATGTGACTGAAATCCTCCAGAAGTCGGGGGTAGCGGCTGCTCCCTTCATGATATCCAAGGAGCAGTATCATGACCCTCACTTTCGTGAGAGGGAGATCTTCATAGAGGTCGATCACCCCAAGAGCGGCACCGAGACACTTTACGGCATTCCCTGGAAGCTCAGCGAGACGCCGGGAGGGATTCGCGGCAGCGGGCCTGTACTGGGCCAAGACAACGAATATGTCTTCAAACAACTGCTGGGAATGTCACAAGCCAACTTCGACCAGCTGGTGGGGGAAAAGGTCATCTACTAAGAGGGTGGGGTAAGTGAAATGAATTGGCCCCACCCGGGCAAGCTGTGCTGCATCAGCCCCACCTCAGCATCTTAGCCTGGCTTCACCCTTGCCTTAATGTCTTCCACCACTACTTTGGCGCTTTCGGCAGCTCCGCTGCCGCCAACCCAGCCCCCTGGAATCACCGCATCCCCAACATTATATAGATTCTCAATTGAAGTTTTCTGGCCGATACAATCCCCTGGCCAGGTCCGGTAAAACGGCCACTCGCCGCAGAAGTTCCGGGCTATTAGTATTCTGCCACCACACTTCTCGAGATTGGGAAAGGTCTCCTTCAAGTCTCGTAGAAATATGTCGTATTCCTTCGTGGGAGAGTACAGTATGGTAGACTGGGGCACGGAAGCGGTACGCACCACATATTTGCCCTCGGGAGTACGCTCTCCTACGAAACACTCGAGTCTTCGAGTATCTGCGGTGAAAAGTACAGTGGGCGGATCCAGCAACGGCTCATCACTTATTATCATGTAGTCTATTCCTGCCGCCGGCCTAACCCGTTCCCTCACCTCCTTCAGATACCCTAGATCAAAATTATCCTCCCCTCCCAGCCCGATCGTTCTTTTGGGGCCGACATTGCTAATCACCATCTTTGCTTCAACTTCCAGTTCCTCTCCGTCCCTCTCAGCGGCAACACCCCTCGCCATCCCATCCTCAACAATAATCCTCCTTGCCGCTGTCTTAGTGAAGATTTCACCATTATTATCCCTGATTACTTTCTCCAGGGCGTCTATGACATCTTTCACCCCATTCTTAAGTATAAAAGGGTTACCGCCAAGCGTCATTCCCTTTAGAACCCTGACCCACTGTCCAGCAGTGAGTTCCCATGAATTGGCGCCAGCCCAAGCCGCAACCAGACACTGAAACAGATCACGCACCGTTTTGCTGTCGGTATACTGAAGCAGCCAATCGTGAAAGGTTATCGTATCCGGGGGCTCATACCATAGAATAGCTCTTTTTAGTGCAGTCATTACTTTATCTGCTTCATCCTTATCCTTGCTCGCCCATGAAATCATGTCTCTGAGCGCACCCTTCCCCTTCATCTCATGGTCCTTGCCAGCAAGTCTGTATATTTGTGGCACCGGCCCGGTGTGGACCGTTTCGATCTCGGGAGCCTCGACCTCCTTTAGTGTCTGATAAACCGGGTCATTTTCTCCATAAAGTATCATCCATGCCGCGGTAGGAATCTTGTAGCCCTTATAAT